>JBDHRV010000002.1:0-69880 GCA_039807745.1 Burkholderiales bacterium
TCGCTCGGCGTGCGCGCCGAACGCGAGCAGAAGGTGGGCAACGCACGTCTGGCGGTCGAGACCGTCGAGTCGGATCTCGGTGCGGCGGAAGAGGAACGGCTTGCATGCGAACGCAAGCTCGACCCGCTGCGCAGCCGCATTGCCGATCTGCGCCTGAAGGAACAGGAAGCGCGCCTCAACGAACAGGGCTTTGCGCAGCAGCTTCAGGACGCCGGCGCAGACGAGGCGGAGCTTGCCGGGCTGCTCGAAAAGGGGGTGCGCTCCGGCGCCTTGAACACCGAGATCGCGCGCCTGAGCGAGGAGATCGCGGCACTCGGTGCGGTCAACCTGGCGGCGGTGGAAGAGCTCGACGCGGCGACCCAGCGCAAGCAGTATCTCGACGCCCAGTCCGCCGACCTGAACGAGGCCATGGCAACGCTCGAGGCGGCGATCCGCCGCATCGACCGCGAGACGCGCGAGCGCCTCGTCGCCACCTTCGACCAGGTGAACGTGCATCTCGCCGAGATGTTCCCGGCGCTGTTCGGGGGCGGCCAGGCCAAGCTCGTCCTGACCGGCGAGGAGATACTCGATGGCGGGGTGCAGGTGATCGCCCAGCCGCCGGGCAAGCGCAACACGTCGATCCATCTCCTGTCCGGGGGTGAGAAGGCGCTCTCGGCGCTGTCGCTCGTGTTTTCGCTCTTTCTCCTGAACCCGGCGCCGTTCTGCCTCCTCGACGAGGTCGACGCACCGCTCGACGACACCAACACCGAGCGTTTCTGCCGGCTGCTGAAGAAAATGGCGGGCCACACGCAGTTCATCGTGATCAGCCACAACAAGATCACGATGGAGATCGCGGAGCAGCTCGTCGGGGTGACCATGCAGGAGCTCGGCGTGTCGCGGGTGGTGGCGGTGGACGTGGAGGAAGCGATGAAGATGCAGGAGGAGGCGACTGCCTGAACCCGAGATGAGCGATTTACAGCTGAGCCTGATTGTCGTCGGTCTGATCGTGATCGCAGGCGTCTACCTGTTCAATGTGTGGCAGGAGAGGCGCTACCGCCAGCGCATCGAGGAGGCCCGGGTTGCGCAGGAGGCCCTGGTCACCGACATGCCGTCCGCACCGGACGTGCCCGATACGGAGGCCGAAGACGAAGCCGAGCCGCGCCTCGAACCTTCGTACACAGGCGCCGCGCGCACCGCCGAGCCCGATCTGCCGTCGATTTCCCAGGAACCGCAGCTCACCGCCCGGCCGGACCCGGAGGTTGCGGATGTGTCCGCCGCGCCTGTACGCGAGGCGACAGCGCACGTCAAGGCGCCGGACGTCGACTACCGGGCCACGCTCGACGGCGGCGCGCCGCTGCAAGGCGAACCGCGCGCGCGCGCGGAGAAAGAGCTCGGCGGCATCGGCAAGCCGATTCGCATCGAAGTGCGTGAAGGCGGAGAGGGTCCCTGGATTCTGGCAGATCCGGAATGCGAGCCGGCGGCTCCGATGCGCATCGCGCTGCAGCTGGCGGATCGTCGCGGCTCCGTCTCCGCGGCGCAACTGGCACGGTTTCGCGAAATCGTCGACGGCATCGCCGCGGACCTCGGGGCGAGCGTCTCCTATGACGACGAGGCGGGCGCACTGGCGCAGGCGGTGGAGCTCGACGAGTTCTGCGTCGACCACGATGTTGCGATCGGCGTCAACATCATCCCCGGCGATGTCACCGGACTCTCCGGAACGAAGCTGCGTGCGCTGGCCGAGTCCTCCGGCTTCACCCTCATGGCCGATGGCGCGTTTCACCTGCTGGACGACCACGGCGCGACCCTGGTCGTGCTCGCAAGCATGGACGGGGTGCCGTTCGAGGCGAGTTCGATGAAGCATCTGCGCAGCGAGGGCGTAACGCTCGTGATCGACGTCGCGCGAGTGCCCGATGGGCGCCAGACGTTCCGCCGCATGACGGAGCTCGCCCGGCACTTCGCCAACGGCCTCAATGGGACGATCGTCGACGACAAGCGCACGCCCTTGAGTCCGACCGGCCTCGATAAGATTTCCGGCCAGATCGAGACCATTCAGGGTGCGCTCAAGGCGCGCGGCATCGTGCCCGGCAGCGGGCTCGCGCTCAGACTCTTTTCCTGATGTCGACGTCGGTGCCGGCCGACGTCGTCCGCCGGTTGCGGGCGTTGAGGGAGGAGATCGACACCCACAACTACCGCTACCACGTCCTGGATCAGCCGAGCGTTCCCGATAGCGAATACGACGCGCTCTTTCGGGAGCTGCTGGCTCTGGAGGCGGCCCACCCCGATCTGGTGACGCCCGATTCGCCGAGCCAGCGCGTGGGCGCCGCGCCCCGTGCGGACTTCGCGGCGGTCACGCATCGCGTGCCGATGCTCTCGCTCAATAACGCATTCGGCGAGGAAGACGTAATCGCGTTCGATCGAAGGGCGCGCGAGGCACTGGGGGTGGACGCGATCGAATACGCGACCGAGCCCAAATTCGACGGTCTGGCGATCAGCCTTGCCTACGAGGACGGCCGCTTTGCCGTCGGCGCCACGCGTGGCGACGGCTTCACCGGCGAGGACGTTACGGCCAATCTTCGCACCGTGCGCGCGATCCCGCTGCGCCTGGCGGACCCGAGCCCGCCGCGCCTGCTCGAGGTGCGCGGTGAAGTGATCATGCTCAAGCGCGACTTCGAGAAGCTCAATCGCGATCAGCTTGCGCGCGGCGAGAAGATATTCGCCAATCCGCGCAATGCGGCCGCCGGCAGCCTGCGGCAGCTCGATCCCAAGGTGACCGCGCGGCGCCCGCTCACGTTCTTCGCCTACGGCATCGGCGCAGTCGAGGGCGCGGCGGAGCATTGGACGAAGCACGCCGAGTTGCTGCAATACCTGATGCGGCAGCGGTTCCGCGTGGCGCCCGAGCGGCGGGTGGCATCCGGGGTGGCGCGCCTGCTCGACTACTACCGCGAGATCGGCGAGCAGCGCGACCGGCTGCCCTACGAAATCGACGGGGTGGTGTACAAGGTGAACGATCTCAAGGCGCAGGAGCGGCTCGGCTTCGTCGCGCGCGCGCCGCGCTTTGCCATCGCCCACAAGTACCCCGCCGAAGAAGCTGTCACCGAAGTCATGGACATCGAAGTCAACGTCGGCCGCACCGGGGCGCTGACCCCTGTGGCGCGGCTCAAGCCCGTGTTCGTGGGCGGTGTCACGGTCACCAACGCGACCCTGCACAACGAGGACGAGATCCGCCGCAAGGACGTGCGCATCGGCGATCAGGTGCTGGTGCGGCGGGCCGGCGACGTGATCCCGGAAGTGGTGTCGGTCGTCCGCGAGCGGCGGCCCGCCACGAGCCGCGTGTTCGTGATGCCGGCGCTGTGCCCGGTCTGCGGCTCGCGCGTCGAGCGCCTGCCGGACGAGGCCGTGGCGCGGTGCACCGCCGGACTCTACTGCCCCGCACAGCGCAAACAGGCGCTCCTGCACTTTGCGTCGCGGCGCGCCATGGATATCGAGGGGCTGGGAGAGAAGCTGGTCGATCAACTGGTGGACCGGGACCTCGTGCGTGACCCGTCCGACCTCTATCGCTTGAACGAGGCGACGCTCGCCGATCTCGACCGGATGGCGGAAAAGTCGGCGGCGAACGTCATGGCCGCGATCGAGGCCAGCAAGAATACGACCCTTGCCCGCTTCATCTACGCGCTGGGCATCCGCAATGTCGGGGAGGCGACAGCGAAGGATCTGGCGCAGCATTTCGGCCGCCTGTGCGCGATGATGAAGGCGGGGCCCGCGGCACTTGAACAGGTTCCCGATGTCGGACCGGTCGTGGCGGCGAGCATCGCGAGTTTTTTCTCGGAACGCCATAACCGGGAGGTGATCGTCTCACTTCGCAGAAGGGCTCGCGTGAAGTGGGCAAAGCTGGTCGGTAGGGCGATCCGCGTGGGTGCCGCGCACGGCAAGACCTTCGTGCTGACCGGAACGCTCCCGCACTTGAGCCGCGAGGAAGCCCAGGGGCGCATCGAGGCCGCGGGCGGAAAGGTGGCGGGGAGCGTGTCGCGCAAGACGGATTACGTCGTCGTCGGCGCCGATCCGGGTGCGAAGTACGAGCGCGCACTCGCGCTCGAGATCCCGGTGCTCGACGAGGATGGGTTGATGGCGCTGTTAGGTGATTCACCAAGTTCTCGACAAGGGAGTTCTGCATGAAACTGATTACGAAGGCAGTTTTTCCGGTGGCGGGCATGGGCTCGCGGTTTCTGCCCGCGACCAAGGCGAGTCCGAAGGAGATGCTGCCGATCGTCGACAAGCCGCTGATCCAGCACGCAGTGGAGGAGGCGATGTCGGCCGGGATCACGGACATGATCTTCATCACCGGCCGCGGTAAACGCGCGATCGAGGACCACTTCGACAAGGCATACGAAATGGAAACCGAGCTCGAAGCGCGCGGCAAGCAGGAGTTGCTCGCCATCGTGCGCGGCATCATTCCGAAGAACGTCAACTGCGTGTACATCCGCCAGGCCGACCCGCTCGGGCTGGGCCATGCGGTGCTGTGCGCGGCCAACGTGGTCGGCGATCACCCGTTCGCCGTGATCCTGGCCGACGACCTCATCGACGCCGCGCCGACCGCGATCCAGCAGATGGTCGAGGTCTTCGAGTATCGCCACTGCTCGATCCTGGGCGTGCAGACCGTGCCGCGCACGGAGACTTCGAGCTACGGCATCGTGCGCAGCACCCCGATCGGCGAGAGGCTGCACGAGATCGAGGGCATCGTCGAAAAGCCGAAGCCGGAGGTGGCGCCGAGCAATCTCGCGGTGGTCGGGCGCTACATCCTGACGCCGCAGATCTTTCACCATCTGCGCACCGTCACGCCGGGCGCGGGCGGGGAGATCCAGCTCACCGACGGGATCGCGGCGCTGCTCGCGGAGGAGCCCTTCCTCGCCTATGCCTTCAAGGGCACCCGCTACGATTGCGGATCGAAGTTGGGCTATCTGCAGGCAACGATTCAGTACGGCTTGCGCCACTCGGAGGTACAGGACGGCCTGCGGGCGTATATCAAGGCAGTGGCAGGAGAGCTCGGTTGAGCCCGGCGCAACCCGGTATGATTCAGCGTGGATCCTCGGACCACGACCTCGACCCTTTCAATGCCTGACGCGATCGCAGCGGCGGATGCCTGGAAGATCCTGCAGACCGCGGACGAGATCTGCTCCGCGGGCACCGTGGCCGCGGCCGTGCGCCGCGTCAGCGAGGAGATCACGGCACGCCTGCGCGAGCGCCGGCCGCTCGTGCTCTCGGTGATGGGCGGTGCGGTGGTGTTCACGGGCCACCTGCTGCCCCAGCTCCACTTTCCCCTCGATTTCGATTACATCCACGTGACCCGTTACCGGCGCGGGACGCGGGGTGGCGAGATCAGCTGGCAGGTCGGACCGAAGGAAAGCGTCGCGGGGCGGGTGGTGCTGGTGCTGGACGACATCCTGGACGAAGGGCAGACCCTTGCCGCGGTGCGCACGCGCATCCTGGAGGGCGGCGCGACCGCCTTCCACTCCGCGGTGCTGGCCGACAAGGACATCGGCCGGCCGAAGCCCATTGCCGCTGACTTCGTGGGCGTGCGCGTGCCGGATCGCTATGTCTTCGGCTTCGGCATGGACGTGCACGGGGCGTGGCGCAATCTGCCCGCGATCTACGCGCTGCCGGCAACCTGAGCCCCGCCCATGCTCGCGATCATCGGTGGCTCCGGCGTCGCCCAGCTGACCAACCTGGAAGTGAGCGGACAGCGCGTCGTGCGCACGCCCTACGGCGATCCGTCTGGCGCTCTCACCTTCGGTCACCTCAACCGTACCGAGGTCGTTTTCCTGGCGCGCCACGGATACGGCCACACCATCCCGCCGCACCTGGTCAACTATCGCGCCAACATCTGGGCGCTGCACTCGCTCGCCGTGAGCGGGGTGATCGCGATCGCGTCGGTGGGCGGCATCCGCTCGGACCTGGAAGCGGGCGCCCTCGTGCTTCCCGATCAGATCATCGATTACACGCACAGCCGCAAAAACACCTTCTTCGAGGGCTCGGACCAGCCCGTCACGCACATCGACTTCACGGCCCCGTATTCGCGCCCGCTACAGGAGAAGTGCCTGCGCGCAGCGCAACTCGCGGACGTGCCGCTCAAGCTCGGCGGCGTCTACGGCGCCACGCAGGGACCCCGGCTCGAGACAGCGGCGGAGATCGATCGGCTGGAGCGCGACGGCGTCGACATGGTCGGGATGACCGGCATGCCGGAGGCCGCCCTGGCACGCGAGATCGGGCTCGAGTACGCGGCGATCGCGGTGATCGCGAACGCTGCCGCGGGGCGCGGCAGCAGTCGGGACGGCATCCGGCTGCCGGAGCTGCAGGTCACCCTGCAGGCGGCCGTCGGCAAGGTGAAGCGCGTGCTCGACCGCCTGGTGGAAGTTCATGGCGATTAGGCCGGTGCTCAAGATGGGCGATCGCCGGCTCCTGGTGCCGGCGCAACCGGTGCGCGAGTTCGGCACCGCCGCGCTCGACGCACTGCTCGAGGACATGCACGACACCATGGCGGCGCTCGACGGCGCCGGGCTCGCCGCCCCGCAGATCGGCGTCGGCCTGCAGGTGGTCGTCTTCGGCGTGACGCAGAACCCGCGCTATCCGGACGTCGAGACAGTCCCCTATACCGTGCTCGTCAACCCGGTGCTCATGCCGGTGCGGCCGGAGATGGAGGAGGGCTGGGAAGGATGCCTTTCGGTGCCGGGGATGCGTGGGCTGGTGCCGCGTTATCGCGAGCTGCGCTACCAGGGGTTCGACCAGCACGGCGCGGCCATCGATCGCACCGTCTCGGGGTTCCACGCGCGGGTCGTGCAGCACGAGGTCGATCACCTCCACGGCATCCTGTACCCGATGCGCATTCGCGACTTGAGGAACTTCGGTTTCAGCGAGGTCCTGTTTCCCGATCTGCCCGTTCCCGACGAGTGAGCTCGGCGTCAGGACTCCAGCGCGGCGAGCAGATCCGATTCCAGACGCAGCGTCGATTTCGCGTCGCGCAGCGCGGCTCCGGTCACGAGAAAGGTGTCTTCGGCGCGCTCGCCGAGCGTGTTGATCTTCGCGGTGTGCACCAGGACGCCATAGTCGGCAAGGATGCGGGAGATTCGCGAAAGCAGGCCCGGGCGGTCGCCGGCGACGATCGAAAGCACGTGGAACGCGCCGCGCTCGTCGGGGTACAGTCCCACCGCCGGGGTGATCGGAAAGTGCTTGAGATGGCGCGACAGCCGCCCCGATGCAGGCGGATCCAGCGGTGTCCTGCGCATCAGCCGGTCGGCGAGCTCATGCTCGATGGTGCTGATCACGTCGCGGTAGTGGGCGGTCTTGTTGAACACGTCCAGCACCTGAAAGCTGTCGAGAGCGTAACCGTGACGGGTGGTGTAGATCTTGGCCTCGACGATGTTGTAGTTCATGCGCTCGAAAAAGCTGCATATCTGCGCAAATAGATCCTTCTCGTCGCGGGTGTAGATCATGACCTGCAGACCCTCGCCCGCGGGCGAGAGGCGCGCCTTCACCACGGGCTGCGGCGTGTTCGGCCGGAAGAAGAGCTGCCGCGTGTGCCAGGCGATTTCCTGTACATCGTGGCGCAGAAAGTAGGCGGTATCGAGCTTGTCCCACAGCGCGTCCTCCGTCCCTTCGCCGATCGCGTACAACCTGAGCTTCGCCCGCGACTCCGCCTTGCGCCGCGTGAGCGTCACATCGATTGCGGAACCGTCGCCCGCCAGCGCGCGCTGAGTTGCCCAGAAGAGATCCTCGAGGAGCTTCGCCTTCCACCCGTTCCAGACCTTCGGGCTGGTGCCGCGGATATCCGCGACGGTGAGCAGATAGAGCGCGCCGAGCCGCCGCGGGGTCTGCACGCGGGCGGCGAAGCTCATCACCACCGCCGGATCGGAGAGGTCGGATTTCTGCGCCGTGGACGACATCACGAGGTGATCGCGGACGAGCCAGGCGACGAGGTCTGTTTCCTCGCGCGCGAGTCCGTGCCGGCGGCAGAAGCGGCGCGCGTCCACCGCGCCCAGCTCCGAGTGATCGCCGCCGCGCCCCTTGGCGATGTCGTGGAAGAGGGCCGCGATGTAGAGCAGCTCGGGCTGGCGAAAGTCCCCGATCAGCCGGCTGCAAAGCGGGTACTCATGGGTGAATTCCTTGATCGTGAAACGGCGCAGGTTGCGCAGCACTTTCATGATGTGCTCGTCCACCGTGTAGACGTGGAAGAGGTCGTGCTGCATCTGGCCGACGATGCGACCGAACTCCGGAACGTAGCGCGCCAGCACGCCGCACTGGTTCATGAGCCGCAGCACCCGGACCAGGGCATGCGGCTCGCGCAGGATGGCGAGGAACAGCGCCTGATTGCGCGGATCGCGGCGGAATGTGCTCCCGATGCTGCGGCTTGCCCGGCGCAGCGCGCGCAGGGTTTCGGGGCCGATGCCCTGCAGCTCGAGGTGCTGCTGCAGGACCAGGAAGGTCTCGAGGATGGCGGTGGGTTCGCGCTCGAACAGGTCGCTCGTGCGCGCTTCGAGCAGCTCGTGGCGGGCCTCGAACCGCTCGTTGAGCGGCGAGGGCGGCGCTTCCGGCGGCGGCTGCATGCGCGTGCGCAGGTTGAGCAGCAGCGTGTTGTTGAGCTCGCGGACGTTGTTCGCCGTGCGGTAGAAGCGCTGCATCAGCTGTTCGCTCGCCCGCCGCGCGACGCCATCGCGGTAGCCCAGCTCTTTCGCGAGCTGATTCTGATAGTCGAAGAGCAGGCGATCCTCACGCCGGCCGGCCAGGTAGTGCAGGCGCACCCGCAAGCCGCGCAGAAAAAGCTCGTGCCGCTTGATCTCGCGCACCTCGTCGCGCGTCATGAGCCGCGTGGCCGCGAGGTCGTCCCAGCTGCGCCCGAGATGGGCGGCGCGGCTGATCCAGAGGATGGTCTGCAGATCGCGCAGCCCGCCGGGACAATCCTTCAGGTTGGGCTCGAGGTTGTATGCGGTGTCGTTGGAGCGGTTGTAGCGCTGGCGCTGCTCGAGCTGCTTGGCGAGAAAGAAATTCTTCGCATCAAGATCGCGGGCGAGCATGATCTGCAGGCAGGCGTACTGCTTCCGGCTCCCGGCCAGCCGACGGGCCTCGAGCAGGTTGGTCTGAATGGTGACGTCCTGGGCGGCGAGCTCGATGCACTGTTCGACGGTGCGCACGCTGTGGCCGATGTCCAGACCGATGTCCCAGAGTATGCCGACGAGCTCTTCGACGAACTTCCGGTAGCGGTTCTCTCCGCCCGGCGGAAGCAGGATCAGGACATCGATGTCGGAGTACGGGAAGAGCTCGCCGCGACCGTAGCCGCCCACCGCCACCAGCGCCATGTCGGCTGGCAGGTCGAGGCTGCGCCAGATGGTCTTGAGCAGACTGTCGACCAGCTGCCGGTGCTGCACGAGCACGAACGAAACCGGCGAGCCGAGCAGGAAACCCTTGCGCAGCCCCTCGCGCCCTTCCTTCAGGACCTGCTTCCAGAGCGGTACCGAGGGCGACGGTTTGGCGACGAGAGGGGGGGCGATCTCCATGCCGTTCGGTCTATGACGCGACGAAAGCGGGCGGCGGCGGCGAACCTTCGGACCGGGTGAGGATCTCGAATCCCGCATCCGTCACCAGGACCGTGTGCTCCCACTGCGCCGAGAGGCTGTGATCCTTGGTGACGACCGTCCAGCCGTCCGCGAGCTGCCGGATCGCCGGTCGCCCGGCGTTCACCATCGGCTCGACCGTGAAGGTCATGCCCGCCTGCAGCCTGAGCCCGGTGCCCGCACGACCGTAATGCAGCACCTGAGGCTCCTCGTGAAAGCGCGCGCCGATGCCGTGTCCGCAGAATTCACGCACGATGCTGAAGCCGTGGGCTTCGGCATGGGACTGTATGACATACCCGATATCGCCGAGGTGTGCGCCCGGGCGCACGGCTGCGATGCCCTTCCACATGCACTCGTAGGTGATCTCGGACAAGCGCCGCGCCTGAATCGAAGGCTGCCCCACGTAGTACATGCGACTCGTATCGCCGTGGTAGCCATCCTTGATCACGGTGACGTCGATGTTGACGACGTCCCCCGCGCGCAGTCGCTTGTCTCCCGGGATGCCGTGACACACGACGTGGTTGACCGACGTGCAGATCGAGCGTGGGAAGGGCTCGTAGCCCGGCGGTGCGTAGTGGAGCGGGGCGGGAATCGACTGCTGGACATCGACCATGTGGCGATGGCAGAGCTCGTCGAGCTCACCCGTCGTGACCCCCGGTTTGACGTAGGGCGCGATGAAGTCGAGGACCTCGGCGGCGAGGCGGCCGGCGAGACGCATCTTCTCGATCTCCTCCGGGCTCTTGATGGTGACGGACATGGGGCGGGCTTTCGACAGCGGAAACGAATGCAAACCATTCTACCGGACTGTCGCGCCGGTGCCGCGGCCATTCGGCCCAGGTCGGCCGGACCACGGCCCCTTGAGCCTTGTCGGGTGCGTCGAGTATACTTCGCGGTTATTTTTTGCGGCGCCGGCGGCGAATGTGAAGTCTCGTGGGACACGGCATTCGATGTTGGCGGCAACTACTCACACCTGCCCGGTTCAGGCGCCTGCGTCACACGCGAGCGCAAGCAAGGGTGCCCCGCGTGTTTGGCGCGGGGTGGGCTGGCGAACGGATGCGACCGTCCGCCAGCGGCGCAGGTGGCGGCTCAACCCTAAGCATACGGAGTGATCGATCGTGTCAGTGACCATGCGCCAGATGCTGGAGGCGGGCGTCCATTTCGGACACCAGACCCGCTATTGGAATCCGAAGATGGCTCCCTACATCTTTGGCCAGCGCAACCGGATCCACATCATCAACCTCGAGGCGTCGCTCGCGATGTATCAGGACGCCCTCAAGTACGTACGTCAGCTTGCCTCCAACAAGGGCACCATCCTTTTCGTGGGCACGAAGCGCCAGGCGCGCGAGATCGTGCGCGAGGAGGCCATGCGCTGCGGGTCGCCCTATGTCGATCAGCGATGGCTCGGTGGCATGCTCACCAACTTCAAGACCGTGAAACAATCGACCAAGCGGCTGCGCGAGATGGAAGCCATGATCGCGGACGGCTCGGTCGACCGGATGTCGAAGAAGGAGGCGCTCTTCTTCCAGCGCGAGCTCGACAAGCTGCTGAAGAGCATGGGCGGCATCAAGGACATGGACGGTCTGCCCGATGCTGTCTTCATCATCGACGTCGGCTACCAGAAAGGCGCCGTGCAGGAAGCGAAGAAACTCGCCATCCCGGTGATCGCCGTCGTGGACACGAACAACTCCACGGACGGCGTGGACTACGTGATCCCGGGCAACGACGATTCGAGCGGCGCCATCCGCCTTTATGCCCGCGGTGTAGCGGACGCGATTCTCGAAGGTCGCAGCCAGATCATCCGCGAGATCGTGAGCGACGAGTTCGTCGAACTCGAGGAAGGCGGCGAGGAGGGTGTCCCGGCGCAGCAGTAGCGCGCCGGCAGACGCACCAAACGGATATCACGCGCGCGGGCGCTGCGCCCGCCGCTTCGGAGATGGGTAATGGCGGAAATCACCGCGTCGATGGTGAAGGAACTGCGCGAGGCGACCGGCCTCGGCATGATGGAATGCAAGAAAGCCCTGGCAGAGGCGGGCGGTGACATGACGGCCGCCGCCGACCTGCTCAGGATCAAGAGCGGTGCGAAGGCGAGCAAGGCGGCGGGCCGGATCGCCGCCGAGGGTGTGGTCGATGCCTGGATCGCCGCGAACGGCCAGACCGGGGCGCTGGTGGAGATCAACTGCGAGACGGACTTCGTGTCGCGTAACGAGGACTTCCTCGCCTTCGCGAAGAAGCTCTCCCAGCTCGTCGGGGAGCAGGATCCTCACGACCTGACGGTGCTCGCCGAACTGCCGCTGGATGGGACGACCGTCGAGGCGGCGCGGCAGGCGCTCGTGCAGAAGATCGGCGAGAACATCGGCGTGCGCCGCTTCGCGCGCTTTGCCACGGACGACACGCTTGCCTGTTACCTGCACGGCACCCGCATCGGCGTCCTGGTGGATTACGCCGGGGGGAACGAGCAACTCGGCAAGGATATTGCAATGCACATCGCCGCGAGCAAGCCTCTGGCTGTGTCAAAGGAAGAGATCCCCGGTGCACTGCTCGAAAAGGAACGGGAGATCTATGCGGCACAGGCGGCGGAAAGCGGCAAACCGGCCAACATCATCGAGAAGATGGTGGAAGGCCGGGTCGTGAAGTACCTCGCCGAAGTAACCCTGCTCGGCCAGCCGTTCGTGAAGGATCCCGACGTCACGGTGGAAAAGTTGCTCGCATCGAAGCACGCGCGGGTGAATCGGTTTGCGCTCTTCGTGGTGGGTGAGGGCATCGAGAAGAAGTCGGCGGACTTCGCGCAGGAAGTGATGGCTGCCGCAGGAATCAAGTAACCAAGACACATCGCTCGCCATGAGCATCCCCGTTGTCCCTCCGGCGGCAGCACCGGCCTACAAGCGCGTCCTCCTCAAGCTGAGCGGCGAGGCGCTGATGGGCGACGATCGCTACGGCATCAACCGCGAGACGCTCGAGCGCATCGTGTCGGAAGTCGCCGAAGTGGTGCGCATGGGGGTGGAAGTCGGCGTGGTGATCGGCGGCGGCAACATCTTTCGCGGCGTGGCACCGGCAGCAGCCGGGATGGACCGCGCCACGGCGGACTACATCGGCATGCTCGCGACGGTGATGAACGCGCTCGCATTGCAGGATGCGATGCGCCGGATCGGGCTCGCGAGCCGGGTGCAGTCGGCGCTCAACATCGAGCAGGTGGCCGAACCGTACATCCGCGGCAAGGCCATGCGCTATCTCGAGGAGGGCAAGGTGGTGATCTTCGCCGCCGGCACCGGCAACCCCTTCTTCACCACCGATACCGCGGCGGCGCTGCGCGGCATGGAGATGAACGCGGAACTGGTCATCAAGGCGACCAAGGTCGACGGCGTCTACACCGAAGACCCGAAGCGCAATCCCGACGCGAGGCTCTACCAGCGGCTCACGTTCGATGAAGCCATCGTGCGCAATCTCAAGGTGATGGACGCCACCGCCCTCACGCTATGCCGCGACCAGCGACTGCCGATCAACGTCTTCAACATCTTCAAACCGACCGCGTTCAAGCGCGTCGTGCTGGGGCTCGAAGAGGGCACCATGGTGCACAGCTAAGCCGATTACTTGCGAGACCCGATCGATGATCGCCGACGTCAAGAAGAACGCGGAACACAAGATGAGCAGGACCGTGGAGACGCTCAAGACCGACCTGGGCAAGGTGCGCACGGGGCGCGCGCACACGGGACTGCTCGATCACATCACGGTCGACTATTACGGCAATCCGACGCCCATCAACCAGGTCGCCAATGTCACGCTGATCGACGCGCGCACCATCGGCGTTTCACCCTGGGAGAAGAAAATGGCGTCAGCCATCGAGAAAGCCATTCGGGATTCCGATCTCGGGTTGAATCCCGCGACGGTGGGGGAGCTGGTGCGCGTGCCGATGCCACCGCTGACCGAGGAGCGCCGCCGCGATCTGATCAAGGTCGTCCGCCACGAGGCGGAAAATGCGCGCGTGGCCGTGCGCAACGTGCGGCGCGATGCGATCGCACACCTCAAGGATCTCCTCAAGAGCAAGGGCATCTCCGAGGACGACGAGCGCCGCGCGCAGGACGACATCCAGAAGCTCACGGACCGTTTTATCGCCGAGGTCGACAAGACCCTGCAGGTAAAAGAGTCGGACCTGATGGCGGTATAAGTGACCGCGCATACCAGCTCCACCCTCGACGTTCCCCTCGTCGGGGCAGTGCCCAGACATGTTGCCGTCATCATGGACGGCAACGGGCGCTGGGCCAAGAACCGATTCCTGCCCCGGGTCGCAGGCCACAAGCGCGGCGTCGCGGCAGTGCGCGCGGCGGTCGAGGGCTGCGTCGAGTTCGGCGTCGAATACCTGACCCTGTTCGCGTTCAGCAGCGAGAACTGGCGCCGTCCCGAGAAGGAGGTGTCGGTCCTGATGCAGCTCTTCGCGCGCACCCTCGAGCAGGAAGTCGAGAAGCTGCACGAGAACGGCATCCAGTTTCGCGTGGTCGGCGATCTCGCGCGCTTCGAGCCGCGACTGCGGCAACTGATAACGGCGGCCGAAGCCCTCACTGCCGGCAATCGCAGGATGACCCTGACAATAGCGGCGAACTACGGTGGGCGCTGGGACATTCTGCAGGCGATGCGGCGGATGATCGCGGCACGGCACGAGCTCGCCGACGGCAACTTCGCCGAGGCCGACCTGATCCCTTACCTGTCGATGAGCTACGCACCCGAGCCCGATCTCTTCATTCGCACTGGCGGCGAGAAGCGCATCAGCAACTTCCTCGTCTGGCAACTGGCCTACACCGAGCTCTACTTTACCGACACCCTCTGGCCAGACTTCGACCGTAACACCCTCGCCCGCGCGATCGACTCCTATCGCACTCGCGAGCGCCGCTTCGGCCGCACCAGCGAACAGCTGCAGACCGCCGTCGAAGTCCCGCTTCCGGTCGCCAAGCTCGGGTAGCGGCGCGGCCGCGTCCCCGCGGTTGGTACGCGACTCATGCTGAAGCAGCGAATCGTCACCGCGGTGGCGTTGATTGCGCTGTTTCTCGCGGCCGATTTCTATCTTTCGACGCTCGCCTGGGGACTGCTGCTGCTGGTCCCGATGGCGCTGGGGGCGTGGGAGTGGGCCGCCCTGGCGAAGTTTTCCAAGGGTGGGCATGCCGTCTTTACCGCCCTGGTGCTCGGCAGCTGCTTGGCCCTCGCCGCGGGCGGACGGGCAGCGGGGTCGGATGCCGCCGCGATCGTCGTGCTCGCGGTCGCCGTCGCCTTCTGGGCGAGCGTCGTGCCGCTCTGGCTGCATCGGGCGTGGTCGGTCCGCTCGCCGGTGAGCCTGGCGGCCGCGGGCTGGCTCGTGCTGGTGCCGGGCTGGTACGGGATGGTAGTCCTGCATCGCGACCCCGCCGCATTGCTCGCGCTCCTCGCCGTGGTGTGGATTGCAGACAGCGCGGCATTTTTCGCCGGCCGGCGCTTCGGCCGTCACAAGCTCGCGCCATCGATCAGCCCGGGCAAGACCTGGGAGGGCGTAGGCGGAGCGTTCGCGGCCGTGCTACTGTACGCTCTGATTCTCGAGCGGGTGCCGCTTGTGGCAGGACTCAGGGGCGGTCTCTACGCCCTGGTGCTGGGCATGGCGATCCTGGGCATTCTGGGCGACCTGTTCGAGTCCTGGATGAAGCGGCAGGCCGGCGTCAAGGACAGCGGGACGCTCCTTCCGGGGCACGGCGGCGTCCTCGACCGGATCGACGCGCTGACGGCGGCCGTCCCGCTCGCGGCCCTATGGACTCTCCTCGATCGATAGACCGATGTCGTCCGTCCAATCCCTCACCATCCTCGGATCGACCGGCAGTATCGGCGTCAACACGCTCGACGTGGTCGCCCGCCACCCGGACCGCTTCCGGGTCGTGGCGCTCTCCGCCCACACCCGGTCCGACGTGCTGTTCGACCAGTGCATGCGGTTTCGACCGCGCTATGCCGTGGCGGTCGACAGCCGCGCCGCGGGCGCGCTGCGCGAGCGCTTGCGCGGCGCGGGAACTCAGACCGAGGTGCTGTCCGGCGCCGCCGCGCTGGAGGAGATTGCCCGTCTGCCAGAAGCCGGCAGCGTGATGGCGGCCATCGTCGGGGCGGCTGGACTGCGCGCCGGGCTTGCCGCGGCGGAGGCCGGCAAGAAGGTGCTGCTCGCCAACAAGGAGGCGCTGGTCATGGCGGGCCCGATGTTCATCGATGCCGTGCGCCGCAACCGGGCGGTGTTGCTGCCCATCGACAGCGAACACAACGCTATATTCCAGGCGCTGCCGCGGGACTTTCGCGGCAATCTCGACGAGGTGGGCGTGCGCCGCATCCTCCTCACCGCTTCCGGCGGCCCCTTTCGCGATGCCGCACCCGACGCGCTGGCGGCCGTCACGCCCGCCGAGGCGTGTGCCCATCCCAACTGGAGCATGGGGCGGAAGATCTCGGTCGATTCGGCGACCCTCATGAACAAGGGTCTCGAGGTGATCGAGGCGCACTGGCTCTTCGATGCGCCGCCCGAGCGCATCCAGGTGGTGATCCATCCCCAGAGCGTGATTCACTCGATGGTGGAGTACATCGACGGGTCGGTCCTCGCGCAGCTCGGCAACCCGGACATGCGCACGCCGATCGCTCACGCGCTGGCCTTCCCCGAACGCATCGATGCGGGCGTCACGGCCCTGGATCTGGTGCAGGTCGGCGCGCTAACGTTCGCGGCGCCGGACCCGCAGCGCTTCCCGTGTCTCGGCCTCGCCTACGCAGCGCTGCGGGCAGGTGGCACCGCCCCCGCCATCCTGAACGCGGCGAACGAGGTCGCGGTGGCGGCGTTTCTCGACAACCGCCTGCGCTTTCTGGAGATTCCGCGGATCATCGATGCCGTGATGCAGCGGGTCCCGGGTGCGAGCGCAACATCGATCGAAGACATTCTCGATGCCGATGGCCGCGCGCGGGATGCAGCATCGGCGCTGCTCAGGGCGGCCGCGTGAGCGCCATGTTCCGTCCGCAGGCACGTGCCATCCTGCTCGGACTCACCGCGGGCGGGCTTCGAGGAGCGTCGAGCGCAAGACCGCGGTGGCGCGGGGCCCGACCACCATACCCCGGACTGGAGGTGAAACTGTGAGCTTGATCACCACGATCGTCGCGTTTCTAGTCGCGCTCGGCCTGCTCATCGTGTTTCACGAGTACGGTCACTATCTCGCGGCACGGTTCTTCGACGTGAAGGTGCTGCGTTTTTCGGTCGGCTTCGGGCGGCCGATTCTCTCGCGCCGGCGCGGGCCAGATCAGACGGAGTGGGCACTCGGGGGCTTTCCCCTGGGCGGCTACGTGAAGATGCTGGACGAGCGCGAGGGTCCGGTTGCACCGGCGGAGGCCCATCGAGCGTTCAACCGGCAATCGGTCTACAAGCGATTCGTGATCGTCGCGGCGGGGCCGATCGCGAACTTCCTGCTCGCGATCCTGCTGTACTGGGGCCTCTTTCTCTCCGGCGTGCCGGGCGTGAAGCCGATGATCGGTCCGCCCATACCCGATTCGCCCGCCGCCGCCGCGGGCTTCGAGCCGGGTGAGACGCTCACGCGGGTCGACGGTGCGGTCATGCAGACGTGGCAGGACGCGCGCTGGGCGCTGCTCAAGGCCGGCATCGCACGCAGCAGCGTGAACATAGAAACCATCCGACCAGGTGGCACGGTCGCCCATCGCACGCTCGACCTGTCCGGGCTCGGGCCGGATGACCTCGACGGCGAGTTCATCGAGACCATCGGTCTCACACGCTTCCAGCCGCAGCTCGCGCCGAAGGTGGGACAGGTGCTCTCCGGCCGACCTGCCGAGCGCGCCGGACTCAAGGTGGGGGACGAGATCGTCGCCATCGATGGCACTGCGATCCGGCACTGGGCAGACGTCGTGCGCGCGATCAGCGAGGCTGCGGACGAAACGCTCGAGATCGAGGTGCGGCGCGCGAATGGCGTCGCGGACATCGTGACCGTCGTGCCCGAAGCGGTTACCGAGAACGGGCGGCGGGTGGGGCGCATCGGGTTCGCGCCACTGGTCGATCCGCGCGCCACGGAGCACCTGCGCACCGAGATCCGCTACGGTTTCTTCGAAGGCTTCGGGCGTGCCGTCGCGCGCACCTGGGAGATGTCGATCTTCAGCCTGAAGATGATGGGGAAGATGATCCTGGGTGACGTGTCGCTCAAGAACCTCAGCGGACCGCTCACCATCGCGGATTACGCCGGCCAGTCGGCGCAGATGGGATGGGTGCCGTACCTGAGCTTCCTCGCGCTCGTGAGCGTGAGTCTCGGCGTGCTGAATCTGCTGCCGATCCCGTTATTGGACGGCGGGCACTTGATGTATTATATCGCCGAAATAATCAAGGGCAGACCCGTTTCGGAACGAGCGCTGGAACTGGGGCAGCATGTCGGCATCGCCCTGTTGTTCACGCTGATGGCCTTCGCCATCTATAACGACATAACCCGCCTGCTCGGCGGCTGATCCGGGATGAAGAAACGCCTCCTCGCAGTTCTGCTGCTGTCATTCTACGCGTCCCGTGCTTTTTCCTTCGAACCCTTCGTCGTGCGGGACATTCGCGTCGAGGGCATCCAGCGGACCGAGGCCGGCACCGTCTTCAGCTACCTGCCGGTGAGGGTGGGCGAGACCATGACCGAGGAGGCGGCCGCGGCGGCGATCCGCTCCCTGTATGCCACCGGCTTTTTCAAGGACGTGCGCCTGGAGGTGGAGGGCAACGTTCTCATCGTCATGGTCGAGGAGCGTCCGGCGATCGCGCAGATCGAGATCAGCGGCAACAAGGAATTCGACAAGGAAGCGCTGAAAAAGGGCTTGAAGCAGATCGGGCTCGCGGAGTCGCGCATCTACGACCGGGCGCTGCTGGAACGGGCGGAGCAGGAGTTGAAGCGCCAGTACATCAGCAAAGGGAAGTACGGCGTGAAGATCACCACCACGGTGACGCCGCTCGACCGCAACCGGGTGTCGATCACCTTCAACATCAACGAAGGTGATGTCGCCAAGATCCGCAGCATCAACATCGTCGGCAACAAGGCTTTTCCGGAAAAGGAGCTCCTGAGTCAGATCAACCTGACGACACCGGGCTGGATCACCTGGTTCACGAAGAACGATCAGTACTCGAAGCAGAAGCTCGCGGGCGATCTCGAGACCCTGCGCTCCTTCTATCTCAATCGCGGCTATCTCGAGTTCGACATCGAGTCCACTCAGGTCTCGATCACGCCCGACAAGAAGGACATCTACATCACCATCAACGTCTCCGAGGGGCCCCAGTTCCGCGTGTCGGACGTGAAGCTCGCGGGCGATCTCATCGTGCCCGAAGCGGAGCTCACGCCACTCATCAAGCTCAAGCCCGGCGAGATCTTCTCGCGCGAGAAGCTGACCGAATCGACCAAGGCGATCAGCGATCGGCTCGGCAACGAGGGCTATGCCTTTGCCAACGTGAACGCCGCGCCCGAGGTCAACAAGGACGCGGACACCGTCAGTTTCGTGCTCTTCGTCGATCCGGGACGGCGCGTCTACATTCGCCGCATCAACGTGGCGGGCAACACGCGCACCCGGGACGAAGTCATTCGGCGCGAGATGCGGCAGATGGAGGCGGGGTGGTACGACTCGCGTAAGATCCAGCGCTCCAAGCAGCGCGTCGACAAGCTCGGCTACTTCAGCGAGGTGAACGTCGAGACCCCGGCGGTGCAAGGCACGACGGATCAGGTGGACGTCAACATGAGCGTGGTCGAGCGACCCACGGGCAACGTGCTTTTCGGCGCGGGCTTTTCGAGCGCAGACAAGATCATCCTGTCGGCGTCGGTCTCGCAGAACAACATTTTCGGGTCGGGCAACGCGCTGTCGCTGCAGGTGAACGGCGGGCGGGTGAACTCCATCGCGTCACTCTCCTTCACCAATCCCTACTTCACGCAGGACGGGGTGAGCGCCGGGTTCGATGTCTACCGGCGCAAGACGAACACCTCGAACCTGAGCGGTGTCGCGCCGTATATCAACACCACGACTGGCGCCGGTGTGCGCTTCGGATTCCCGCTCGCGGAGACCGACTTCATCAATTTCGGGCTCGGTTTCGAGTACATCCAGATCGAGCTCTTCGCCAACAGCCCGCTGCGCTTCCGCGAGTTCGTGAACGAGTTTGGAGCCGACACCACGTCACTCAACCTCACCACCAGCTGGGCGCGCGATCGGCGGGACAGCGTCATCTGGCCGACCAGTGGGCCGCTCACCCGGGTGATAGGCGAGCTCGGTATACCGCCGGCCGATCTCACTTATTACAAGACGTCGTTCCAACAACAGTACTATTACCCCTTCACGGAACGCTGGGTCGGTTTCGTCAACGCCGAACTCGGGGTGGCGGGCGGTTACGACAACAAGTCGCTGCCGTTCTTCAAGAACTTCTTCGTGGGTGGCGTGAATTCGGTGCGCGGTTACCGGACGGGGACGATCGGCCCGAAGGACATTCAAGGCGCCGCGGTCGGTGCCGACAAGAAAATCGTGCTCAACGCGGAAGTGCTTTTCCCTCTCCCCGGCATGGGCAAGGACAAGTCCATCCGCATGATCGCCTTTGCAGACGCCGGTACGGTGTCCGATTCGTGGGATCTTTTCTCCGAGATGCGATACTCGGCCGGACTCGGCGTGAACTGGTTCTCACCCTTCGGACCGCTCAAGGTTTACGTCGCCAAGGCCATCAATCCGGATCCGAGGGACCAGACGGAGGTTTTCCAGTTCACGTTCGGCACGCAGTTTTGAGCCGCGCGAGAGGGGACGAATCTTGCCGCGGCCGCTTTATTTGGGAATCGAATCAGGAGGCACTATGAGGAAGAGGAAGCTGGTGGCGGTGATCGCAGCTTCCCTGCTCTGGACGGGAAGCCTGGGTGCCGAGGAACTGCGGATCGGCGTCGTTCGCACCGACCGCATCCTGCAGGAGTCCGGCCCCATGATCAAGGCGCAAAAGAAGCTGGAAAAGGAGTTCGCCACCCGCGAGCAGGAATTGCAGAAGGTCGCGAAGCAGGCGCGCGACCTGCAAACCCAGCTCGAGAAGGAAGGAGTGACCCTGTCGGAGTCCGACCGGCGCGCCAAGGAACAGGAGCTCAATCGCGTCAATCGCGACCTGCAGAGGATGCAACGCGAGCTGCGCGAGGATTACAATCTGCGCCGCAACGAAGAGTGGTCGGCGGTGCTCGAGCGCGTGAACAAGGTCATTAACGGCATCGCGGAGCAGGAAAAGTACGACCTCATCCTGCAGGACGCCGTGTATGTGAGCAAGCGCGTCGACATTACGGACAAGGTCCTGAAGGCGCTGGCGGACAAGTGATACCCGGGACGTCGGGAGAACGGCGTCTCTTCGGTGGTCGAGGACAACGGGAGAGCCTCGCATCGTGAAGCTCCAGGAGATCGTCACGCGGTTCGGCGGCGAGTTGCTCGGATCGCCGGAGACGGACGTCACTCGCATCGTGCCCCTTGAGCGTGCCGGTGTGGGGGACCTTGCCTTCGTGAGCTCGGCGAAGCAGGCTTGGCGACTCGAGACGACGGCAGCAGGCGCCGTGATTCTCGGTCCGGAGTTGCGCGATGCCACCGCTCGGCCGCGCATCGTGTGCGCCAATCCGTACGCTTACTTCGCCCGCGTGAGCGCGGTGCTGCACCCCGCGCCGGCGCACGCTGCGGGGGTGCACGCGGCCGCGGTTGTCACGCCGGGCGCCAAGGTCGACGCGTCCGCGAGCGTGGCCGCCGGCGCCTGGGTGGGCGAAGGAGCCTGTGTCGGCGCCCGCTCGGTGATCGAGTCGGGTGCGCGCGTCGGCGCGGGCGCCCGGATCGGCGAGGACTGTCACCTGTATCCGAACGCCGTCGTCTATCACGGCTGCGTACTCGGCAACCGGGTCGCGCTGCACGGCGGGGCGGTCATCGGCGCCGACGGTTTCGGCCTCGCGCCCGACGAAGGCCGTTGGGTGAAGATTCCGCAGATTGGCCGTGTCGTCATCGGCGACGACGTCGAGATCGGCGCCAACAGCACCGTCGATCGCGGTACGCTGGACGACACCGTGATCGAGGAGGGTGTCAAGATCGACAACCAGGTGCAGATCGGTCATAACTGTCGAATCGGGGCCCACACGGCGATCGCGGCTTGCGTGGGCGTCGCCGGCAGCACCCGTGTCGGGCGCCGCTGCCGCATCGCAGGCGCGGCGATGATTCAGGGACACATCGAGATCTGCGACGATGTCACAATCTCGGCCGCTACTGCGATCATGAAGTCGATTCGCGAGCCTGGCACCTACACGTCGATCTACCCGTTCCAGGAGCACCGAGCATGGATCAGGAACGCAGCGCACCTGCGTCACATGGACAGCCTGGTGGAGAAAATCAAAGCGATCGAGAAGCGCCTGCAAGAACTGGGAGGATGACATCCATGAACCAGATGGAAATCACGGAAGTCCTGCGCTACCTGCCCCACCGTTATCCGTTTCTGCTGGTCGACCGGGTGCTGTCGCTCGAGCCGGGAAAGAACATCGTAGGTCTCAAGAACGTGACCATCAACGAGCCGTTCTTCCAGGGACACTTTCCCCATCACCCGGTGATGCCCGGCGTGCTCATCGTCGAGTCGCTCGCCCAGGCGGCGGCGATTCTCCAGTTCAAGAGCAGCGACACCCCCGCCGACGACAGCTATGCCTACTACTTCGTGGGCATCGACCGTGCGCGCTTCCGGGCGCCGGTGGGCCCGGGCGATCAGCTGGTGCTGAACGTGGAGCTCGTGCGCTTCATGCGTGGCATCTGGAAGTTCGCAGCTGCCGCCAGGGTCGGCGAGACGCTGGTCGCCGAGGCCGAGCTCATGTGCACCGTGCGCTCGCTCAAATGATTCACCCGACCGCCATCGTCCACCACGGGGCTCGCCTCGCGTCCGACGTGGAGGTCGGGCCCTACGCCGTGATCGGCGACGCTGTCGAGGTCGGCGCGGGCAGTTCGATCGGGGCCCATGCCGTGATCAACGGACCGACCCGCATCGGCCGCGACAACCGCATCTTCCAGTTCGTCTCCCTGGGCGAGATGCCGCAGGACAAGAAGTACCGTGGCGAGCGCACCTCGCTCGAGATCGGCGACGGCAACACCATCCGCGAGTTCTGCACGTTCAATCGCGGCACGGTGCAGGACGCCGGCGCCACCCGCGTCGGGAACGACAACTGGATCATGGCCTACGTGCATCTCGCACACGACTGCCAGATCGGCAGCCACACCGTGTTCGCCAACAATGCGCAACTCGCCGGCCACGTGCATGTCGGCGATCACGCGATCCTCGGCGGGTTCACGGTGGTCCACCAGTACGTGCGCATCGGCGCTCACGCCATCACCGCCATGGGCACGATCGTGCTGCAGGACATCCCGCCCTTCGTGACCGCGGCCGGCAACACTGCCAAGCCGTACGGCATCAACTCCGAGGGTCTCAAGCGGCGCGGCTTCAGCGCCGAAACCATCGCGCAGATCAAGCGTGCGTACAAGAGCCTTTACCGCTCCGGACTCTCGCTCGAAGACGCACGCCTGGAGATCGCGAGGCAGTTCACCGATTGCGCAGCACTGGAGCCGCTGGTCGACTTTCTCGATCAGTCGAGCCGCGCCATCATCCGGTAGCGTCCATGAGCCTGGGTGGCAGACCGCCGCGCATCGGCATCGTCGCCGGGGAAGCCTCGGGCGACCAGCTCGGCAGCCATCTCATGCAGGCGGTGCAGGCGCATTTCCCCGGCGCCACGTTCTTCGGCATCGGCGGGCCGAAGATGCAGGGCCTCGGCATGGATGTCTGGTTTCCGATGGAGAAGCTCGCGGTGCGCGGCTTCGTCGAAGTGCTGAAGCACTACAGCGAGATCGTCGGCATCCGGCGCAAGTTGAAGTCACGGCTGCTCGCAGCCAGGCCGGATCTTTTCATCGGCATCGATGCACCGGCGTTCAACATGGATCTGGAGACCGACCTGAAGCAGGCCGGTATCCCCACCATCCACTACGTCTGCCCGCAGTTCTGGGCGTGGAACCGGGGGCGGCTGCCCGCCATGCAGCGTGCCGTGTCGCGCATCCTGGCGCTCTTCCCGTTCGAGGTGCCGATGCTGGAGGAAGCGGGCATCCCCGCCACCTTCGTCGGCCACCCGCTCGCGGACATGCTGCCGGAGCGCCCGGATCGGGACGGGATGCGCGAACAGATGCGGCTGCCCAAGCAGGGGCTCGTCATCGCCATGCTTCCAGGCAGTCGTCAGGTGGAAGTGAAGGCGATGGGCAGTCTGTTCGTCCAGGCGGCCCGAGCGATCCTGGGGCAGAAACCCGATGCGCACTTTCTCGTACCGCTGGTGAGTCGCGAGACGCGCGTGCTCTTCGAGACTGCGCTATACGAGCACGCCCCGGACGGACTTCCTCTCACGATGCTCTATGGACACGCCCACGACGCGATGGTCGCGGCGGATGCGGTGCTGGTGGCATCCGGTACGGCATCGCTCGAAGCAGCGCTGCTCAAGCGGCCGATGGTGATCACCTACAAGCTGCCGAGCCTCACTTACTGGATCGCGAAGCGCCGCATCTATCTGCCCTACGTCGGGCTGCCCAACGTGCTGGCCGGCGAGTTCATCGTCCCGGAGCTGATCCAGGACGATGCCACGCCGGAGCGCCTGGCGGAAACTCTGGTACGCATCCTGGATGACCCGGACGGGCGGCGCGCGTTGGACGCACGCTTCGTCGAGATGCATCGCGCCCTCAAGCAGGACACGGCGCAGCGGGTGATCGAGGCGATATCGATCGTCCTCGGTGAGCGACCCGCGCTCGCGCGTCCCGCGCAGCGCCTGGCGGGGGAGGGCACTTGAGCGGTGCGCAGCTGCTCGTGTGCGGCATGGACGAAGCCGGGCGCGGCCCGCTGGCGGGCCCGGTCGTCGCGGCGGCGGTGATCCTCGATCGGCGACGGCCGATCGCGGGCCTTGCGGATTCCAAAGTACTGTCGCCGCGGCGGCGCGAGGTGCTCGCCTTGCAGATCCGTGAACGCGCCCTCGCCTGGGCGCTGGGACGCGCGGAGGTCGAAGAGATCGACTGCCTGAACATCCTGCAGGCGACACTGCTCGCGATGCAGCGCGCGGTGTGCGCGCTGGGGATCGTGCCCGGGACAGCGCTGGTGGACGGCAATCGCTGCCCCGAGCTCCCGTTCCCGGCGCGCGCGATCGTGCAGGGCGATGCGTCCGTCCCCTGCATCTCGGCCGCCTCGATACTTGCGAAGACCGAGCGTGACGCGGCGATGCGGGCGCTGCACGCGCGCTTTCCCGACTACGGCTTCGACATCCACAAGGGCTATCCGACCGCCAAGCACGTGGCAGCGCTGCGCAGGCACGGCGCATCGCCGGTGCACCGCAAGTCGTTCCACCCGGTCTGCGATCTCCTGCACCAGCAAGCGCTGCTGTGAAGATCGCCGTCTTCTTTCACGTGCTGGGCGTGGTGGTGTGGGTCGGCGGGATGTTCTTCGCCTACTTGGCGCTGCGTCCGGCCGCCGCCCAACTCCTCGAACCGCCGCAGCGGCTCCCCCTGTGGCAGGAGACGCTCCGGCGCTTCTTCAACTGGGTCTGGCTCGCGGTGGTGCTCGTGCTCGCGAGCGGGCTGTGGATGCTGTTCCAGATGGGCGGCTTCGCAGGGGCACCCGTTTACGTTCACGCCATGCTGCTGCTCGGGCTGATCATGATGGCGATCTTCGTTCAGGTGTTCTTCATGCCCTTCCGGCGCCTCACGACGCACGCCGGCGCGAAGGACTGGAAAGCTGCCGGTGCAGCACTCAACGAGATCCGTCAGCGCGTCGCTCTCAATCTCGTCCTCGGGCTGCTCACCATCGCGATCGCCACCGTGGGCGCCGCAATACTCTGACCGCACTCCCGAAAGCGGCGATGAAGCACATCGGATCGCCCGCCAATCCGCTGTACCGGTCGTGGCTCAAGCTCGCGCGGTCGCGCCGCGAGCGCCGCAAACACGGTCTCGCACTGATCGACGGCGTGCATCTGCTCGACGCGTATCTCGCGCACGGCGGCAAGCCGGAGCATGTACTCATCGCGGAGAGCAGCCAGTCGGGACAGGAGATTGCGGCAGTGGTGCGGCGACTTCCCGCGCCCGCCGTAATCCTGGCCGACGCGCTGTTCGGATCGCTCACCGAGCTCGAGAGCCCGTCCGGCATCCTCGCCACGATCGGCATTCCCGGGCCGCTACCGCCTGTGGCTCCCGGCTGCTGGATTCTGCTGGAAGACATCCAGGATCCGGGCAACCTCGGCTCGATTCTCCGGTCGGCCGCGGCGGCAGGCGCGAGCGACGCCTGGCTGTCGAAGGGTTGTGCCGACGCCTGGTCGCCGAAGGTACTGCGGGCGGCAATGGGGGCGCATTTCTCTTTGCGGCTGCACGAGCGCGCCGACCTCGCGAACGCTGCACTGCGCTGCTCGGGTCAGGTAATCGCTCTGACCTCCGGCGGCATCCGATCGATCTTCGAGCTGGACCTGACGGGGCCGGTCGCCCTGGCCCTGGGAAACGAAGGAGCGGGACTCTCGGCGCATCTACGCGAGGCGGCCACTGACTGCGCCGCGATTCCGATGCCTGGCCGCACGGAGTCACTCAACGTCGCGGCCGCCGCCGCGATCTGCCTGTTCGAGCGCGTGCGACAGATCGCCGCCGGCGCTCGGCAGGCAACCCGACGCAGTCAGGCCTTGGACGTCGAGCAGGTCTTGACGCCGAAGAGCGTGTAGGCCGGACACCAGCGCACGAGCGCGGTGAAGAGCGGCACCAGGCCGATGAGACCCCACCACTTGGCATCGCCCTGGACGAAGAAGAACATGCTCAAGAGCCCGAGACCGACGATGATCCGAACCGCACGGTCGATTCCACCTACGTTCGCTTGCATGATTGCCTCCCGCAGTTAAGAGTGATCGAAGACGTGTGTCAGCGTAGCGCTGGCGGTCGCTCCCGTCTGTAACCCAGGTCACACGCGCCCATCACAGATCCTCCTCGGCAAGGCGCTGCAAGCTCTCCACATCCTGCACCTGGATCTTCTCCCGCCCGAGGCTGACCCAGCCGCGCTCCGCGAAGCTCTTCAGCAGGCGGCTCACGATTTCGCGCACGCTGCCGAGCTCGTCCGCGAGATCCTGGTGCGTCGCACGCAGCTCCGGCGCACGACGCGCCAGCAGCGCGGCCAAGCGGCGGTCGAGCCGCTGAAACGCGACTTCCTCCACACGCTGCATGAGATCCACGACACGGCCCGAGAAAATCGAGAACACGAGCGTACGAAACGCCTCGCAGCTTGCGAGCAGCTGGTGGAAAAGTGGTGCACCGAGCACGAGAAGCTCCGTCTCGCTCTCGGTCGCGCCGCTGGCGGAGTATGTCGTGTCACCGAGCAGACAACTTGTGGTCAGTACGCAGAGTTCGCCCGGCTCGACCCGGTACAGCAGCAGCTGGCGACCGGAAGGCGCCTGCTTGAAGACGCGGATGGTGCCGGCAAGGACGAGGGGAAACGCGCCGCAGGGTCCGCGCTCGTCGAACACCCGCGTGCCGGCAGGCAGGAACAGATGCTGGCCCTGCCGTACGATCTCGTCGAGCGCCTCCGGCGGCAGCTTCGCCAAGCGCGGGAAACGCTCGCAAAGCGTGGTGACCAGCGCTGCGGCAACGTTCGTCGTGCCGTCTGGATCGGCGTCGCGAACGGTCATCTCGCGTGAAATTGAGGGGGCATCACGATTGAGCTATGATACCGAAGCGCAGGTGATCCTCACTCGAGAGTAAATGACCAAATTCGTATTCGTCACCGGTGGCGTCGTTTCCTCTCTGGGTAAGGGTATCGCGGCCGCTTCGCTGGCCGCCATACTCGAGTCGCGCGGCATCAACCTCACCCTCCTCAAGCTCGATCCTTACATCAACGTGGATCCGGGCACCATGAGCCCGTTCCAGCACGGTGAGGTGTTCGTGACCGAAGATGGCGCCGAAACCGATCTCGATCTCGGGCACTACGAGCGGTTCGTCAACGTGCGGATGTCGAAGCGGAACAATTTCACGACCGGCCAGATTTACGAGAGCGTCATCAAGAAGGAGCGGCGCGGGGACTATCTGGGCGGTACGGTGCAGGTCATCCCCCACATCACCGATGAGATCAAGCATTTCATCCGCGTGGGCGCCGGGGACGCCGATGTCGCGATCGTGGAGATCGGGGGCACGGTGGGCGACATCGAATCGCTTCCGTTTCTGGAGGCCATCCGGCAGATGAGTCTGCAGATCGGCCGCCACAACGCGTGCTTCATTCATCTGACGCTCGTGCCCTACATCGCGTCGGCGGGCGAGATCAAGACCAAGCCGACCCAGCACTCGGTGAAGGAATTGCGCGAGATCGGCATTCAGCCGGACATCGTCCTGTGCCGCGCCGACCGCCGTCTGCCGAACGACGAGCGGCGCAAGATCGCGCTGTTCACCAACGTCGACGAGAACGCCGTCATCTCGGCCATCGACGTCGACTGCATCTACAAGATTCCCGGCATTCTTCATTCCCAGGGGCTGGATGAGATCGTCTGCCGCAAGCTGGAGCTGCATCCACCCGCGGCCGACCTTTCGGTCTGGACGAACCTGGTCGACCGGCTCGAGCATCCGCGGCACGCGGTCGACATCGCAATTGTAGGCAAGTACGTCGATCTTACCGAGTCGTACAAGTCGCTCTCCGAGGCACTGGTTCACGCCGGTATCCATACCGAGGCGCGCATCAACATTCATTACGTCGATTCCGAGCGCATCGAAGCCGAGGGTACGGCAGCACTCGAGGACATGGATGCGATCCTGGTCCCGGGCGGCTTCGGAAAGCGAGGCGTCGAAGGAAAGATGCGCGCGATCCGTTTCGCGCGCGAGAATCGCGTCCCGTATCTGGGCATTTGCCTGGGTCTGCAACTCGCGGTAATTGAGTACGCGCGCAACGTCGCGGGGCTCGAAGCGGCACATAGCACGGAGTTCGACCCGCATGCGCCGCACCCAGTGATCGCGCTCATTCACGAATGGCTTGATCTCGCTGGCCAGCGCGAGACGCGATCAGAGCAATCCGATCTCGGGGGGACGATGCGCCTGGGGGGCCAGGTCTCGGTCTTGGAGCCGGGAACGAAGGCACGGGAGATCTACGGCCGGGAACGCATCCTTGAGCGCCACCGACACCGGTACGAGGTCAACAACAGCTACGTGCCGGCGTTGCAGGCGGCAGGCCTCAGGGTGAGCGGGTTGTCCCCGGCCGAGCGACTCTGCGAGATGATCGAGCTACCCGACCATCCGTGGTTCATCGCCTGCCAGTTCCACCCCGAGTTCAGTTCCACGCCACGGGAGGGACACCCGCTGTTCAAGTCGTTTGTACGGGCCGCGCTGCGCCGAGCGGAGGTGCGAAACTCCGTCGCGTCAGTCACGGACACTCCGTTGGCAAGAGTCGTCTGAGGCGCCCGTGGACCTCTGCGGATTCGAGGTGGGTCTGCATCGCCCGATGTTCCTCATCGCGGGCCCATGCGTGGTCGAATCGCTCGAGATGGCCCTCGATACGGCGGCAGAGCTGAAGGCGCTCTGCGCCGGGCTGGACGTCCCTTTCATCTACAAATCGTCCTACGATAAGGCCAACAGATCCTCCGGACAATCCTTTCGTGGCATAGGGATAGAAGGTGGACTTAAAGTTTTGAACGAAGTACGGGAACGCATTGGCGTACCGGTTCTGACGGACGTCCACACCGTCGACGAAATCCCGCTGGTGGTCGAGGTGGTCGACGTGCTCCAGACGCCGGCGTTTTTATGTCGACAGACCGACTTCATTCAGGCGATTGCGCGCACCGGCAAGCCGGTCAACATCAAGAAGGGTCAGTTCCTTGCCCCGCACGATATGCGCAATGTGGTGGAGAAGGCGCGGCAGGCGAGCGGTCGAGACAACATCATGGTCTGCGAGCGCGGGGCGTCCTTTGGCTACAACAATCTCGTGTCCGACATGCGTTCGCTTGCGATCATGCGCGAGACCGGATGCCCGGTCGTTTTCGACGCCACCCACTCCGTGCAATTGCCGGGCGGGGAGGGTACGCGCAGCGGCGGTCAGCGCGAATTCGTCCCCGTGCTCGCCCGCGCAGCGGTCGCGACCGGGGTGGCGGGCGTTTTCATGGAGACCCACCCCGATCCGGCGCGTGCGCTGTCGGATGGGCCCAACGCCTGGCCGCTCGGGAGAATGAAGGATCTGCTGGAAACCCTGAAGCGCATCGACGAACTCGTGAAGCGCGAGGGTTTTGCCGAGGTCGGGCTCGGCGCGGGCCAAGGTTGAACACACCAAGAACGAGCTGGAGCTGAACGATGAGTGCAATCGTCGACGTGGTGGCGCGGGAGATCCTCGATTCCCGGGGCAACCCGACGGTGGAGGCGGACGTGCTTCTCGAGTCGGGCGTCATGGGGCGCGCTGCGGTTCCGTCCGGCGCCTCGACCGGACATCGTGAGGCGATCGAACTGCGGGACGGCGATCCGCAGCGATACCAGGGGAAAGGGGTGCTGCAGGCGGTCGAGAACGTCAATACGGAGATCTGCGAGGCCATCATTGGTCTGGACGCCGAGGAGCAGGCGTTCATCGACCAGACGCTGATCGACCTCGACGGCACCGACAACAAGGCGCGGCTGGGCGCGAATGCGCTGCTCGCGGTGTCCGTGGCGACGGCAAAAGCGGCGGCCGAGGAGTCCGGGCTGCCGCTGTACCGGTATCTGGGCGGATCGGCGCCAATGCGCTTGCCGGTGCCGATGATGAACGTCATCAACGGCGGTGCCCACGCGAACAACAATCTGGATCTACAGGAGTTCATGATCATCCCGGTCGGCGCGCAAACCTTTCGCGAAGCGCTGCGCTGCGGAGCCGAGGTGTTCCATTCCCTGAAGAAGCTCATTGCCGATCTGGGCATGCCCACCACGGTGGGCGACGAAGGAGGTTTCGCGCCGAACCTGCAGAGTCAGGAAGAGGCGCTGCGCTTCATTATGCGCGCAATAGAGGGTGCGGGCTACCAACCCGGCGCGGACGTTGCTATCGGCCTCGACTGCGCCAGCTCAGAGTTCTACCGGGATGGGCGCTACGTGCTCGAATCCGAGGGTCGCAGCCTGACTGCCGAAGAGTTTGCCGACTACCTCGCCTCGTGGTCCGAGCGCTATCCGATCCTGAGCATCGAAGATGGCATGGCCGAGAACGACTGGGCGGGGTGGAAACTGCTAACGGAGCGTCTGGGGAGGCGAGTCCAACTCGTCGGTGACGACGTGTTCGTGACCAATACCAAGATTCTTGCAGAAGGGATCAAGCAGGGCATCGGGAACTCGATCCTGATCAAGATCAACCAAATTGGCACGTTGACCGAAACCTTCGCAGCAATCGAGATGGCGAAGCGGGCAGGGTACACATCTGTCATTTCCCATCGTTCCGGGGAGACCGAGGACACCACCATCGCCGATATCGCCGTCGCGAGTAACGCTCTCCAGATCAAGACGGGATCCGTGTCCCGCTCGGATCGGCTTGCGAAGTACAACCAGCTCCTGCGCATCGAGGAGGACTTGGGCCAGATCGCGGCCTACCCGCAGCGCGACGCGTTCCATCAGGTCAGCTAGATGCGCCACCTCGGCATCCTGCTATTCATCGTCATCGCCGGCCTGCAGTATTCGCTTTGGTTCGGCAAGGGCGGCTGGATGAAAGTCTGGGACGTGGATCGACAGTTGCAGGCACAGCGCGAGACGAACCATGCTCTTAAGCTGCGCAACGCCGCTCTGGAAGCGGAGGTACGAGACCTCAAACAGGGCCTGCTGGCCGTCGAAGAGCGCGCGCGGAGCGACCTTGGACTGACACGTCACGACGAGATTTTCGTCCAGATCCTGGACGACCGAGATTCTCGTTGACAGGTCCGGATCCGGACCTCGGAGCCGGTGGCGCGTCAGGCGGTACCGGCAGCAGCCGTGAACGTGCTCAGATGCGCCAGTAATTCCTGCTCTTCGAACGGTTTCCCGAGATAGACGTTGACGCCCAACTTATCGGCGTATTCCCGATGCTTTTGGGCGAGCCTTGACGTGATCATGATGATCGGAAGGCGAGACGTGCGCTGACTAGCCTTCAGATTCTTGGTGAGATCGAAACCGTCCATGCGCGGCATCTCGATGTCCACCAGCAGCGCGTCAGGTGTCTTGTCTTGCATTTGCTGCAAGGCGTCAAGCCCATCACGCGCCGTGGCTACACGGTAACCATGTCTTGCGAGCAATCGGCTCGTGACGTTCCGAACGGTAAGAGAATCGTCCACGACCATGATCAAGGGAGCAGCCCGGCTCGTTTCGGCCGTCGCCTCGATCGCCGGCACCTGCCTGATTCGGCGCCGTTCCATGAGGAGCGCCGGGTCCACGACGAATACAATCTCGCCGTCTGGTAGAACGGTCGCACCGTTCACCCCGGGCAATCCAGCGAGTTGCGGCCCGATCGCTTTCAGGACGATGTCCTGATTGACGGTGAGGTGATCGACCAACACCGCGACGCGTCGATCTGCACTTCGTATCAGTAACACGAAATACTTCGAGCGATCAACGGACGGGGTGGTGCTCTCACCAAGCAGCTGCGGAAGATAGAAGACCGGATAGCGATGATCGAGCCACTCCAGCGCTTCGCTCGCACACAGATCAGACGCTCTGGCGACGGGAACTTCCTGCACCTGCTCGACAAGGTTCGTCAGAATCGCCCAGCGACGTCCCGATGCAGAAACGAGAATCGCCTTGGCCACGGCGAGGGTGAGGGGTACGCGAATGGTGAACGTGGTTCCCCGGCCGCTCTCCGTCGTGATCTCGATACTTCCCCCGAGGGCGTATACCTCGTTCGCCACCACGTCCATTCCGACGCCGCGACCCGCAAGCTCGCTCACCTCCGAGGCCGTCGAGAATCCCGGACGCAAGATCATCTGCTCGAGCTCGGAGTGAGAGGGCTCGGCGCCGACAGGCAACCAGCCAAGCTCCCGCGCCTTGGTCCGGATGCGCTCATGGTCGATCCCTCGTCCGTCATCGGCGAGGGAAATCAGCAGATCGTTGATCTCCTGACGCAGTATGAGGCGGATCGTTCCGGCCTCGCGTTTTCCCGCGCCCACCCGATCATCCAAGGCTTCGATGCCATGGGTGACCGCGTTCCGCACCAAGTGTTCGAGAGGCGCCGCCATGCGCTCCAGCACGCCGCGGTCGACCTCCGTTTGCCCACCGATCAACTCGAATTCCACCTTCTTGCCGGTCTCTCGAGCGGCTTGGCGCGCCACCCGATAGAGACGTTCTGACACGTTCTGAAACGTTACGGTGCGCAGCCGCATGAGATCATCCTGCAAGATCCGATTGAGGCGGGACTCCACACTCAATGCAGCCTGTACTTCGTCCACGCCGTCGAGCAGATGGCGCTGCACCGTGGCCACGTCGTGGAGGCTTTCGGCCATGAGCCGGGTGAGTTCCTGAAATCTCGTGAAGCGGTCGAGCTCGAGCGGATCGAATGCGGCATCGTGCTCGATTGTCTGGTTCTGCGTCGCTTGCAAGCGGCTCTCGGCCTGGATCTCGATTTCTTTCAACTGACCTCGCAACCTAGCAACACTGTCGGTGAGCTCGATCAGGAATTGCTTCAGGGTCTGCGCCTCGGTTTCGATTCGCCCCCGGGAAATGCTTATCTCACCGGCCTGGTTCAGCAGGCGATCCAATGTATCGGCGGCCACGCGAATGTGTGCCGAGAATGAGGGTACCGAGTCTCCAGTGCTGCGGTCCTGTGGCGCCTGCTTAGCGTAGCGGGAACCATCGATTGCGCCACCCGCTACCGGTAGCTTCGATTCCGGCTCACCGCTTTCGAGTGCCTCAAGACCGATGGTGAGACGGTCGAATTCTCTCTCAAGCAGATCAAGAACATCGGGGTTCACCGCGCCGCCTTCGACAGCTTCCAGGCGCCCCTCCATAATGTGCACGAGTTCGCCGAGGCGGATCGCCCCGACCATCCTGGCACCCCCTTTGATCGTGTGGAGCACGCGCCGCAGGGAGTCGAACGCTGCCGCATCCTGCGGCTCGCTCCGCAGGTGCCTGAGATCCTCGCCGATAAGCGGACCAAGATCGCGAACTTCATCGAGAAAGATGGGTAACAGCTGAGGGTCGATGTCGTCCTTTAGCACCCGGTGATCGCGTGCGCCGCCAGACTCGCCATTACTAAAGGCAGACATCCCGCCGGAATCTGCTTCCGAGCGCTGCAGATCTTCTGCATCTTCCACTGAAAATTCGAGAGCGATCGCCGGTGGCGACGCCACACTTTCCCCGGCAGCGTCGCTGCATGCGTCCGCCTCACGCTCGAACTGCGCGCGCAGATCTGCAGAAAGTTCCGGCGTTCTTCCCTTCGCCACCGCGTCGATCAGCGCCTTGAGGGTGGACAGCGCAGACCGCAATAGCTCAGAGGTGGTCGGGCAATCGGGATGACCAAATGGCGCGTTCTCGATTACGCTCGCAACGAGCGTGATGTCCTTGAAGCCGGTCGCACGGGCGATACCACCGATGGTGTGAGCAGCGCGAATCACGGTGTCCCGAGTTTCGTCGTCGGGAGCAAACTCGAGGGCCGCGAGCCCCATCCGGAGAGCCTCGACGTTCTGGCGTGCCTCCTCGACGAAGATTTGGAAGAGCGGGGCGGGCAGCGTCGAAAGGCTGGCCTCGACCGTATCCGGTGTCGGCTCAGCCGCTGCCGCTTCCATGGTCATATCAAGGGAAGCGATGGGAAGCGTGTCGTCAGGCTCCACAGTGCGGGGGATTCCTGCCCTGGGGGCTGCGAGTTCACTGGCAAGGAATGCCGTCTTGGCAGACAACGCACCGGCTCGCACAGTTGTGCGTCCTTGCTGCGCCATGTCCGTGATCCATCCCGTGAAGAGGTTGCGCGCCAGCGCAGCGAGGTCGATTAGCTCTTCGGATGCGGGCCGCTCGGCTTCCAACCATCGATTCAACAGTGATTCGATCATCCACGCAGCATCCCCGACTGCATGGAGGCCGGCCATGCGCCCGCTGCCCTTGAGCGTGTGAAACCCCCTTCGCAGCGTTGTAAGGTTACCCCAGTCACCTGGTTGAACGCGCGCGCGCTCGAGAAGATCACCCATCGCCTCCAGCAGTTCGTTGGCCTCCTCTATAAAGATCGAGACGATCTCCGGATCGACTCCTTCGCTTCTGGCGTCGACCTCGATACCGTCGCGTTCCAGATCGCCGCTCGGCGCATCTGCCCCATGCCACTCTTGTTCAGCGGTTTCATCGCTCAGATGAGCTCGATGCTCCAGAATTGATTCGCCGGAGGCCGCTTGCAAGGCGTCAGGTTCGTCCCGCAGCGCGCTCAGATCGAAGCGATCAAGAATCTCGTCGATGTCCCCGTGTGTCACTTCTTCGCCGTCACGGTCTCCGTCCGATCGCCCCTCGGTCGGAAAAAGCTCGAAGTCAAGTTCGTCGGCATGTCCAGCCGGTCCGTCTTCGGCGATCGTCTGCAAATCGAGAACGGACGATGAAGCGACCATCGCTTCCCTGGCGTCGAAGCGGGCGAGGATCGTTTCGACGGCGCGTAGTTCGTCGCGGTTGTCTCGGTCAAGCGCTCCAACGTAGAGCATGACGCTGCTCAGCCCTTCGGCAAGCAGCGCAGTCTTGTCCTCAGAGACGATTCGTCCCGGCTCGTCGAGCATCGCAATGATCGAGGTGGATCGTTCGATGAGTTGCGCTGCGTTCTCCACATCCAGCACGCGCAGCGCACCCGCAACGCTTCCCAAGAGTCCCGGTAGCTCTATTAGAGGCGGGGTCGGTACCTGCCCCCGGAAGAAGCTGTCGAGACTCCGTTCCGCCTGCTGCAACGTGGCTAACATCTCACTGCCAACGACTTGCAGCAGTTCCCGTTCGTCTCCCGGTGAAGGGTTCGGTTCGTTGCGTGCACGGTTACAGCGTTCGGCAGCCGCTTGAGTACGTGATAGGCATGCAAGCAGTGTCCGCCGTCGCGCATCGAACTCTGCAATCGCCTCTGGCATGGAGATTCGGCACGCTTCCAGTCTTTCTTCCAAGGCGCTCAATGCGGCCGCGGTCTCGATAACGATCGCCGCCTGCACGTCGGCATCCAGAACTGCGAGATCCGCGGTCGTCAGCAGCATTGCGTCGATCAGCGCCGTCACCGGTTGGCTGCGGATCGCGTGGCTTAGCTCACATAGTTCCGTGAGACATTCTTGAAGCTCCGCGGCAACTTCCTGCGTCATCGCGCGTCGATGCTCCGCCCGGACACACGTGTCGGGCGCGATTAGTTCTTTGGCCCGGCGCAGCACCGGCTCGAACTCCGCGGTATCGATCTCGACAACAGCCCACGACGCCGAGGCTGGCGCATAGCGATAGAGCCCATAGAGTGACTTCACATCACGCACGAGCGCTGTAACTGGCTCACACTGAACCAAGTGAAAGAGCAACTCTCGCATCAGCTGCGTGCTGGCTGGGTCCCCCGAAGCAAAGGTTGCCATATACCGATCGATTCGACCCGCAGCCCGCTTCATTTCGTCCGTGACTGCAAATCCGCCACGCAGCAATCCGTCGACGAAAGCCGAGCTTACCCACCACGGTGCGCGTCTGCCCGGCGCCGGCTGGGCACGCTCAATTTCCTGGAGTGCCTCCAGCATTTGTACGAGACCGTCTTCTGAGCCGCGTAACCAGTTCAGCATGCCGCGTTGATAGCGCCCGCGACACACTCTGACGAAGTCGAAGAGTTCGTCGCCTTGGAGCAGGTTGGGGGACGCAAGCGGCGGAGGGAAGACGCTCAAGTCCGGGTGGAACAGCGCATAGTCGTCGACAGGTTGGCCGCCCCGCGCCTGCGCCAATTCGTTCAAGAGTGGACGCAGCGACACCGCATTCTCGGGTGCGCCCGCCATCAGATCGCCAAGATGGCGCGCAAGACTCGCACTGGCCCTGCCGAGTAGCTGCGCCAGTTCAGGCGTCGGCGCGATGTCGCGCTTCTCGAGCGCGACGAGAACAGCGTCGATGTCCTTCGAGAACGCGCCGAGTGCCTCCATCCCGATGATCTGGAGCGCGCCGGTGACTTCACGCACCGAGGCGAGGGCCGCCGATAGGGTGTCGGCGTTGCCCGCTGGATCAGCGAAGTAGGTCGCGAGCGAGGCACGCGCCCGCTCGAGCGCAAAGTCGATCTCTGGCTTCACCCATGTCAGGGGGCCAAGCTGGGTTGCGAGAATGGCGCTCATGTGATCTTGTCGGCAGTTACACCTTGAAGCCGGCAACCGACACTTTCAGGTTGTTGGCGAGATCAGCGATCTGAGCCATGGAATCCGCAGTCCACCTGGTTCCCTTGGTGCTCTGTGTCGTGATGTTGAGCAGGTCTTGCATGCGCTGCGCCATCTGCTTGGCGAGTTGCTGTTGGTTCGACGTGGACGAGGAGATCGATGCGACGAGCTGCGCGAGCTGTCCCGAAACGTCGCGAATTTCCTCCAGGGCACGCCCTGCAGAATCGGCGAGTTGGGCACCTCGCACGACGCCGTTCGTGCTCTTCTCCATGGCGGCTACGGCGTCCTGCGTATCCTGTTGAATCGCCTTCACGATCGCTGTGATCTGCTTCGTTGCCTCACCCGACCGCTCCGCCAGTCTCTGCACCTCCTCGGCGACAACCGTAAAGCCGCGCCCTGCTTCTCCCGCGGCGGCGGCCTGAATCGCAGCGTTGAGAGCGAGAACGTTGGTCTGCTCGGTAATTGTTGCGATCAGCTGAACGATCTCGCCGATCTCCTGCGAGCTCTCGCCGAGTCGTTTGATTCGCTTCGACGTCTCCTGAATCTGCTCGCGCAAGGCGTTCATGCTCGAAATCGAGTCCTGCACCGCGCTCCCGCCTTTGCCTGAGGCTGCAAGCGATTGCTCCGCCACCTCCGCGCACTTCGATGCGTCATCCGAGACGGAATCCATGGTGGAAGTCATTTGCAGGACCGACGAGGTGGCGTCTTCGATCTGCTGAGACTGCTTCTCGGCTACCTGCAGGAGGTGAACCGAAACAGCTTTTCCCTGCGTGGAAGACTGAGTGAGCTGATTCGCAGCGGCGTTGATCTGGGCAACGAGGGAGCGCAGTTCGTCTATGGCATAGTTCACGGAATCCGCGATCGCACCCGTCATGTCTTCGGTTACTTGTGCGTGTTTGGTCAGATCGCCTTCCGCGAGCTCCGACATATCATCCAGCAAGCGAAGAATCGCTCGTTCGTTGCGGCGGTTTTCCTCTTCGTTCTTGAGCGCGCGCACGCGAACGTCGTCGAGCAGCACCTTGGCGATGAGCGCCAACCCGAGCAGGGTGAGCATCGTAAACAGAACGCCGGTCGCAATGCTGCCCCATCCGGTCCCCGATTCCCGGTAGTGGTTTGTCAACACAGCCAGCCTGCCAAGCATTTCCTGGGCACTATTGGAGACGTCGCGCGCCGCCTGCTTGGCCTGTGCGAGTCCCTCCATATTCTTGACGATGCTATCGATATTTCCTTTGAGTTCGGTTACAGTCTTGAGCAAGTCGGTCGCGATGTCTCGATTGACCTGATTCCTAAGAGCACTGATTCCCGTGTCGGGGTCGCCATCCATAAGTCCCTTGACCGCTTTCGTGAAGCTACCCACGTTCTTCCCGAGCTGGAGGGCTACCTGCGGCGTCGGATGATCAGTGGATACAAGCGACTTCGCATCGAGGAGTTCGAAGTTGAGTACGTCTGCATACAGCTGGCGCGTCCATGCGGTAGCACGGAAGTCCTCCCCCTTGTCGATCGCTCCGTTGACGAGCGCTTGACTGAGACTCAACACTCGAGTGCCGCTCTTCCCGATGGACTCCTCTTGTTTGCGCAACTGCACGAGATTCGGCTGTTGACTGCGAACCTTACTCACTTGCTTGTCGATAGACTGCCAGATTTCGGCAATCTTCCCCAGCATCAGCTCTTCTTTCCCGGTTGGAGCAGGTAGATCGAAGCCTCTAAGCGCACCGCCCTGACTCAGCAGCGTGAGCTCAGCAACGAGGCGGTCACGGGTTTCCTCGAGCGGCTTAAACGCTTCGATACCGCCCACGGCGGCTTGCTGGGTCAGATTGGCGAGGCGAAGCGACAGCAGTTGAATGTCGTTGGCGATCAGCGCCTGCTCGCGTCTGAGGCGAGTTTCCGAAACGGAAACGCCGAAGGTGGCGAGAGTCAAGAGAAGAAGTAGTGCGATGAGTATCGAAAGCACCGTAATCTGCTTCGAGAACGACAGTCTCCCGATCAAGGGTATCTGCCAGTTTGCTCCGGCGTTTCCACCCTGCCTCAGACGCCCGACGAAGTCGCGCCATGTAGATGTATGCCCGCTTTCGGGACCCGTGGAGAGTTTCTCACATGGCCCTCCCACCTCAGGAGTCGCTTGCGTGGTTTCTCTTTCTATCGCAGGCTTCTTGCCGAATGGAAGCGAGGGCAGCTTCAGAGCAGCGACGATAGACGCCATTTATTGGTTCTCCTGTGAGGTGGCTACCGGGACCCCCGGCCCCCCATAAGTCTCAACTCCCAGGGGCGCAATTTGGAGGAAACGGGTACTCCGGGTCAGTTCTGCGACGTTCAGTTCCCGCCATATGCGTCCATCAGAGTCGGCATACGCTGCGCATTGCCAGGCGGAGCTCTCCACATCACTTTGATTCAGCGCCTTCACCTGGCGCAAGCCGAGGCTGCGGCGTACGAGCAGCGCTGCTTGCGCGCGGTATCTCGCGTGCAGCACAACCAAACGACTGTCCGAGGTTGTTGGTGTTGCCGCGGCGTTTTCGAATCTCGCAAGGTCTGTCACGGAGAACAGACTACCCCGGACGTTGGCGACGCCGACGAACCAGTCCGTGGCAAGGGGCACTGACACCAAACGCGGAACTGGAATCACCTCGCTGACATCGGTGAGGGCGACCACCCAAGTCCATTTCCCAGCCTCGAAACCGAAGTGTGAGGAGGACGCAACCGCGCCAGCCTTGGCGTGAAAGCGGTCGAAGAGGTGCTGCTGGTACTCGCGAAGAGTGGCGTTATGCGCCTGCATGAAAGCTCCGCGTCAGGTGAGTGCCGCGATCTTCTGTAACAGCTCCGCTTCTATCACAGGCTTGACGAGGTACTCGCGCGCGCCCTGACGCAGCCCCCAGATCTTGTCGGTTTCTTGACCCTTGGAGCTGCAGATGATGATTGGAATGTGCTTGGTGCCCTCATTCCTAGAGATCGAGCGTGTTGCCTGGAAACCGCTCGCACCCGGCATGACCACGTCCATGAGAATCACGTCTGGTTGAATCTCGTCGGCTTTGCTCAGGGCCTCGGTTCCATTCTCCGCCGTAAATACCACGTACCCATTCTTCTGAAGCATCTCCGAGAGCAAGTAACGCTCGGCTTTCGAATCGTCGACGATCAAAACCTTCCTATTTGGCATGATGTCACTCCCGTCTATGCATCTTACATGTCTTGCGTATGCTGGCGCACGGCGCTTATGAGGTCGTCCTTCGTAAAGGGCTTCGTGAGGTACTCGTCTGATCCAACCAGACGGCCGCGTGCGCGGTCGAAGACTCCGTCTTTGCTCGAGAGCATGATCACCGGGGTACTGCGAAACTTCACGCTGCGCTTGATCAGGGCACAAGCTTGATACCCGTCCAGGCGGGGCATCATGACGTCCACGAAGATCACGTCGGGTTCGTGCTCGGTGATTTTCGTGAGCGCGGCGAAGCCGTCCTCAGCAAGAATCACGTCGTAGCCAGCTTGGGTGAGAAACACCTCAGCACTTCGCCGAATGGTGTTGCTGTCGTCGATCACGAGGACCTTGACGCCCGGATGACCTACATTGGCAGAAGCATCGTCCGGTTGCAATTGCGAAGCTTCACTCCGTTCGCTCATTTGGCCACTCGCTCGGAGGAAGAGTCATGTCATTCAACTTGACCATCGGGTTCTCGTCTCGGGCTGTTGCGCTAGGTAGAAAAATCTCAACAGAAATAACAGAAATGTGTGCTCAACAAAGAAATCTGTTCCACTTCAGAGCCTTGAGCAGCGGGCCTTTAAGCAGGAGGCATGCCACGGAAAAGCCACAGGGAAGAATCGTCGCAAACTCGCTGACGAAATGTTATCCGCGCTATGGTTTATCGGCGCACTCTGATCCTCCTGAGCCGTGGGGACATCACATGAGTCGCATCATGCACATCGCGCGCGACGTCTGGCCGAGACTGCAAGCCGCAGTGCGGTTCGATCCCACTGGCTTGTCGTGGTCTCTCCCTGACGGAAAGCCTTCCGTGCCGCTCGGGAAGAACTTGCCTTTCCAAACGACTGTGATGCGCATAATGTATATTATGTTAACGGTGTCTCACCACTGCGAGCGCACGGCGTTTCACGAAACCTGGGGATTCGAGACGACTGAATCTGTTGCTAGCAGTCCAGGCAACCCAAAGAGCGTCATGAAGTTGGCGGTGCTCTGGGATGCCACGTCCGCGAACGGGATCTCGCGCAGGTGGGCGATCTCCTCGGCGACGTGCCTGACGAAGGCCGGCTCATTCGTCTTGCCGCGGTGCGGCACAGGCGCGAGGTACGGTGCATCCGTTTCGACCATGATGCGATCGAGCGGCACACGGCGCACCACGTCTTTCAAGTCTCCAGCGCTCCTAAAGGTAACGATGCCCGAGAACGAGATATAGAAACCCATTTCCAGAGCGGCCGCGGCAACTTCCCATGTCTCCGTGAAGCAATGCATCACACCACCGACCTCGTAAGCACGTTCCTCGCGCATCAGTCGCAACGTGTCTTCCGCAGCAGAACGGGTATGTATGATCAGCGGCTTTCCTGATTTGCGTGCGGCTCGAATGTGGCGACGAAACCGCTCCCGCTGCCAGTCGAGATCACCAGTCCGCCGGTAGTAGTCGAGCCCTGTTTCTCCGATCGCGAGGATCTTCGGGTGAGCTGACATGGCAGCGAGCTCGTCGGCTCCTGGTTCCTCCACGCTCTCATGGTCCGGATGCACACCGACCGAGGCGAATACTTGTGGAAAGCGCTCCGCAATCGCCAAGACCGCGGGAAACGTTGAAAGACTTACGGACACGCACAGCGCGGCTCCAACGCCGTTCTCGCCCATCCTGCCAAGTACTCCCTCGATATCACCGGACAGTTCCGGGAAGTCAATGTGGCAGTGGGAATCAACCAATACAGCAGGTGTCACTCGCGGCCGCTCCCTATGGATCTAAGGTAGGAGAGAAACAGATACTCGAAGACGAGCCGAGGATTCAGCGGATGCCCCAGGCGCGATTGGTACGCGACCAAGCTCCGATGGTAACGGCCAAGTTGCACGATGTCAGCCTGCCTTGAGATATGCCTCAAGGGCTCCGCGAAGTCCGGGTTGTACCGGGTGCGACCGCTGAGACGATTCGCGACGAGATCGTACGTCCATTGGTGTAGCCATCCCAGTACTTGCGGTAGCTCAGTGCTATCGTGGTTCCCCGCGTCACCGATGGGGTCCAACGTACCGTTTGCGAGCCGCCGGAGAAAGATCTTGCGTCGCTCGAGGTTATCCGCCCGCATGTCCTCCAGCGCGCGCAGGGGTGCGAAGCCCGCCACCGACAGTGCAAGAAGGGGATCTTTCACTCCCTGCTCGGCCAGCCAGGGTATGCTCTCCGCGGGTCCCGGGACTCGCATCGGCATGAGGCGACACCGGCTGCGCACGGTGGGCAAGATGCGGTGAGCGCGGTGACATACCAGGAGAAAAAATGTCTCCCGGGGCGGCTCTTCCAGCGTCTTGAGGAGGGCGTTCGCAGCGCTGAGGTTAAGGTCCTCGGCAGGATGCAGCATGACGACCTTCCTGCCGCAGCGGTGAGCAGACAGGTCCGTGAATCCCGCGAGCCCCCTCACCTGTGCGACCGAGATCTGTTTACCTCCCTGCTTTCCCCTGCCCCTGCCCGACTCCTGGTCGCTATCCCCGCCGTCGGTTTCATCTGCTGCGTGCGAGTCAGGCTGAAGAAGTTTGAAGTCGGGGTGCGTCTCCTGCTCAAACCAATGACAAGACAGGCATGCACCGCACGGATGTGAACTCCGGCCCAACTGCTCGCAGAGCAACGCTTGGGCGACCAGGCGGGCGAACTGACGTTTGCCGATTCCCTCGGGCCCGGATATCAGAAGCGCGTGGGGCAGCCCTGTCGGAGCGGAGAAGAGCCGATCCCAAGTCTGTCTCTGCCAAGGTAAATGATTTGTTAACAAAGTATTGAGAGCTCTTCTTGAAGTGATTTACGAACCACTGCAACTGGCTCATCACCCTTCACCAGGCGTATACGCTGAGGAAAAGCCGCGACTCGCTGCTGATACGTTGCCCGCACCCGCTCAAAAAAGGCTCGTTGCTCCTGCTCGAAGCGGTCACGCGCCTCTCCCTGAGGCAACCGAGCCAGCGCCGTCGCGACGGGAACATCGAAAAAGAGCGTCAGATCCGGCTGCAGGTCGCCCTGCACCCAGCGCTCCAGGATGGCAAGGCGATCGAGGGAGATCCCTCGACCGCCTCCCTGGTAGGCCATGGTGGCGTCGGTAAACCGGTCGCAGACCACCCACTGCCCTGCATCGAGGGCGGGAAGGATGAGCGACTGGAGATGCTCCTGCCGCGCGGCAAACATCAACAAAGCTTCGGTATCGGCGTGCATGGGCTCCTGCAGAACCAGATCCCGGAGCCGCTCTCCAAGCGGCGTCCCCCCTGGCTCTCGCGTGACCACCACCGTCCTGCCGTGCACGCGCAGGTGGTCTGCGAGCCAGGCGACATGGGTTGTCTTCCCGGCACCGTCGAGACCCTCCAAGGTGATGAACTTGCCTCGGTCCACCTTGGGCTCACCGCGACATTGGGTGGATCATCGTTTGCCTCTCTGATAGCGATCGACTGCCCGATTATGCTCTTCCAGAGAGGGCGAGAAGTGGCTCGTGCCATCACCGCGCGCCACGAAGTAGAGCGCATCGCTGTGTGGCGGATCGAGCGTAGCCGAGAGCGCCGCGAGACCCGGCATGGCGATGGGTGTGGGCGGCAAACCGGCGCGCGTGTAGGTGTTGAAGGGGGTATCCCGCTGCAGATCCGCCTTTCGCAGATCGCCGTCGAAAGCCGCTCCCAGACCATAGATGACGGTCGGATCGGTCTGCAGTTTCATGCCGCGACGAAGCCGGTTGACGAACACGGCTGCCACCAGGGGCCGATCAGCGCCGACACCGGTCTCCTTCTCCACGATCGAGGCAAGTATCAGCGCCTCGTAAGAAGATTTGAACGGAAGGTTCGACGCACGGGAATTCCAGAGCTTGTCGAGTTGCTTTTGCATGGCCTCTCGCGCCTGCCGCAGGACGTCGAGGTCGCTCGCTCCGCGATTGAAGCGATAGGTGTCCGGGAAGAAGAGCCCTTCGCCGCTCTGATAGCCGGACACGCCGGCCCGCTCGAGGAACTCTGCGTCCGACAGGATGCTGCTGTCGTGGCGCACATAGGGATGCTCGGCGAGCGCCTGGCGCATTTGCCGCAGCGTCCATCCCTCCACGAAGGTGATCTGCTCCTGGACGACATCCCCGCGCGTGAGCTTGTCGAGAAGCTCGATCGGCGTGACGGCGCTGACGATCTCGTAGCTTCCGGCCTTGATACCGCCCGCGTCGCCTCGGAGCCGCGCGATCAGTTCGAAGCGCCAGGGCTCGGTGAGTACGTCCGCCTCGACCAGTTGCCGAGCGATGCTTCTCAAGCTGCTGCCGGCCTTGAGCTCGAAGGCTTTCGGCGGCTGCACCTGCAGCGGCAGCGGGGTTTGTGCGTACTGGTAGAGCACGGCGCTCGCCACGGCGATCGTCGCCACCCCCGCGACCACGAGCCATGCGATGAGACGCCTAATCGTCGGCGCCATCGAGCCAACCGCGGATACGTGAGGTCCAGGTGTTGTCGGCCCACGTTCGAGACTGCAAGCTGCGGACCTGCCAGACACCGATCAGGCTGTTGACCAGGACAACCTCCGTCGCACTCAGCAGCACTTCCCACGAAATGCCGGCCACGCGAACCGGCACCCCTTCGCGCAGAGCGGCGTCGATGATGCGCTCACGTGTCACACCCGACACCCCGCAGCGCGACAGATCCGGCGTATGCAGCACCCCGTCGCGGACCAGAAAGAGGTTGCTCGCGGTTCCCTCGATCACCCGATCCTCGGTGTCGAGCAGGAGACCTTCGGCTATCGTTGGATCCGACCACTCCATCCGTGCGAGCACGTTCTCCAGCCGATTCAGGTGCTTCACCCCGGCAAGGCGGGGCTGAATGGCCAGTCGAAGCCGACAGCGACGAATGTGCACGCCCTGGTCGCGATAGGTGCCCGGATACTCCTGCAGTGGGGTCGCAGACACAATGCGAATCGGCTCCGTGTGAGCAGATGGCGCGTATCCACGGCGGCCAACACCGCGGGTGACGATGATCTTCCCGGCAGCCTCGGGCAGTTCAGCGGCAGCGGCTGCCAGCTCGACAACCAAGGTCTCAGCGGGGGGACACGGCAACGCGAGCGCTTCGCAATCGGCGCGCAGACGCCGGTAATGACGATCCCAGCGGACCGCTCGCCCCTGGCGCAGCAACAGGGTGCGGAACACCCCGTCGCCGTAGGCTAACCCCCGATCCGCGGGATCCACCAGACCGTTCACTTGGCCGTTGACCAGAACACTCATGGCCGCGTGCTGCGAGGCCGCGTCGACCTGCCGCCCGGTGCGACAGGCGTCTCGGCGGTGAGCTAGGTTCGTCGGAAGACGAGCGTGGCGTTCGTGCCGCCGAAGCCGAACGAGTTGGAAACGGCGACGTCGATCTTCATCTGCCGCGCCGTGTTGGGAACATAGTCGAGATCACACTGCGGGTCCGGTTCGACGAGATTGATCGTCGGTGGCGCCACCTGATCCCGAATGGCCAGCACCGAGAAGATCGCTTCCACACCGCCAGCCGCGCCGAGCAGGTGACCCGTCATCGATTTGGTGGAGCTCATGGCCACACGCTGGGCGCTCTCCCCCAGGCATTTCTTCACTGCCACCGTCTCCGCGATATCCCCGAGCGGCGTCGAGGTGCCGTGCGCATTCACGTAGTCGACCTGATCATGGTTGATGCCGGCGTTGCCCAGCGCGTTGCGCATGCAGCGTGCCGCACCCTCCCCATCCTCGCACGGCGCCGTAATATGGTGCGCATCGCTGCTCATGCCGAAGCCGGCGAGCTCCGCATAGATGCGCGCGCCCCGTTTCTTGGCATGCTCCAGCTCTTCGAGCACCAGCACGCCCGCACCCTCGCCGAGGACGAAGCCATCGCGCCCGGTGTCCCACGGCCGGCTGGCCGCGGCCGCGTCGTCGTTGCGGAGGCTGAGCGCACGTGCCGCGCAAAAGCCGCCGATCCCAAGCGGCGAAACCGTCGCCTCGGCCCCGCCGGCAATCATCACGTCCGCATCGCCGTACTCGATGAACCTGGCCGCCGTCCCGATACTATGATTGGACGTGGCGCAGGCGGTGACGATGGCGAGGTTGGGACCCTTTATCCGATACATGATGGAAAGGATCCCGGAGATGATGTTGATGATCGTGCCCGGAACGAAGAACGGACTGATCTTGCGCGGCCCTGACTGCGCCAGGACGCGGTCGGTATCCTCGATCATCGGCAGGCCGCCGATACCCGAGCCGATGTTCACACCGATCCGCTCGGCATTGTCCTCGGTCACCACCAGGCCCGAATCGGCAATCGCATCCGCCGCAGCGGCCACGCCGTAGTGCACGAAGGTGTCGTAGCGGCGCGCCTCCTTCGCCGAAATGTACTTGGAGGGATCGAATCCCTTCACCTCTCCGGCAATGCGCGACGGGAACGCGGACGCATCGAAGCGAGTGATGTGGCCGACCCCGGAGCGTCCCTCGCAGATGCTGGCCCAGGCCGCATCCACCGAGTTGCCCACGGGGCAGACAATGCCCAACCCCGTCACCACGACTCTGCGGCTGCTCAACTAGGTTCCCCTGGTTCCGAATCTGGAATCGCGCGCCGACACCTGCTTTAGCCAAGGTGCGACTTGATATAGTCGATCGCCTGCTGCACGGTGGCAATCTTCTCGGCTTCCTCGTCCGGGATCTCGCATTCGAACTCCTCCTCGAGCGCCATCACCAGTTCGACGGTATCGAGGGAATCCGCCCCGAGATCGTCGACGAACGACGATTCATTCTTGATCTCGGACTCGTTGACGCCCAGTTGCTCGGCGACGATCTTCTTCACGCGTGCTTCGATGTTGTCCATGGTATCCCCTTCCCTTCGAGTGAACGCAACGGGTTAGCGGTTTTGGGCGAAACGCGGGCCGAAGCCCGCGGGCGTTGAAAAGTTGGCGAATTCTACCAGAATGAACGTCGAGGAAGAATCTGCGGTCGGCGCCGCTACCTACTGCCGCGGCACCTTCATTCCATGTACATTCCACCGTTCACGTGCAGGGTCGCGCCCGTGATGTAGCCCGCCGCCGGGGACGCGAGGAAGGCCACGGCGGCTGCGATGTCCTCGGCGCGACCCAGGCGACCGACCGGGATCTGCTGAACCAGGGCTTCGGTCTGCGCCTCGTCGAGGGAACGCGTCATGTCGGTGTCGATGAATCCCGGTGCCACGCAGTTCACGGTGATGCCGCGGCTGGCAACCTCACGGGCGAGCGCCTTCGCCAATCCCACCATGCCGGCCTTCGCGGCCGCGTAGTTCGCCTGCCCCGCGTTGCCCATCGACCCCACCACGGAGCCGATGTTGACGATGCGTCCCTCGCGCGCCTTCATCATCGAGCGCAGCACGAGCTTCGACATGCGATACACCGACTTGAGATTGGTGTTCAGGATGTCGTCCCACTCCTCGTCCTTCATGCGCAGCAGGAGGTTGTCGCGGGTGACTCCGGCGTTGTTGACCAGAATCGAGATCGCGCCAAACCGCTCCTGGGTGTCATCCACCACTCGCTGCGCCTGATCGGGGGCGTTCACGTCGAGCACCATACCGCAACCGGCCCCGCCTGCCTCCGTCAGCGCGGCGGTGATGCTTGCCGCGCCGGCTGGAGTCGTCGCCGTGCCTACGACCGTCGCGCCCTGCCGCACGAACTCGAGCGCGATCGCGCGCCCGATCCCGCGGGTCGACCCGGTCACGAGTGCAATCTTTCCCTGTAGCATGGACGGGGCTCCCTGTGAGCGGTCAGCGGCGTAGCGCCGCGAGCGTTTCGTTGACCTGGGCTGCATCGGCAAGTGCGTACTGCGGCAGATCCTTGGCAATGCGCTTGGTGATTCCGGCAAGCACGCGCCCGGGTCCGCATTCCACCACCTGGGTGACGTCCTGCCCGACAAAGTACCGCACGGTATCGACCCAGCGTACGGGGCTGTACAACTGTCGCGCCAGGGCATCCTTGATGGCGGCCGGCTCACTGTGGCTCGCGACATCCGCATTATGGATCACGGGCACCGCCGGCACAGCGAGTTCGACGCCGGCAAGATGCTCGATCAGGCTCCCCGCCGCCGGGCGCATGAGGCTGCAGTGGCACGGCACGCTCATCGGGAGCATGAGGCCGCGTTTCGCGCCCCGCGCCTTGGCAAGCTTGATCCCGCGATGGAGCGCGCCGTTGTGACCGGCGATCACCACCTGAGCCGGTGCGTTGAAGTTGGCAGCTTCGAGCACTTCGCCCTGTGCGGCCTCCTGGCATATCTCGAGCACGGTCTCGTCCGCCAGCCCGAGGATGGCCGCCATCCCGCCCACACCTTCCGGTGCTGCCCCCTGCATGGCTTCGGCGCGATGGCGCACCAGCGGCACCGCGTCTTCGAACCGCAGCGCGCCCGATGCGACCAGCGCCGTGTACTCACCCAGACTATGGCCGGCCAGAACCGCCGGCGCCGGACCACCCACTGCTTGCCAGGCGCGCAGCACGGCCACGCCGGCCACCAGCATGATGGGTTGGGTGTAGGTAGTGAGATGCAGCTTCTCTGCCGGACCCTCCGCCACCAGGGTCCACAGGTCCGTGCCGAAAATTTCCGAAGCCTCATCGAAGGTTTCCCTGATCTTCGGCAACCCTTCGTACTGGTGCATCATGCCGACCGATTGCGAGGCCTGACCGGGAAAAACGAATGCAAGTTTCACGTTGATTGTCCCCCTCGCCCTAAAAGCGAAGCAGCGCCGCACCCCAGGTAAAGCCGCCGCCGACCCCCTCCAACAGCACATGCTGACCGCGACGAATGCGGCCATCGCGCACGGCCTCATCGAGGGCAAGGGGGATCGACGCAGCCGACGTGTTCGCATGCCGGTCCACCGTCACGACCACTCGCTCCAGCGGCAGCCCGAGCTTCTTCGCGGTCGCTTCGATGATGCGGATATTCGCCTGGTGCGGAATCAGCCAGTCGATGTCGCGCACCTCGAGGCGGTTCTCGGCGAGCGCCTCCTGAGCGACCTCGCAGAGGACCTTCACCGCGAACTTGAAGACAGCGCCGCCGTCCATCTGCACGAAGGGTCGACCCCGCACCTGCCCGCCGGACACATGACCCGGGACGCTCAGGATGTCGTGGTAGGTCCCGTCGGCATGCAGGTGGGTCGAGAGGATCCCCGGCTCGTCTCCGGCGCGCAGCACCACGGCGCCCGCGCCATCGCCAAAGAGCACGCACGTGCCGCGATCGTTCCAGTCGAGGATGTGCGAATAGACCTCTGCGCCCACGACCAGAGCTTGACGGCACTTGCCCGCCCGCAGGAAAAGATCGGCCGTCGCGAGCGCATACACGAAACCCGAGCACACTGCCTGCACGTCGAATGCGGGACACGGACCCGTGCCGAGCTTGCTTTGCAGAATACAGGCCGTGCTCGGAAACACCACGTCCGGGGTGGTGGTCGCCACGATGATGAGATCGAGCTCCGTCGCATCGACTCCGGCCGCGGCGAGCGCCTGCTTGCTCGCCGCGAGGGCGAGATCGCTCGCGAGCTCGCCCTCCGCGACCACGCGCCGCTCGCGGATCCCGGTGCGGGTCCGGATCCAGTCGTCGCTGGTCGCGATGCTCTGCTCGAGCTCCTGGTTCGTGAGCGTCCTGGCGGGCAGATAGCAGCCCGTGCCGACGATACGCGAAAAGATCACGACACATCCTCCTGCATCAGGGCAAGGCGTTCGCCGATACGCCGCAGCACGCCCTCCTCCACCTCTTCGTACGCTCGGCGCAGTGCGCACTCGAAGGCAAAACTGTCCGCCGAGCCATGGCTCTTCACGACGATACCACGTAGTCCGAGCAGACTCGCACCGTTGAACTGGCGGTGATCGACACGCTTCTTGAAGGCGTTGATGACAGGCAGTGCCACGAGCCCGCACAGCCTCGTGAAGAGGCCGCGCTTGAACTCCTCGCGCAGGTATGTGCCGAGCATCTGGGCCAGTCCCTCGGAGGTCTTGAGGGCGACATTGCCCACGAAGCCGTCGCACACCACGACGTCGGTAGTGCCCTTGAAGATGTCGTCACCCTCGATATTGCCAAAAAAATTGAGGCCGCTGCCGCGCAAGAGCTCGCCTGCCTGGCGTACCACCTCGTTGCCCTTGATGTCTTCCTCGCCGATATTGAGCAGACCGATGCTGGGGCGCTCCTTGTGCCCCAGCGCCGCCGACAGCGACGCGCCCATCACGCCGAACTGCAGCAGATGCAGCGGCGTGCAATCTACGTTGGCACCGAGATCCAGCATGTAGGTGCTGCCGTGCACGGTCGGGAGCACCGATGCGATCGCCGGACGCTCGATCCCGGGCAGCGTTTTCAGGACAAAGCGTGCGGTGGCCATCAGCGCGCCCGTATTGCCGGCGCTGACACAGGCGTGCGCCTCCCCCGCCTTCACGAGATTGATCGCCACGCGCATCGACGAATCCTTCTTGCGCTTGAGCGCCGCCGCGGGCGGCTCGTCCATCGCGACCACCTGGGAAGCGGGATGAATGCGCAGTCGCGGCCCGACCTCCCGCTTGAGCGTCCGAAGCTCGGCCTCGATCGCGTCGCGCAGGCCGACCAGAACGATCACGGTCTTGTCGGTCTGATCGAGGTAGCGCAAGGCAGCGGGGACCGTGACATGAGGACCATGATCGCCGCCCATGCAATCCACCGCGAGGGTTACGTCCATTCAGGTCCGCTTCCGCTCGGGACCGAAGTCGAACTTCGCACGTCAGAAGTCAGAACACAGTCAACGCGACGGCGGGCGGGCATGCGACCGCTCCGGCGCAAACCGCCGAAAGTCATTCGTCCTCGGACTTGACGACCTTCTTGCCCCGGTAGTAACCGCTCGGACTGATGTGATGACGCAGGTGCACCTCTCCGGTGGTGGGCTCAACCGCGAGCGGCGCACGCGTAAGGGAGTCGTGGGCGCGGCGCATGTTGCGCTTGGAGGGCGATTTCTTGTTCTGCTGAACTGCCATGAGAAAGCTCCTTACTTACTCATCCTTCTGGTGGGGGAACCCGAGTTCCGAAAGCCGCGCGAACGGCGTGACGACCGCGTGGGAGTCCGACGCAGGATTCGGCGGCGGACGGCATCCACCCTCGTCGTGCCGCGGCGAGATCGGAAGTGCGAGGAGGATCTCCTCCTCCACCCAATCCAGCACGCGCATGGCGGCAGGCGTCGGCAGCTCGTCGACATCCGCCGCCTCGTCCGCTACCTCCGGCAGCAGCGACGGATCGGCCACGAAGCGAAGCTCCCGCCGTGCAGCGACCTCCTGCAGGACCGGGCCGAGGCATCGCTGGCAGCGCACCGCGAACCGACTCGAAACATCGATCAGCAATCGCGGACTCCCATCATCATCGAGACGCCCGGAGATACCGTAGGTCACGGTGCCGCCGTCGTCCGTCAGAAGCTCCGAAAGTCGCGCCAGGCTTGCCGCTGCAACCGTGCCCGCAAGACGCCCATTGGACTGCGCGAACTCGCGAACATCGATGACCGGCTGCTCTGACATAAACGCGCTAATGTATTATTCTAGCTGCGTTTTGTCAAAGAAGTTTGTCGTATCCTCATGCAGCGCCTGATCCTGGCTTCCACCTCTCCCTACCGGCGCGAGCTGCTCGCCCGACTCGGCATGCCCTTCGAAACCGCCGCGCCCGGCGTTGATGAGACGCCGCACGCAGGCGAGGCGCCCGCGGCGACGGCACGCCGGCTCGCCCGGGAGAAAGCGTCGGCGCTCGCATACGACTTTCCCGATGCGTTGATCATCGGCTCCGATCAGATCGCCGAGCTCGACCACCGACCGCTCGGCAAGCCCCTCACCCATGTGAACGCGGTGCAACAGCTCAAGTTTTGCTCGGGTCGCACGGTCGAGTTCCACACCGGGCTGTGCCTGCTTCACGCTGCGACCGGGACCGCGCAGGTCGGGAGCGTCGTGAACCGGGTGCGCTTCCGGCAACTCGACGGGGACGAGATCGAGCGCTATCTGCGCCGCGAACAACCGTACGATTGTACCGGCAGCGCGAAGGTGGATGCTTTGGGCATCGTTCTCCTCGAAGCGGTAGAGGGCGAGGATCCGAACGCGCTGATCGGACTGCCGCTGATCCTCCTCGCCGACATGCTGCGTCGGGCGGGCCTCAGGCTTCCGTGATGGCCGGACGCCCGGACCCCACGCTCTACCTCATTCCCTCGAACCTCGCCGCCGGCGATCCACGGCTGGTCTTGCCCGCCAACACCATCGCGATCGCAGTCGGCCTCGATCACTTCATCGCCGAGCGCGCGAAGACCGCGCGCGCCTTCCTCAAGGCCACGGGCCACCCGAAGCCACTGCGCGAGATCGTCATCGAGGAACTGAACGAGCACACTCCCGCGGAACGGATTCCAGCCTTGCTGGCACCGCTGCGCGCGGGGTTCTCGTGCGGCCTGCTGGCCGAGGCAGGCTGTCCGGCAATCGCCGACCCGGGCGCACCGCTCGTTCTGCACGCGCACCGGGCGGGGATCAGGGTGCAGCCCCTGGTCGGCCCGTCTGCGATTGTCCTGGCGCTGATGGCCTCCGGCCTGCCGGGTCAGCGCTTCGCCTTTCACGGCTACCTGCCCGCCGGCAAGGAAGGACGTGAGCAGAAGCTCCGGCTCCTGGAGATCGAGTCCCGGCGGCGCGACGAAACCCAGATCTTCATCGAAACGCCCTACCGCAATCTTCAGGTCTTCGAATCCCTGATGACGTGCTGCGCGCCGCAGACCCTTCTTTGCATCGCGTCCGACCTCACCGGCTGCGCCGAACGCGTGACGACCGCCCCGGCAAGCGACTGGAGACGGCGCCCGCCACCCGTGATCGCGAAGCTGCCGACCGTGTTTCTGCTGTATGCAGACTCAGCGCAACGCCAGGGCTGAGCCACCGTAGAGGCGCAGGAACGCCTCCGACGCACCCGCACCCAGGCGTCTGGCGAAGCGCTCGAGGAAGGTCTCCTTGGCGGTGAAGTCGACCACCTGGTCGGCCTTGATGATCTCGCGTGCGACGTAGTCGACGTTGCCGATCTCATCCGCCAGCCCGAGCTCGATGCTGCGCTGCCCGGTCCACACCAGTCCGGTGAAGAGATCCGGATCGTCCTTCAGTCGCTTGCCCCGACCCTTTTTCACCACGTCGATGAACTGGCCGTGGATCTCCGAGAGCATCTTCTCCGCGTGATCCTTCTGTTGCTGAATCAACGGCGAGAACGGATCGAGGAAGCCTTTCTCCCGGCCGGCGGTAATGAGGCGGCGTTCGACACCGAGCTTGTCGAGGGTACCGACGAAACCGAACCCGTCCATGAGCACCCCGATCGACCCCACGATGCTGGCCTTGTCGACGAAGATCTTGTCTGCAGCCACCGCGACGTAGTATCCGCCGGAGGCACAAATGTCCTCGACGACCGCGTACAGCGGGATGGTCGGGTATTTCGCGCGCAGACGCCGGATCTCGTCGTTGATGTACCCGGCCTGCACCGGGCTGCCCCCCGGACTATTGATGCGCAGGACGATGCCCTGGGTCCGCTTGTCCTTGAACGCCTCCTGCAGACCGGATGTGATCTTCTCCGCGCTCGCTTCGGTGTCCGCGGCGATGACGCCGGAGAGCTCGATCAGCGCGGTGTGCTTGCTGGCGAGCGCCGGCTCCTTCTTGCCGATCCAGCCAAAGCCCACGAACAGAAGCGCGAAGAGGTAGATGAAGCCGAGCGACTTGAAAAAGATGCCCCACCGGCGGGCTCGCCGCTGTTCGTCGACCGCTGCCGTCGCGAGCCTCTCGAGCACGCTGCGCTCCCACTTCTCGCCCCCGGCCTGGTCGGAAATCGGATCGGTCATGGTTATTTCCTGCTTTCCGAACGGAAGATTCGTCTGTCCCTGCGACCGTCAGCGTACACCGATCACGCGTGCGTCGCGAACCACGTCCGCAGCGCGGAAACCGTATCCAGCAGCGCGAGCGGCGCACAAGCGCTGAGGCTCTCCCGCGAATGCGCACCGTAAGTGACGCCCACCGAGGCGACGCGAGCATTGCGGGCCATATCGAGGTCGTGCGTGGTGTCCCCGACCATGAGGGTGTGCGCAGCGCCGGTCGCGAGCTCGTCCATGATCTCGATCAGCATCGCGGGATGCGGTTTGGAGAACGCTTCGTCGGCGCAACGGGTGGTCTGGAACGCGGCGGCAAGGCCGGTGGCGTCGAGCGCGCGATCGAGTCCGCGCCGGCTCTTGCCGGTCGCCACCGCCAGCAGGACGCCGGCCGCAGCGAGTTCGGCAACCATCTCCAGCACGCCGTCGAACAGGGGGATCGCGTGGTCGCGCGCAAGGTAGTGCCAGCGATAGCGGTCCGCGACCGACTCGTAGCTCGAGGCATCGAGCTGCGGAAACAGGTATGAGAGCGCGTCCTGAAGTCCGAGGCCGATGACGTGGCGCGCGCTCCGATCGTCCGGAACGGGCAGCTCCAGATCCTGGCTCGCCGCCTGAATGGCTGCGACGATGGCCGCCGCCGAATCCATCAGCGTACCGTCCCAATCGAACACGATGAGGCGAAAGGGGCGCTGCGACTCAAACAAGGGAGTGGGCTTCAGGGTCGAGGGCGAGCGTGGCACCCTGCGCGTGGAGGAAGCGCCGCAGGTCACCCGGCAGCGGTGCAGTCAGGTCGACCCGCGCCGCGGTGACCGGATGCTCGAACCCGAGCCGCCAGGCGTGCAGAAACATGCGTTTGAGGCCGGAACCCGCGAGGAGGCGATTGCGTTCGAAGTCGCCGTACTTGTCGTCACCAGCGACAGGATATCCCAGGTGGGCGAGCTGCACCCGGATCTGGTGCGTGCGACCGGTTGCGAGCAGGGCTTCCAGCAGGCTGAAATCGCCCAGCCGCTCCACCAAGGTGAACACGGTGTCCGACTCCTGGCCGCCCGGCTTGACGCTCACCCGTCGCTCGCCGCTGGCGGTGACGAACTTGTGGAGCGGCAGCGTGACGCGCCGCCGCGCATCCCGCCAGCGCCCCCGGACGAGCACGAGGTAGCGCTTGTCCACCCTGCCCTCGCGCAGCTGCTGGTGCAGGCGAGTCAGCGCGACGCGCTTTCTGGCGAGCAGCAGGACGCCCGAGGTTTCCTTGTCGAGGCGGTGAACGAGCTCGAGGAAGGGCGCCCCCCCTCCCAGGCGCAGCAGCTCGATGACACCCCGGCTCACGCCGCTGCCGCCGTGCACCGCCATGCCGGACGGCTTATCGATCGCGAGCAGCCATTCGTCCTCGAAGAGTGTCTGCGGCACGAAGCGTGGCCATGCCGGAGCAGCCACCGCGGGCCGCGCGGGTGCCGCTGTTCGCACCGGAGGCACGCGCACGCGGTCACCCGGCTGGAGGCGGTAAGTGGCCTCGACGCGCCTGCTGTTCACCCGCACCTCTCCGGAGCGCAGTATGCGGTAGACATGGCTGCGCGGGACCCCCTTCAGCAGCCGCGCCAGGTAGTTGTCGATGCGCTGATCGGCGCTTCCTTCGTCAACCTCTTGCAAAGTGACGGATTTTTTGCTTGGCGCGACCATTCTTGCTTATACTTCGGCCCTGTTCAGGGCGCTCGCACAACCCGCGAAGGCGTTGCGCCGCAAGGGCCGAGGCCACCTCTGGCCGCCACTCGAGCCCGCACCGGGTGCCCTGTTCAGCAACTCAAGCATCTTCGCGTGCCAACGCGACGATAGGAAACCGATACAAGCGCGCAAGCACTCTCACGGACCGGACCCAACAGCCGCCGCATGCGGCACCGAAGAAAGGCAAACCCGGGGCTTCCTGCAATCTGAACACCCTCTCGGAACGCACCTCGAGCCTATGACGAGATGACCACTTGGCTGCCGGCGATGGCTTCGCCGGGGCGGGTTTGGCTGTCCCGTGAGAATAAGCGCGGGAGACAAGAATGAAGCGCATGCTTTTCAACGCGACCCAATCGGAAGAACTCCGGGTCGCAATTGTAGACGGTCAGAAGCTCGTTGACCTCGATATAGAGTCGGCAGGAAAGGAACAACGCAAGGGAAACATCTACAAGGGCATCATCACCCGGATCGAACCGAGTCTGGAGGCCGCATTCGTCGACTACGGCGCGGATCGGCATGGTTTTCTGCCGTTCAAGGAAGTCAGCCGAAGCCTTTTCCAGGCTGGCGTCGAAGTCTCCCGCGCCCGCATCCAGGATGCACTCAAGGAGGGTCAGGAGTTCATCGTCCAGGTGGAGAAGGACGAACGCGGCAACAAGGGCGCCGCGCTCACCACCTTCGTCAGTCTCGCCGGACGTTATCTCGTCCTGATGCCCAACAACCCCCGTGGCGGCGGCGTATCGCGCCGCGTCGAGGGTGAGGAGCGCGACGAGCTGCGCGATCTGGTCGGCCAGCTCGACGTGCCGCAGGGCATGAGCATCATCGCCCGCACCGCTGGCATCGGCCGGACCCTGGAGGAGCTCGACTGGGATCTCAACTACCTTCTCCAGCTCTGGCGTGCGATCGAGAACGCATCCCGCCTGCAGTCCGGTTCGTTCCTGATCTATCAGGAGTCGAGCCTCGTGATCCGCGCCATTCGCGACTACTTCCAGCCCGAGATCGGGGAGTTGCTGATCGACACGGAGAGCATCTACGACCAGGCCCGGCAGTTCATGGGGCACGTGATGCCGAGCAACGTCAGCCGCGTGAAGCTCTACAAGGACGACGTCCCGCTCTTCTCCCGCTTCCAGATCGAGCACCAGATCGAGACCGCCTACTCGCGCCATGTGCAGCTGCCCTCCGGCGGCGCAGTGGTGATCGACCACACCGAGGCGCTGGTCGCGGTCGACGTGAATTCCGCTCGAGCCACGCGCGGCGGCGACATCGAGCAGACCGCTCTCAACACCAATCTCGAGGCAGCCGACGAGATCGCCCGGCAGCTGCGCCTGCGCGACCTGGGGGGTCTCATCGTCATCGACTTCATCGACATGGAGTCGACGCGCAGCCAACGCGAAGTGGAGAACCGTCTGCGCGACGCCCTGCACTTCGACCGCGCCCGGGTGCAGATGGGAAAGATCTCGCGCTTCGGCCTCATGGAGCTCTCCCGCCAGCGCCTGCAGCCGAGCCTCGGCGAAACCAGCCACCTGCCCTGCCCCCGCTGCCAGGGCACCGGACAGATCCGCAGCATCGAATCGACCGCGCTCCACATCCTGCGCATCCTGCAGGAGGAGGCGATGAAGGAGAACACTGCTGCCGTGCACGCGCAGGTGCCGGTCGACGTGGCGACCTTCCTGCTGAACGAGAAGCGCTCGGACATCCACGGCATCGAGTCCCGCCTCAAGGTGAGCACGGTCCTCATTCCAAACGTCCATTTCGAGACACCCCACTACACAGTGACCCGGCTCAAGCACGACGAGCTCAACCGGTCCGAGCCGCTGCCTGCGAGCTATCAGATGGTCGAAGCCCCGCCCGAGGAGGAACAAACGCCCGTCCTGGCGCCGGAGTCCTTCGCCCCCCGCCCCGAGGCAGCAGTAAAGGGGATCACCCCGACCCAGCCGGCACCCCTGGAGACACCGCGGCCACCGCCTGTCAGCGCACCCCCACCGGTATCACTCATCGACAAGATCTTCGGCTGGTTCCGCCGCAAGCCGGAGCCAGTGGCGGAGGTTCCCGTCAGGCCGGCGTCGCCGCAGCGCGGGCATCGGCGCGGCCGTGGCGATCGGGAGCGCGGCCGCCCGGAGCGACGGGAGCGACGAGACGCTGACCGCAACCGCCAGGAGCCACAGACCGTGAGCGCTCGCCCGCCCGCGCCGCCATCCGATGTCCGACCGCCCCAGGCGGAACGCACCGAGCGGCCGGAGCGCATGGAACGCCGGGAGCGCGGCGAGCGTCGGGACCGCGGCGAGCGCCCGGAGCGAGGTGAGCGCCAGCAACGCCAGCAGCGTCAGCAAGGTACGGGGCCGCGCGAGGCAACGCCTCGTCTGCCGCTGGAACCGGGCCTGCCGGGTGAAGCACCCATGGAAAACGCGGAGATTCAGGAGAACCGGGGCCGTCGTCGCCGCGGTCGACGTGAACGCAGGCCGGAAGGCACGGGCAGCCCGGCCCGACAAGGCGCAGAAGTGGCGCTCGCCGAGGCGCCTGCACTGGCTCCGCTGCTCACAGCGGAAGAGCCCGTCGCGCGTGGCGAGGTGCCCGCCGAGGCCGCGCTTGCGCTCGACGTCGCGCCAGCAGCGCAGGCTGTTCTGCCACCGCCGGTGTACGTGGAGCCCGCGCAGCCCGCTCTTTCAACCCCTGTCGAACCGGTCTTCGCAGAAATCGTCCCGGCAGAACCGGTGTCTGTCGAGGTTGCCCTGACATCTCCTGCATTCGAGACGATCAAAGACGTTACGCCGGCTCTGGTCTCGATCGAGGAACCACCTCCCGCCGCAGCAGCGCACGCCCCCTCCCCCGTCGCCCCGCTACCGGCGCCGGTCGAGTTGCCGGAGGGAATGGTGATGGTGGAAACGGCTCCGGGTCGATCCCGGGTCGCTGCTGCGTTCGAGTCTGAGCCGCAGTCGGAGCCTCGGCGGGCACCCAGGCCGCGACCCGCTGCGTCATCGGCCGACGAAGAAACGCTCGTTCAGATCGAAACGCGCAAGTAGCGAACGATTTTCCAAGGAGGAAAGAGCGCGACGGCGCACTTTCCTTTTTGTCCATCCGGCGGCGCTTCAGCGTGGCTCTACGACGCCGAAGAGTTTCTCCTTCAGCGCCTTCAGGGCATCACGCGCCCGGGCAGCGCGCTCGAACTCAAGATTGCGCGCGTGCTCGAGCATTTCCTTCTCGAGGCGCTTGACCTCTCGTGTGAGTTCTTTTTCCGACAGGGCGAGCGCCGCAGGCTCGGCTCGATATACTCGCGTTCCCATCTCCCCCGGACGCGCAGCGTACACACCGTCGATCATGTCCCGGACCTCTTTCTCGACGCCCTTCGGAGTGATGCCCCGCGCAGCGTTGTGGGCGATCTGCTTCGCGCGGCGTCGCTCGGTCTCGCCGATGGCGCGCCGCATCGAATCGGTGACGGTGTCCGCATACAGGATCGCCGTGCCGTTGATGTGCCGGGCGGCGCGCCCGATGGTCTGGATCAGCGAGCGCTCGGAGCGGAGGAACCCTTCCTTGTCGGCATCGAGAATCGCCACCAGCGACACCTCGGGCAGATCGAGGCCCTCGCGCAGGAGATTGATCCCGACGAGTACATCGAACTGTCCCAGCCGCAGATCACGAATGATCTCGACGCGCTCGACGGTGTCGATGTCCGAGTGAAGGTAGCGCACCTTCACCCCGTGTTCGGCAAGGTAGTCCGTCAGTTCCTCCGCCATGCGCTTGGTGAGCGTGGTCACCAGCACGCGCTCGCGCCGTGCCGCGCGCAGACCGATCTCCGACAGGAGATCGTCGACCTGAGTCGAGGCTGCGCGCACCTCGATGCGCGGGTCCACCAGACCGGTCGGCCGCACCACCTGCTCGACGACCTGCCCCTGGTGCGTCTGCTCGTAGTCGGCGGGAGTGGCCGACACGAAGATCGCCTGGGACACGAGGCGCTCGAACTCCTCGAACTGGAGGGGGCGGTTGTCGACCGCACTCGGCAGCCGGAAGCCGTAGTCGACAAGGTTCTCCTTGCGTGCACGGTCCCCCCGGTACATGCCGCCGATCTGCGGAATGGTGACGTGGCTCTCGTCGACGAAAAGCAGTGATCCGGCGGGCAGGTAGTCCATGAGCGTGGGCGGCGGCTCGCCCGCGGCGCGCCCGGACAGGTGGCGACTGTAGTTCTCGATACCCTTGCAGAAGCCCAGTTCGTTCAGCATCTCCAGGTCGAAGCGCGTGCGCTGCTCGATGCGCTGCGCCTCCACCAGCTTGCCTGCCGTCTGGAACCAGGCGATGCGCTCGGCCAGCTCGATCTTGATCGCATCCATCGCGCGCAGGGTCGTGCTGCGCGGGGTGACGTAGTGACTCGATGGATACACGGTGAAGCGCCCCACCCGCTGTGCGATCTGGCCCGTCAACGGGTCGAACAGGAACAGCGTCTCGACCTCGTCGTCGAAGAGGCTCACCCGCAGCGCAGTCTCCGAATGCTCGGCCGGGAAGACGTCGATCACATCGCCCCGGACGCGGAAGGTGCCGCGCCGGAAGTCGAGCTCCGAGCGCTCGTACTGCATTTCCGCCAGACGCCGGATCACGTCGCGCTGGCTGATGCGCTCCCGCTCGCGCAGGTGCAGGATCATGCTGTGGTAGTCCACCGGGTCGCCGATGCCGTAGATGCAGGACACGGTCGCGACGATCACCGCGTCCGGGCGCTCCAGCAGCGCCTTGGTCGCCGACAGGCGCATCTGCTCGATGTGCTCGTTGATGCTCGAATCCTTCTCGATGTAGAGATCGCGCGAGGGTACGTAGGCCTCCGGCTGGTAGTAGTCGTAGTAGGAGACGAAATACTCCACCGCATTCTCGGGAAAGAACTCGCGGAACTCCGCGTAGAGTTGCGCCGCCAGCGTCTTGTTGGGCGCGATCACGAGCGCAGGGCGTCCGATCCGGGCAATGACGTTCGCCATCGTGAAGGTTTTGCCGGAACCGGTGACGCCAAGCAGCGTCTGAAAGACGAGCCCGTCCTCGATCCCCTCGACGAGCCGAGTGATCGCCTCCGGCTGATCGCCTGCCGGTTCGAACGGCTCGTGCAGGCGGAACGGGCTGCCCGGGAAGGCCGTGACGCGGCCACTGTCCGACAGATCGGTCATGCTAGAATCCTCGGCAGAACAAGACCTCGAAGCAAATCGCGCTTGGACGACCGACAGTTTATTCCATTGCTGAGTTGGTTCGGTCTGGGGCGAGCCTCGCATCGCCGCACTGTGGAGCCAAGATGAACGTCTCGATCACTTTCCCCTCACTGTTTGGCACGGTGGAGATGGCCCCGCGCGATCCGATCCTGGGGCTCACCGAGGCGTTCAATGCCGATCCCCGCGCCGACAAGGTGAACCTCGGGGTTGGCGTCTACCTGGGAGACGACGGGAAAGTACCGCTCCTGGCTTCGGTGCGCGTCGCCGAGGGCGCGCGAATGCAAGCGCTGCCGTCGCGTGGCTATCTGCCGATCGACGGTCCCGCCCACTACAACCAGCTCGTACAAGACTTCGTCTTCGGTGCGACCTCACCGATCGTGAGCGAGGGCCGCGTCGTCACCATTCAGGCGCTCGGAGGAACCGGCGCGCTGAAGGTCGGTGCCGACTTTCTGCGGCGACATCTGCCTGCGTCCATCGTCTATCTCAGCGATCCAAGCTGGGAGAACCATCGTGCCCTGTTCGAGGCGGCCGGATTCAAGGTCGACAACTACCCCTACTACGATGCCGCCACACACGGGGTCAGGTTCGATGACATGAAGCGACGGCTGGCGTCGCTCGAGCCAGGTTCCGTCATCGTGCTGCACGCCTGTTGCCACAATCCCACGGGGGCCGATCTCACGCAATCTCAGTGGCAGGAGGTCGTGGACATTGCTCAGGCGCGCGCGCTCGTCCCGTTTATCGACATGGCCTACCAGGGCTTCGCGGACGGTATCGACCAGGACGCGGCCGCGCCCCGTCTCTTTGCGAGCTCCGGCCTCTCCTTCCTGCTTGCGACCTCATTCTCGAAGTCGTTCTCGCTGTACGGCGAGCGGGTGGGCGCGCTCAGTCTCGTCACGGACAGCGATCGAGAGGCGGTGTGCGTGCTGTCTCAGATCAAGCGGCTCGTGCGTACCAACTACTCCAGCCCGCCGACCCACGGCCAGGCCGTAGTCGCTTCCATTCTGTCGGATCCCGAGCTGAGACAGAGCTGGGAAACGGACCTTGCCGGCATGCGCGATCGCATTTACCGGATGCGATCGGAACTGCTGGAAAGGCTGCGTGCTCGTGATCTGAGCATCGATCTCTCGTTCCTGCTGCGCCAGCGCGGAATGTTTTCCTACACCGGGCTCACCGCCGATCAGGTCGATCAACTGCAGACACGGTACGGCATCTATGCGGTGAGTACCGGCCGCATCTGCGTGGCGGCACTCAATTCCCACAACGTCGACTACGTGGCGGATGCGCTCGCCGCGGTGCTCAGGATTTAACGCAGAGCGGGGGTTCGCATCAGCCGTCCAGTTGCAACCTGGGCTGCGTCAGACTTCCGCCGACGGAGATCGTGGCTGCACTGCTGCCCTGCGACTTGAGGCGCACGCTAAAGCTTCCCATGATCTGCCGCGAGGGGGTGACGTCGAGATTTCCCTTTGCCGTCAGGAGTCCCGATCCGAGCTGCAGACGTCGAAAGGAGAGGCTGCGTCCCGCGGTCTGGAGGTTTCCCGTGAGCTCCTCGAACTGCGTCGCGCCGCCGTGCACGTTGCCGACGGCTGCCGCCGAAAGGTCGGTGTTGTAGAGCACGCCCCTCTTCACTCGAAAATCAACCCCCACACTCAGGTTCTCGAGTAGCGCGGCGGCGCTGACAGCCCGAGCAGAGAAGCTGCCGTCCGCATCCAGCCGGCCGCCTAACGCGATGTCCTGCGTGAAGCTGCCGATGAGCGTCTGCACATCGAGATTCGCGGCGCTGAAGCGGCCCTCCGCGAGCAGCCCAGCCGTCCAATCGAGAACGAGGTCGCCCTTCACGAGGCCATCGTGCAAGAGAGCCTCGACCCGATCGAGCGCGAGGCGGTTGACACCGAGATTACCTGTCGCATCGAATCGTTCGAGGGTCACGCTGGGCACCGTCGGCGTCGACCAATTGCTGGCGGAGAGCTCCACCGCCGAGCCCACGACGCTCGCCTGTGCTCTGCCTTCGTCGAGCGACAAGTTTGCGCGTTCGAGTGTGCCATCGGGCGCATAACGCACATCGCCGGAGAGCGGCGCCAGAACGATGCCGTTGAGATCGAGTCTGCTCGCCGCGAACGTCATCCGCTCGATCCTGATGCCGTCGGCGGTGAGCGCCGTCGCGCTGCTCTGTAGGAGCGCCAGGAGTTCCTCTGCCGACAGTCGCGCCTCGCGCAGTTCGAGGAGCGTGATCGATCCCGGCCGGCCGAACAGCGTCGACCAGCCGGGTTGCGCGACTACCTCGCGCACCCGCAACGATTCGCCGACGGCAAGGTCGGTGAGCTTGAGCGCCGGACGTGGCGTGAAGACGATCGAGCTGCTGCCGATCGACACATGCCGCGCAGACTTTGCAAGCGATTCCTCGATCTGCGAAGTAAGGCACTCCAGAGACTGATGAACCAGGAACAGCACTACCACGACCGCGAGAAACGGCAGCAGGATCAGGATGCGGCGCGTCCACGTTGCGACAAGGCCCGCGAAGTCTATCCCCGCGGATCCGTCGTCGGGCGCCCAAGGCGTCGACGACGTCGCTGACTGGTTGGCGATTGGTGTGGGTCGCTGCGCGATGGTTTCGATGTAACCCTCTCGGAGCAACCGATCCAGGGACCGGGGAAGGTCGGGGAGCTGCGGCTTGAGTGAGGCTAGATCATCGACACTCGACTTGCCGTCGACCATCACGAGCACGAGCCAGGGCTCGTGGGGCAGCGAACGCAGCGAAATCTCCCGCTCCCCCTTCGACGTCCTCCTGTATACGCATGTCGAATTCATCATGGGCGATGAGGAAGACTCAGCGCGCTTGCATATCGGGCGATGCCGGGCCGCTGCTGCCCAGGAGCCCACCCTGCACGCCCTGCTCGGTTGACCAAGGATAAGTCAGACCTTATTATAAGCGCCTCGAAAATTCCCCGATAGCTCAGTCGGTAGAGCGACGGACTGTTAATCCGCAGGTCCCTGGTTCGAGCCCAGGTCGGGGAGCCAAGGCTTTTCGGCGGTTCCCGATCTGCGCGGTGGCTTCTTCATGCGTGATAAGTCGGTAATCCACTCGGGCCGTGACAGCAGCGCGCAGCTCCGCACACCCTGACTCGCGCTCCAGTTCTGCTAGACTCACGACTCAAGTAAGTTTGGCTCGATCCGGACCGTGACTAGCGGGGGCGCATGACGAGGAAGGCAAAGCCGTCTGCGCTCCGGCGCCCGGAGGATACCGACGGGCGATTCAAGGCGCTGGTCCAGAACTCCGCCGACATCATCACCATCCACGATCCGGATGGCATGACTGTCTTCGAGTCCCCCGCCGCCGCACGCGTGCTCGGCTATGGACCCGGTCAGCTTATCGGCCGCAACCCGTTCGACTCCATCCATCCGCGCGACGTTGGGCATGTGCGCGAAGTCTTCGCGCAGGTCGTTCGTGGTGAGATTCAGCCCGCTCCCGTCGAATTTCGCTTCCGGCGTGCCAACGGGTCCTGGATCCACTTGGAGGCAGTGGGTACCAACCTCCTGCACTATCCCGGCATCGAGGGCGTCGTGCTTACGTCGCGAGACATCACTCAGCGTAAGCTGGCAGAGGAGCGGATTCAGTATCTCGCGCAGCACGACACGCTGACCGATCTGCCGAATCGGGTGCTCATGCGCGACCGCCTGAACATATCCATGGCCCAAGCCCAGCGGTGGCAGCAGATCGTCGCGGCCCTGTTGATCGATCTCGATCGCTTCAAGGTCTTGAACGATACGTTCGGTCCGGTCGTCGGCGACGAGATCCTGCGCGAAATGGCCGAGCGCTTGCGGCAATGCACGCGCGAAGGCGACACCGTCGCGCGACTCGGCGGCGACGAATTCATGGTGCTCTTGCCCAATCTCGCGAGCCCGCAAGGAGCAGCCGCGGTTGCGCAGAAGGTGCTGCAGTCGGTTGCTCATCCATTGCGCATCAGCGGGCAGGAGATTTTCATGTCTGCGAGCATCGGAGTCAGCCTTTATCCGGACGATGCCGGGGACGCGGACGACCTCATCCGTAACGCCGATACCGCGATGTACAGTGCGAAACGGCTGGGCCGCAACAACTATCAGTTTTATACGGACGATCTCAATTTACAGATGCGCGAGCGGCTCGTGATCGAGCACGGGCTCAGGCTCGCGGAGCAGAGAAACGAACTGCGTCTGCTGTATCAGCCGAAGATCGAACTCGGTCAGCGCACGATCACGGGTCTGGAGGCATTGGTGCGCTGGCATCACCCAACCCTGGGTTTGATCGCGCCCGATCGCTTCATCCCGATCGCCGAAGAAACCGGATTGATCGTACCGATCGGGGAGTGGGTGCTGAGAACTGCGTGTGAGCAGATTCGGGCGTGGCGCGACGAGGGATTTCACCTGCGGGTCTCGGTGAATCTGTCGGCGCGTCAGTTTCGGCAGGAGAACTTGGCTCAAACCATCTATCGCATCCTGTCCGAGACAGGCGTCCCCCCCAACTATCTCGAGTTGGAGATCACGGAAAGCGATGTCATGGAGAACGCGGAGTTGGCAATCGCAACTTTGGGCGAACTGAAGGGCAAAGGTGTCGACATCTCGATAGACGACTTTGGGACCGGTTACTCCAGTCTCAGCTATCTAAAGCGGTTTCCACTCGACATCCTAAAGATCGATCGATCCTTCGTGCGTGATATCCCAGCCAACGAAGACGATGCCGCGATCGTCGGCGCGATCATTGCCCTTGCACGCAGCATGGACATAAAGGTGGTCGCTGAAGGGGTCGAGACCGAGAGCCAAGCGGATTTCCTAAACCGCTCGGGCTGCGATTTCGCGCAGGGTTACTACTTCAGTCCGCCGGTCCCAGCCGAAGAAATCAGGAAGCTGCTGGCGGGGTGGACCTTTCGCTAAGAATGGCTAGAACGCCCATTCAATGCCCGCACCCACGATATTGTCCCTGAAGTTGCGGACTTCCACGTTGGAGTCGCGCTTCGTCCACGTGTAGTAGAGCGTGCCCTTCAGTGAACGCAAGATGGCGTACGTCGCGTTTACGCCGACGCTGTACAGATCGTCGTTGCGCTGATCTTCCACGAGGTTTATATCGGTCAGTATCCCGGGACGGCCTTGATAGTCTCTGTCCTGATAGAAGACGTTCATTCCGAAGGCCAGTTTCGAGGTTGCCTGCCACGTCGGAGTCAATGTAACACCCGTTGTAACGATATAGTTGGTGGTGACGTCAGTGAAGGCACCGATAAGACGATAGACTGAGAGCGTAACCGAGGTAGTCCCCGTGGGAAGGTAAGTAAACGTCAGGTTGCCGGTCGGACCGGTGTAGTCACGATCAGGGGCAAGTTCATAGCTCCGGTTCGTATACGCGAGAAAGCCTGCAAATCTTGAACGCCCGCCCAACTCCCACCGTACTACGTTAATGCCAAAATCGTTCTGCTCAAACTTGCCGGTGCTCGGCACCAACGGATCGATCACCACATTTGGGCGCTCCCCGTCGGTAAACCTGTAATACAGATCGACGAGATTGCTCGCCTGCGTCCGATAGCGGACAGCCCCCTCATAGACGTTCTGTTCCAAATCTGAGGGTTTGAAGCGATCTGCGGAGTTCGTAATATCCACGAACTTGTAGCCGGCACGCGCCTCCCAACTGGGGTGGAACTGGTAGCCGATGGTCACAAAGGGAATCCCTACTGTGCGCTTGTTGGGCGTGAAGGAAGTAACCTCAAGGAAGGCATTGGGGTACTGATTCTGCGTATACCCGATCTCCCCGCCCCATTGATTGCCGACTCTCCAATTCCAAGTGGCGCCAAAGTTGAATAGGGTAGCGTCGAACGTGTCATGCTCGGTGTAGAGACGTTGGATGATGTTGCCGGCCAACTCGATATTTTGCCGGCTAATGTCCTTGTTTACGGTGGCACCGGCGTTGAGCGTAAAGATCGTATCGCCCCTGGCAGTCGATCCGCTCGCAGGTGATGGTGTGATGTTCGATGGCAGTCGAAAAACGTTGTCGTCGTACGCAACCCCCGCCCCCGCGTTGAACTTGACGACGTCGCCGTCCGCAAACTCGGCGCGAAGCCCTTTCGCCCAGCTCAGGACGCTCAAGGCAACGACGCTGATTACCGCGGCCCGATGGAAGTTCGATCTAGATTTCACTTGAACAGGGTTTCTCTCTGTGCGGACAAGGTACAGCCATCGGCGGCCCACGCGAACGAAAGACAACCTACGCTACCTCAGATTCACGCAACTACATTTTATGGAGATTTCCGATCGCTTGCCGACGTTTTTCGCCAACGACCACTCAGTTTGTTGCGCAGAAGATACATTTTGTCGGGTACTATTTACAGATAATAGACTCTTACATCGGCGTGTAGGATCCTTGGACTTCCCAACACTGTGCGACCTTCATTGAGTCCACAGGGACCTTGACGGCGGTCCAGTGTTGGGAAACGCGCGAAAGGTAGGCGGGTGATCCATCCGTCGGATGGGTAAGGTTCTCGCGCGGGCGCGACGTATCGTCATGGAGTTTACTGCCTTTGTTCCATCGAAGTTCTGAACCTGCTGAATTGCTGCCCACCATGCCCCCTGTGACATCCCGGCGAGCCCCGCGTGTCGACCACGCTCTAGAAAGTCCTGGATTCACTGCGGCGCGCGAGAGCTTCCCCGCAACCCAGAAGTTGACCGCGGCCGCTCCGAGCCAACCACGGCTGTTCCGGGGTCAATTGTCATTTCTTTCCGTCACCCGCCTGCTTCTCGACCCGCTGGTGGCGGTGGGCGCCTTGGTCGCCGTAACTGTGGCGCACGGGGAGCTTTTCCGCGGCAAGTACATGGTACTGGCGCTCATAGTCTTTTCCCTGACATTCCCAGGTAGACTGGACCTCTCGGGGGGGCCGGTTACCATCACGCGCGACATAGTTCTACGGTGGATCCCGATCGTCGTGCTGCTCCTCATGTTCGGTTACGCTGCCGAATATTTGAGGGCTTTTCCTTGGGACATTATGGCAACTTGGTTCGTTGCCGCACCGGTGGCGCTTCTCCTCACACACCTTGGGCTGCGATACTTCATGCCGCCGTTGGTGTGGTCGCACGGCAAGCACAGACGCGCAGTGATTGCAGGGGCCAATGAGATCGGGCTCAAACTCGCGGAGCATCTGCAGAAGGATCGTCTCCTAGGCGTCCGCTTCGTGGGTTTCTTTGACGATCGCGCACGGGAGAGACTCAGGGCGCGGGATGACCTGCAGCTGCACGGCCCGTTGGCCAATCTCGCCGCTTATGCCAGGCAGCATCGGATCGACATCATCTACATCGCCCTGCCAATGGCGTCGCAGCCGCGGATCCTCAAGCTGTTGGACGACCTTCGAGATACCACAGCATCAATCTATTTTGTTCCTGACATCTTTCTCTCGGATCTTATCCAGGCGCGCATCGACGAGGTGAATGGCCTACCGGTCGTGGCAGTGTGCGAAACTCCGTTTTACGGCGTAAACGGATTGGTGAAACGACTGGAAGACATCGTCGCAACGTTCATGCTGTTGGCGTTGATTTCTCCGGCGATGCTCGCGATTGCAATTGGCGTCAAGCTTAGTTCACCGGGGCCAATCTTTTTCAAGCAGCGCCGTTATGGGCTCGACGGTCAAGAGATTCTTGTTTACAAGTTCCGAAGCATGACTGTTTGCGAAGACGGGCATCATATCGCACAGGCCCGTAAGGACGATGAGCGCGTGACGCCCTTCGGAGCGTTTTTGCGAAGAACTTCTTTAGATGAATTGCCACAGTTCTTTAACGTGCTGTCCGGAAGCATGAGCATAGTCGGACCTAGACCCCATGCTATCGCACACAACGAGATGTATCGGAAGCTCATTAAGGGTTACATGGTCAGGCACAAGGTGAAACCCGGTATCACGGGATGGGCGCAAGTCAATGGATTACGAGGTGAAACCGAGACTTTAGTAAAGATGAAGGCGCGTATTGAGTATGATCTGGATTACCTCAGAAACTGGTCTTTGAGCCTTGATCTGCTAATTATCCTTAAGACCGTCGTATTGATGTTTCGCGACCCGAAGGCCTACTGAAAATTTCTCGACTTCGGCGAACTGAAAGAGCTGCAGCGGTAGAGCTGGCCCCGTTTGATTGGACAGAAATCCGAGCTGGATAAGTGATGAACTGCGCTGCAAGAGCTTTCCACATGCGGCGCACATGTGGCGCACGCCACGCACACGAGCGCGCGACGCGGTCGGAAACTCGGATCGCTGGCACTATGCCACCAATCTCGGGAGTCTGCCCGGAATTTTTATGTGTGGGGCATGCGATGTCGAAGTTGGGGAGGAGCATGCATGCCACGCATGACGAAGGCAGCTGGTGCTGTCGAGGCGGCGCTGCCGCCGATCCCGAAGGAGCTCATTGACCAGTTCGTGAGCGGCCCGATGAGCGCGCAGGCGGTCAACGCCGCCTCGATGGCGTTCAAGAAGGCGCTGGGCGCGGAGTTGTCGCACCACCTCGGTTCCCGCCGGGGTCGACCAAGCCCGAACCGGCCACCAACCATCATCACGGCAGCAGCGCCAAGACGGTACTGACCGAGGACGGGGCGCTGCGCATCCGAGGTGCCGCGCGACCGCGACGGCTGCTTCGAGGCGTGTAAGCGGCTGGCGAAGTCATCTTGCTAAGCTGAGCTCGGGTGGGGAAGATCGTGTCCACCTATTTGTGAGGTGGACACGTGAACACTTCGGAGAACGGTTACGGGGATCGGCGGCGGCGTCGCCGGCACAGTGCTGAGTTCAAGGCGCGGGTTGTGGCAGCCTGCCGCAGGCCCGGCGTATCGATTGCTGCGGTGGCGCTTGACCATCGTTTGACCCGACTTTGACAGTTCTTGGTCACATTTGGGTCGGTGGTCTCCGCAAGTTGTTGATTTGTGTAGTTGGCGACGCGCGCAAACCGCCAAATTCATAGATACATGGAGTGGCCGTAACGGCTTGACTGCCTTGGTTTGCGGCTCGTAGCATTGGGCACATGTACCTGCGTGAGTCCAAGCAGCGGCGCGCCGACGGCAGCGTGGTGACCTACCTGCAGTTGGCCGTGTACCGGCTCGGATTGTCTGGACACGGTTTTGCAGCTCAGGCTGCCGCTCGCATGGCATAAGCCTGACGGGCC
>JBDHRV010000077.1:0-16498 GCA_039807745.1 Burkholderiales bacterium
GATGCGGGTGTAGTTCAATGGCAGAACGGCAGCTTCCCAAGCTGCATACGAGGGTTCGATTCCCTTCACCCGCTCCAGTCCCGTTTTCCCCTTTCCTGCGCTCGCAGCCCCTCTTTAGGCAATCTAGTTGACAAGCATTCGCGTTAGCGTTTAACTGGCGTGGCGTCTACCCGCATCCAGTTGCGGGGCTCACCAGGGGGAAAAAAATGAGAACTCGCAATGCCCTTGCATTCGTCCTGTTCGTGACCCTTCTTGGCAGTGCCGGCTTCAGTCATGGTACGGGCACTGCCAACGATCCCTTCGACCTGCGCGCGATCCAGCGCTATCTCACGCCCAAACAGCGCCTGGGTTCGGCACTTTTCTTCGACACCGATCTCTCGCAGCCGAAGGGACAGTCCTGCGCCACCTGTCACGACCCACGATTCGCATTCACCGACCCGGACAAGCGCTTCCCCACGTCCAAGGGCGTCATCCCGGGCCGGTTCGGTAACCGCAACACGCCCACCGCGATGTATATGGCATACAGCCCCGCGTTCGGCTTCAACAAGGAAGAAGCGCTTTTCGTCGGCGGGCAGTTCGTGGACGGTCGCGCCGCCACGCTGGAAGAGCAGGCCAAGCAGCCGTTCCTGAACCCACTGGAAATGCACAATCCGAACCGGGAGCGCGTGATCCAGAAAGTCCGGCAGGCCGAGTACGCGCCGCTCTTCAAGGAGGTTTATGGCAAGGACGCGCTCTGGGACACCGATGCTGCCTATGAGCGCATGGTGGATGCGATCGCCGCGTTCGAGCATACTTCTCTGTTCAACCCGTTTTCGTCGAAGTACGACGCGTACCTCGCCGGTCGCGCCAAGCTGACCGCGCAGGAATTGCGCGGACTCTTCGTCTTCGAGAACGAGCGCAAAGGCAACTGTGCTGCGTGCCACCCGAACCGGCCTGCCAAGGACGGCACACCGGCCGTCTTGACGGATTTCACTTACGACAATATCGGGGTGCCGCGCAATCCGTACAGTGCCTTCTACGATCTTCCTGCCGAATTCAACCCCGACGGCAAACGGTTCGTCGACAAGGGTCTGGGCAAGATTGTCCATCGCGCCAACGAGAACGGTAAGTTCAAGGTGACCACCTTGCGCAACATTGCCCTGACCTCGCCCTATATGCATAACGGCTACTTCAAGAGCCTGCGCGCCGTGGTCGACTTCTATAACAGTCGCGACACGAAACCCGTCTGCAAGGACCGCTTCACGTCCGAAGAGCAGGCCGTAAGGACCGGCTGCTGGCCCGAGCCCGAGGTCGCAGAGAACGTGAACAAGGACGAACTCGGCAACCTCGGACTCTCCGATCGGGAGATCGACGACCTGGTGGCTTTCCTGCTGACCCTCACCGACGGCTGGGACAAGGACGCGCGAAGGTAGCGGCTGCGCGCAAGCGGGAGAAAGCAGGTCCGACTCGCGCGGGCGGGCCTTACAATAGGGGTCCGTCTCCCGCCGCGGGATGCTTGCATCCCGCGCATCTTGTGTGAATCGACCTAGAATCCCTCCGCTGCGCGAGCCGGCGCACGATGTACCGTCAGCGTCGAGCCGCAACCATGCTGCACCAGGCGTGGCGTTCGATCTTCGCGCCACCGCAGCGCTGTTGCGCGATGCGTTTCCGATTCCTGTCTTCTCCGGCGATGCGTACCTGCGCTGGCTCTACGAGCGCAATCCGCATGGCCGTGCCACGGTGGGCGACGTCGACGACGACGACGGCCGACGGGTCGCGCACCTCGGTCTCGTGCCACAGGTGTGGCGCAGCCCGGAGGGCAGCGAGCGGTTCCTGCTCGCGCTCAATGCGGTGCACGCGGTGCGCCAGTACGCGCGGCAGGCGCGTGCGCCGGCGGGCGCGAGGTCCCGCAAACGGGTGACCCTGGCGAATCTTGCCACCGGCCTGTATCAGCAGGCTGCTGTCGAAGGTTACGTCGGCGTATTCGGGGTTCCGAATGCCCAGTCGACGCACACCTTCGTGCGCAAGCAGGGCTTTCGCCTGATCCGGCCGCTGCCGGTCCGCGCATGCCTGCCCGTACCGCCCTGGCGCGGCAGGGTCGAGAGCTTCGACGCCGATGCGCAGTTCCTGCGCAGTGACCGCTTCGCGGAGTGGGTGGCGGGACTCGGCGACCTGCCGGTCGAGCGCTGGGTACAGCATGTCTCGACGCCGTGGCTGCGCTGGCGGCTGGCGCGTCCGCTCGCCCGCTATGCCCTGCATCGCGGGCCGGCCGGCATCGCGATCTCGACCGACGAAGTACGCGGGGGCGCGCGCTTCGCACTCATCCTCAAGCTTTACCCGCGAATGGACGCCGGGTGGGACGGTCGCAGCCGGATCCTCGCGAACGACCTCGTGTTCGCGGCCTGCAGGTTCCACCGCACGCCCTTCGCGGTGTACGCGGGCTTCAATCGTCACCTGGATCTCTGGGGGGTGCCGATCCCGCGCCGCTACCTGCCCGCGCCGCTCAACCTGAGCATTCTGTCGTTGAGCACGGCCCTGGATCAGGCCGGCTTCGACGTCGATACGTACGAATTTCTCGATGGCGACCAGTACTGAGGCTGGGCGGGGCATCACCTTCACCCTCGATCTCGAGGACGGGAGGGAGAACGGGACCGCCGCCGACCGATTCGTGGCCGTGACCCGGCGCCTGCTCGACTTCCTTGCAGCGCGCGGCGTGCGCGGCACCGTGTTCGTAGTCGGCCAGCTTGCCGAGGATCATCCGAATCTGGTGCGTGAGGTGGCGCGGCAGGGTCACGAGATCGCACTGCACGCATACCGCCACGTGCCGCTCACGCAATTCGACGCAGCGGCTTTCCGATCCGACACGAGAAAGGGCAAGGCGCTGCTCGAGGACCTCACCGGGCGCGCGGTAGCCGGCTATCGGGCGCCGATCTTCTCGCTGGTGCGGTCGACGGCGTGGGCGGCAGACATCCTGGCGGAGTTCGGCTTTGCGTACTCCTCGAGTGTCCTGCCGGCGAAGAGCCCGCTCTATGGTTTCCCCGGTTGTCCATCGAGTCCCTTCACCTGGCCCGGCGGGCTCATCGAGCTGCCGGTCCCGGTCGCGTCGATCGGCGCCACCGGCATCCCGTTTCTCGGTGGCGTCTACCTGCGCGTACTGCCCTGGCCCGTCGTCAGGCTCGGCCTGGCATGGTGTGGACGCCGGCAGAGCCTGTGGACCTATTGCCACGCGCACGACTTCGATGCCGAGGAGCCGTTCCGCGTGCTCGATGGTCTCGGCTGGGCCGGCAGCCGTCTCTTCTTCGCGCGCCGGGGCCGCATGTTCGATCGCGTGGAACGTCTGATTCGCGAGGGTGTGGCGCCCACGCTGGCCGACCGGGTCGCGGCGGGCATTCTGGCGCCTCCGATTCCGGCGCGGCTGCTGGCATGACGTGCTTCATGGCCAATTGTGCTGGCCGGTACGCCGACAGCGGGCGATTTCCGCCGGAGTCCGCTGGAACCACAGGGTCGCCCCCGGGTCCGAAGTAAGTCTTCGTCTCGCTGCGCTGTTCGACCCGTCCATGAAGAGACTTGCCGCGTGGGCCTGCGCTGCCCTGGTACTTGCGGGTTGCGCCACCAACCCCGTCACCGGGCGCAAGCAGTTCATCATGGTCTCCGAGTCGGAGGCGATCGCCGCGTCGAAGCAGGCCTACGCCGCGGAGCTCGCCCCGCTCGCGAAGCAGGGCAAGGTCGACAACGACCCCGCCATGACCAAGCGGGTCCACACAATCACGAGCCGCCTGATCGCCCAGGCGATCAAGTACCGGCCCGAAACGGCGAAGTGGGACTGGAGCGTGAAGGTGATCGACGATCCGAAGACCATCAACGCCTTCTGCATGGCGGGCGGCAAGATGGCGATCTACAGCGGCCTCATCACCAAGCTCAACGCGACCGACGACGAGATCGCGAACGTGATGGGCCACGAGATCGGACACGCGCTCTCCAACCACACCGCGGAGAAGATGTCGGTCGCCATGGCAAGCCAGCTCGGCGCCGCAATGGTGGGTGTCGCAGCCGGTTCGCAGTATGGCGGTGCGGCCGCGTCGGGTGCGGCGGTCGCCGCGACTCTCGCGGTCCAGCTGCCCAATAGCCGGACCGCGGAGTCCGAGGCCGACCGCATCGGCATCGAGCTCGCGGCGCGTGCCGGCTACGATCCCAATGCCGCCGTCACCCTGTGGGAAAAGATGGCAAAGGCGGCCGGCGGCCGGCAGCCCGAATTCCTGAGCACGCATCCGGCACCGGAAACACGCATCCGCGAGCTGCAGGCGCTCGCGCCGCAGATGATGCCTTACTACCTGGACAAGTCACCGCGGCCGGTATATCCGTTGCGCTCGTGAGTGTTGCGGCATGCGCGGTCGGGGTGAGCGCGGTTACAATGCCGCATGCTCAGGATCTCGTCGTACCCCGATATTGCCCCGTACGTGACCAAGGACGGCTCGCTCGTGCGCGAGCTGATGCATCCGTCGCGTCATGACAACCGTGCCCAGAGCCTTGCGGAGGCTGTCGTTCCCGTGGGCGGCGAAACGGCGCTGCACCGCCACTGCGCCAGCGAAGAGCTCTATCACGTGACCGGCGGCGTCGGCTTGATGACCCTGGGCGCCGAGACCTTCGAGATCCGCCGCGGCGACACGGTCTGCATCGACCCCGGTACGCCGCATCGGGTCCGCAACACCGGCTCCGAGCCGCTCGTGATCCTGTGCGCCTGTGCGCCCGCCTATTCCCACGACGACACCGAGCTGCTCACCGAACGCAGCGTGAGGACGGCGTTCATCCTGATCCGGCATGGCGAGACTGCCTGGAACGCCGAGGAGCGCATGCAGGGGCACGAGGACATTCCGCTGAACGAACGCGGCCGCGCCCAGGCCGAGGCGCTCGGCGCCCGCTTGGCGGGCGAGACGATCCATGCCCTGTACTCCAGCGATCTCAAGCGCGCGCTCGAGACCGCGCAGCGCATCAGCGCCTCCACCGGCCACCCCGTCGTGCACGATGCCCGCTTGCGGGAACGCCATCTCGGTGTCCTGCAGGGCGTGCTCAGATCGACCGCCCACGAAACGACCGGTGAGGTGTACGCCCGCTACCGGGCAAGCGATCCGGACTACGTGATTCCTGGCGGCGAGAGCACGCGCCAGTTTGCGGCGCGCGTGCTGGCCTGCATCGGCGATCTGGTGCACCGCCATCCGGGCGAGACGGTGCTGGTGGTGGCTCACGGCGGTGTGCTGGATCAGCTCTACCGTCACGCCCGCGACCTCCCGATCTCCGGCCCTCGTGCCTTGACCCTGCGCAATACGAGCGTGAACCGCGTCGAGGTCGAGGCAGATCGCTGGTCGCTCGGCGAGTGGGGCGATGTGCGCCACCTCGACCAGGCGCTGGCACTGGACGACGTCTGAGCGCTATTGCGGCGGCGGCTGCAGCACCACGGTCAGGCTGCGCACGCCTTGCGCGCCGTGGATCAGGATGCCCTCGATGTCGGCCGTCGCCGACGGCCCCGTCATCAGTACGGCGTAGCGCGCTTCGCGAAACCCCGGATCTTCGTAGGCGTGATGAAGGTTGGGGAGGATCGCGCCCGGGTCGAGCAGGATCACGAAGTGCTGCACGAGATAGCCGATGGCGTTGACCTTGAGCTCGGTCTCGCTCAGGAAAACCGAGCCCGTCTCGGCGACGCCGAAGCGCGCACGCACCACACCCACGTCGACATCCTGCAGCTCGGCTGGTGCGCGCATGGCACCGAGATCGCGGGTCCCGGTCACCTCGGGCGTCGCGGAGCAGATCACCCGGGCATCCGGAAAGCGCTCGCGCACGAGGGCGCCGACATCCGCACCGCGCGGAAGCTCGGCAATCTTCCCACCCATGCGGGTGACGCCCTCCTTGAACTGATCGAGCGCGGGCGGGAGGTTCGCGTCGAAGCGCGGCACGTCCGGCAGCGGGCGCGGGGCGGGCTGGTTGCGGCGGATCACGCCGAGCATGTTGTCGCGACTGCTCATGATGGCTGCCCCCGGTTCTTGATGTACCACTGGCGGAAGGTCTGCTGTGGCGCGACCGGCACGTCGCGCTGCCGGCCCCAGGCGTTGAAGCGCGAATACAGCATGAACCGCGGCAGGTAGTCGCTGGCAGCGCTCACGCCTTCCACTGCTGCGCGATAAAGCTTCGGGCTCGCCAGCACCTTGCCCGCCGCCTGCATCGCCTGCTTCTTCACGAACGGCAGCTGGCCGCGCGCCGCGATCACTTGCCGCCACTTGTAGATCTGTTCGTGGATGTTGATCTTCACGGGGCAGACATTGGTGCAGCTTCCGTTCAGCGTCGAGGCATACGGCAGGTTGCTGTACTTGCGCAGGTTGAAGGTGGGATCGATGATGACGCCGATCGGCCCCGAGTAGGTCGCGCCGTAGCTCAAGCCGCCGCTGCGCCGGTATACCGGGCAGGTGTTCATGCAGGCGCCGCAGCGTATGCACTTGAGCGAGGTCCAGAAGTCTTCCATGCCGAGCCGTTCCGAGCGGCCGTTGTCGACCAACACGATGTGCATCTCGGTGCCCGGGCGCGGCGCGCGGAAATGCGAGGTGTACTGCGTGATGGGCGAGCCGAGAGCGCTGCGCGAGAGCATGCGCACGAAGACGCCGAGATCGCGCACGCGGGGGATCAGCTTCTCGATGCCCACGGATGCGATGTAGAGCGGCGGCACGTTGACACTCAGGTCGGCGTTTCCCTCGTTCGTGCAGACGACGATGCTGCCGGTCTCGGCGACGGCGAAGTTGGCGCCGGTCATGCCGGCCTCGGCGCCGACGAAGTACGGGCGCGTGTTCTGGCGCTGGCTCTCGGCGAGGTAGTGCGGGTCGCTGTTGGTCGGATCGGTGCCGATGGTGCGGCCGAAGACTCGCGCCACGTCCTGTCGCAGCTTGTGCACCGAGGGCACCACGATGTGGCTCGGCGGCTCGTCGTCGAGTTGCTGGATGCGCTCGGCCAGGTCCGTTTCGACCACGGTGATGCCGCGCTTCTCCAGGAAGGGGCGCATGTCGCACTCCTCCGTCAGCATCGACTTCGCCTTCACCAGGGTCTTCGCCCCATGGTCGCGCAGGATGTCGAGCACGATCTCGTTGTGCTCGGTCGCGTCTATCGCCCAGTGCACGTGGGCACCGTTCGCGATGGCGTTGCGCTCGAACTCTTCCAGGTAGTCGGCAAGATGGGTGAGCGTGTGCTCCTTGATGGCGGAGGCGAGCACACGCAGCTCTTCCCATTCGGGGATTGCATGGACGACCCGGTCGCGCTTCTTGCGCAGATCCCACAGCCGGCGGTCGTGGAACTCGACATGCTCGGTCGAGGCGATGAACTCGGAGGCGGCCTCCGCGTGGTCGATACGCTTCTCTCTCATTCGCGTGCTCCGTTCAGGATCTGTGCGACGTGGATGAAGCGCAGGTCGAGCCCCAGGCGCTCGGCGCAGCCCTTCTGGTGCATCATGCAGGAAGAGTCCGCAGAAACGATGTACTCGGCGCCCGCACGCTTGTGGTCGGTGACCTTGTCGTGGCCCATTTTCGCCGACACCGATTCCTCGAACAGCGAGAAGGTGCCGCCGAAACCGCAGCACTCGTCCGGCCGGTCCGGCGTGACGAATTCGATGCCCCTGACCTTGGAGAGGAGGTCGAGCGGCTTCGAGAAGAAGGGCTCTTCGATCTCCGACGCCTTCGCCGTACGCAGCGCTCGCAGCGTGCCGCAGCTGTTGTGCAGCCCGACCTTGTGCGGAAATTCCGCCCATGGAAACGCATCGACCTTCAGCACGTCGTGGAGGAACTCGACCAGCTCGTAGGCGTTCTCCCGCATGTGGTGCACCTCGTCGGTCTGCTCGATCGCCGTGAAGCGCTCGCGCACGTGGTGAATGCAGCTCCCAGACGGCGAAACGATGTACTCGAAGCCGGCGAAATTGCGCACGAAGAGCGCTTCGGCTCCCGCGGCCTCTTCCTCGCAGCCGTTGTTGGCCATGGGCTGTCCGCAACAGGTCTGGTCGAGCGGGTAGGCCACCTCGCAGCCGACCCGCTCGAGCAGCTCCAGCGTGGCGATGCCGACCTCCGGAAAAAAGGCGTCGATGAAACAGGGAATGAAGAGCGCGACTTTCAAGGAATCCTCCTGCCTCGTGGCTTCTTTGTTCATGTTGGCCGCTGGTAACGACTCTCGTTGCACAATAGACCTAAGCACCGGTTATTTCCAGTCCCTTGCCGGCGCTGATCCGCGTTGCCATGCGTGAGCCCGGTCGCTGGCGGATTCGCATGGCTCTTGCTCCCGCGGGACCAGCCCGCGCTACAATGCGCGGCGCTCACGACCCGACCTGCTCTCCCTGTTCATGCACGTTCACATCCTCGGCATCTGCGGCACCTTCATGGGCGGCCTCGCGCTGATCGCGCGTGCGGCGGGCCATCGCGTCACAGGCTGCGATGCCGGTGTGTATCCGCCCATGAGCACGCAGCTCGAAGAGCAGGGCATCGAGCTCGTCGAGGGTTTCGGCGCCGATCAGGTCGCGCTCGCACCCGATCTCTTCGTCATAGGCAATGTCGTCACCCGCGGCAATCCCCTGATGGAAGCGATCCTCGACCGCGGGCTGCGGTTCGTCTCCGGGCCGCAGTGGCTCGCCGAGAACGTCCTGCACGGGAAATGGGTGCTCGGGGTGGCCGGCACCCATGGCAAGACCACCACGGCCTCCATGCTTGCGTGGATTCTGGAGCACGCCGGACTGAACCCTGGATTCCTCATCGGCGGCATCCCGCAGAATTTCGGACTCTCGGCGCGGTTGGGGGAACCGGGCGCGCCGTTCTTCGTGATCGAGGCGGACGAATACGACACCGCCTTCTTCGACAAGCGATCCAAGTTCCTGCACTACCGGCCGCGCACGACGGTGCTGAACAACCTCGAGTTCGACCATGCGGACATCTTCGCGGACCTGGCCGCGATCGAGACCCAGTTCCACCACCTGGTGCGCACCCTGCCCGGCAATGGCCTGGTCGTCACCAATGGCCGCGACGCCAACCTGGAGCGCGTGCTCGCGCGTGGCTGCTGGACCCCGGTGGAGCGCTTCGGCGTCGATGCGCACTGGCAGACCCGCGCGATGGCGGACAGTGGGTTCGAGGTCCTCATCGAGGGGAAACCCCAGGGCACCGTGCGCTGGGAGGTGCCCGGCGAGCACAATCGGCTGAACGCGCTCGCGGCACTCGCCGCCGCCCGCCACGCCGGGGTGCCGCTCGCAGCGGGCATCGAGGCACTCGGCGCCTTTCGCAACGTCAAGCGGCGGCTGGAGGTACGCGGCGTGGTCAACGGCATCGCCGTATACGACGACTTCGCCCACCATCCGACCGCGATCGACGCGACGATCTCGGCTTTGAAGAGCCGCGTCGATGGCGCACGCATCGTTGCGGTGCTGGAACCGCGCTCGAACACGATGAAGATGGGGGTCTGGAAGGACACGCTCGCCGCGAGCCTGGCCGATGCGGCGCGCGTCTTCTGCTACACCGCCAAGCTGGGTTGGGACGCACCCGCCGCGCTTGCCGCGCTCGGCCCCCGGTGTTCGACCTCCGACGACATCGATGTGTTGGTGGAGTCGATCGCACGTGAGGCCCGCTTTGGCGACCACGTGCTCATCATGAGCAACGGCGGCTTCGGCGGCATTCACGAGAAGTTACTGGCCCGGCTCGCGCGGCCGTGAGCAAGCGGCGCAAGCCGTCTCCGAGCTCGAAACGGCGCAATTCCCGTGGGTCGAAAGAAGGGGTCTTTGGTGGACCACCTTCGAGGGTGGGCTCTTGCGGGCCTGACACCCGCCCCCTGACTTGGTAGACTGTGTGATGTGCCGTGGGTGGAACCTCCCGACCCGGCGGCGGTCTTCCGCTCATCTGGTACGGAAAAAGCGCGAAGTTGCGCGCGAATCAGCTCTGAAACACAAGTCAGCTTCAACCCCTTCCCTCTCGCCACCGAAGCGCGCCGAGCAGGTTCTGTGGGTCGCCGTATTGAGCCGCGCCGTGCTCGATGTGCGTCATGGCACGGAAGAGGAGGCGCTCGCGGTGCTCGGATGGATCGAGCGCGATCGAGAAGAGTTCGAGCAGGTGATTGCCCTGGCCGGACTCGAATCGGGTCACGCCGAACGGTTCGAGCAGGCCGTTCGTGCCGCCTTCGAGACGCGCTTCGGGCGTTCGCACCAATCCATTGGAGCCGATCGGGCGCTGGATAGTCCAGAAGCCGTCGTGTAGCTTCGTGCGGCTCCTATGAGTCCTTGAGCGGCAACGCTGTCCCGAGGCGACTCGCCCGCACCTGGCTCGAGCTTACTGCCAGGCAGGAACCACGCGATCGACCTCTCTCAGTGCCCTTCGATGCAAGGTCGCAGGCGGGATGGCTAGCTGATACGATCCGCGTCCTTGCACCCAGCCCATTCTCATCCGATCGAGGCAGGCACTTTGAAAACGACAGTCGCGCGCAGTTGGCTCATTCTGACTGCCATGGTCTTGGCCCTGAGCGCTGCCGCTGCCGCGTTCCTGGTAGGGGGCGTGGCCGAAAAGAGATCCTATTGGCCCTTCGGCGGTCGCTATGCGTTCGTCGAAGGACTTTCCGACCGGGCTCGGCGCCTCGAACGGAAGCACGACACACATGCGAAGACGCATCTGCTCACCGGCCTGCATGAGGTGGTCGTCGCGAGCTACCCCCTCCCGTTCGCGGATTCCCACGCCTCGGGCCCGTTCCTGGCGCTGTCGGATACGGAGTTCCTGGTCGCAACGCGGCTGGGCGAACTGCACCATGTCGTGATCGGCAATCAGTCGGCAACGGCCAAGCTCTTGGGCTCGCTCGGCGTGGCGGAGAACATACGGGCGCCCGCCGGGGTGAAGGATCTGCTCCTCCTGGCGCCGGGAAAGTTGCTCGCCACCATGAGCACGCATGACGCGGCAAGGGATTGCTATGCGCTGGGGCTCTTCGAGTACGCCTTCGATGTCGAGCAGCGCACCGTCAAGAGAACGCGCACCCTGTTCCAGAGTCAGCCGTGCTTTCCGATGCCGCTCGCGCTGGAGGAGATCGGGGGGCGCATCATTCACTACACCGACCAGACGGTGCTGCTATCCGTGGGAAGCCTGTTGCCCACCACGCTCGAGGGCGACTACGGACGCATCGTGCGAATCCGTCTCAGCGATGGCGCCGTGACGGTCTTCGCGACCGGCAACCGCAACCAGCAGGGCTTGTTCTTCGATCAGGAATCCCGCCTGGTGTTCGAGACCGAACACGGCCCGCGCGGCGGCGACGAGATCAACGTGCTGCGGCAGGGGCACGACTACGGCTGGCCGCAAGTGACTTACGGCACCAACTACACGGTCGTCGACGACGACAGCGTGGACGACACCTGCGTGACGCAATGCGGTACCCACGCCGGCCACGAGCTTCCGCTCTTTGCTTTCGTGCCGAGCATCGGGATCGGCAATCTGCTGCGCTATCCTGCCAGCGGCGCGGAGTTTCAGCGCTGGCGCGGCAACCTCCTCGTCGCCTCGCTGCGGGAGCAAACGCTCTTTCGCCTGGAATACGACGATGACCGTATTATCTACGCGGAGCCCATCGCGCTGGGGGAGCGTCTGCGAGACATCGCGCTGCTGCCGAACGGGTCGATCGCACTCAAGACGGACAGCCAGAAGCTCCTGGTGCTCACCCGTGCAAGAGCCGACGCTGCGAAGTGAGCGATGCCCGTATCAGGGGTAACGAGCCGAAGCGATGATCCTCTACATCCACGGTTTCCTGAGCTCACCGCAGTCCTTCAAGGCGCGTCTCATCGCGGCACGGCTCGCCGAGCTCGGCCAGGCGCACGCCTTCGCGTGCCCCATGCTACAGGGCGATCCGGACGAGATCGTCGCCACCATCGCCGCTGCGGTGGAGGCGTCGCCCGACGAGCCGGCGCTCATCGGGAGTTCGCTGGGCGGGTTCTACGCGACCCACGTCGCCGAGCGCTACGGGCTCAGGACGGCTCTGCTCAATCCAGCGGTGCGGCCCCACCATCTGCTGCATGATTTTCTGGGTGTCCACCGCAATCTCCACACCGGGCAGGAGATCGTCGTGGAGCCGCGACACCTCGAGGAACTGCGTGCGCTGGACGTGGCGACGCTCGCCGATCCGTCGCGCTATTACCTGATCGTGACGACCGGGGACGAGGTGCTCGATTACCGCCTCGCGGTGGAAAAGTATCGCGGTGCGCGGCAGCTCGTGATCGAGGGTGGCGATCACAGTCTCGACCGACTACCTGCGTTCCTCGACGATGTCCTGAGCTTCTGCGGCGTCGCGGTTCCCGCGTCGTGAGTCGGGTATAATCCGCGCCTCCCGACGGACCGGGGCGATCGCCCCGACCCGCACTGCAGCTCTCCCTGCGCCACCATGCACGTTTTCTACGAAGACGAAGGCAGTTTTCGCGTCGGCACTATCCTCGCCGACAACAACACCTCGCTGCAGGTGGAGACCGCCCACGGCAAGCGCGCGAAGGTGAAGGCGGCGAACGTGCTGCTGCGGTTCGCGGTGCCGGGCGTCCACGGATTCATGGACGCAGCGCAGCGGCTTGCCGCCGACATCGACACGGAATTTCTGTGGCAATGCTGCGGCCCCGACGAGTTCGCATTCGACGTCCTCGGCCGCGACTACTTCGGGCGCGAGCCGTCCGCCCTCGAATCGGCGGCGCTCCTCATCCGCCTGCACGACGCACCGATCTATTTCTACAAGAAGGGGCGCGGGCGCTACAAGGCAGCGCCGGAGGATGCGCTCAAGGCCGCGCTCGCGAGCGTCGAGCGCAAGCGCCAGCAGGTCTTGCTGCAGGCTCGCTACGCCGAAGCGCTGGGTCGCTTCGAGCTGCCGGCCGAGCTCGTGCCGGCGCTGCCGATGCTCCTCTACAAGCCCGATCGCAACACCGCCGCGGCGAAGGCGCTGGAGGCCGCGAGTGCGGCGACCAAGCTCGCTCCGCTGCGCCTGCTCGAGCGTTGCGGTGCGGTTCCGTCCACCCGCGACTACCATGTGAACCGCTTCCTGTACGAGCACTTCCCCCACGGCACGGATCATCCGTCGCTCGGTGAACTGCCCGCGCACGACGGTTTGCCGCTGGCCGATGCCGCAGCCTTCAGCATCGACGATGTGACGACGACCGAGATCGACGATGCCTTCTCCGTGACGCGACTGCCCGACGGCGGCTGGCGCCTGGGGGTGCACATCGCTGCGCCGGCCCTCGGTGTGCCTGCCGGCTCGCCGGTGGATCTCGTCGCCGCCCGGCGACTGTCGACCGTCTACATGCCGGGCGATAAGATCACCATGCTGCCGGGCGCGGTTGTCGACCGCTACACACTGCTCGAAGGGCACGCGGCGCCGGCGCTGTCGCTCTATCTCGAACTGCGCAGCGACCTCACCTTGCTCGGCACGTCGACCTGCCTCGAACGCGTTCGCATCGCCGCCAACCTGCGCCTCGATGCGCTCGACCAAATCTTCACCGAAGAGGCGCTGCAGGGGGCCGAGATCGTCCACGGTCACGCGCAGGAGATCCGGCTCTTGTGGGAGTTCGCGTGCGTGCTCGAAGCGGCGCGCGGTCGTCCCGAGCAGCCGCGGCAACTGCCCATGGACTACAGCTTCTACGTGGACGAAGATCGCGTGCGCATCGTCGAGCGCAGGCGCGGGGCACCGATCGACAAGCTGGTGGCGGAGCTCATGATCTTCGTCAACACGGAGTGGGGGCGTACCCTGGCCGAGGACGGTGCTCCCGGCATCTACCGCGCGCAGTCCGGCGGGCGCGTCAAACTCACCACCGTCCCCGGGCCCCACGACGCACTCGGCGTCGACCAGTACCTGTGGGCGAGCTCACCGCTGCGCCGGTACGTGGACCTCATCAACCAGCGGCAACTGCTGGCCGTTCTGCGGGGCGAGCCGCCGCCCTATGGCAAGGGCTCCGAGACCCTGCTCGCGGTGCTGCGCGACTTCGAGATCGCCAACGATGTCTACTACGACTTCCAGCGTTCGATGGAGCGCTACTGGTGCCTGCGCTGGCTGCTGCAGGAAAGCGTGATGCGATCGGGCGGGACGGTGGCGCGGGAGAACCTCGTCAAGCTCGACCCCATTCCTCTCCTCGTCAAGGTACCCTCCCTGCCCGATCTGCCGCCGATGACGCGCGTCGAGGTGGAGATCGGCGAGATCGACCTCCTCGATCTCACCGTCTCGTGCCAGTACCGCGCGCGCCTGGATGAGGCAGCGTGATGCGCGCGATGCGTGCGGCGATTTGGGCACAAGGCTTGCTCACCGGGGCGCCTGACTCGCTACAATGGCGAGCGGTGCCTTCCCCAGCCCAACATACCAATACCGTGTCGCGCCGTAGATCTCGACACATCGATTCGCGCAAGCGGGCCTTGCCCGCCGTCTCGTGCGCCTTCGACGCATCGCCCCTGCGCAGCCGGGGGACGCTCTGGCTCGAGGAGTCGTGGTTCCTCGATCCCGCCAACCGCACCCTGGTGGTGGCGATCGTGATCTCCATCCTGGTTCACGCCGTTCTCCTCAAGATCCACTTCATCGACCCGCGCGCCAAGGCCTCGGAACTGTTCCAGCCGACGCTCGAGGTGGTGCTCGTCAATGCGCGCTCGAGCACGGCCCCGAAGAAGGCGGAGGTGCTTGCCCAGGCCAATCTCGACGGCGGTGGCAACACCGACCTCGCGCGCCGCGCGAAGTCCCCGCTGCCGCCGCAGACCAAGGAGCAGGCGCACAACGAGCTGTCTATCAGGAGCCGCACGGTCGAAGCCAGGGAGGAGCAGCCAAACAAGCCGCTCACGCGCCCCAAGTCGAAGGACACGATCGCGCTCGCGCAGGAATCGAAGGCAGAGCCGCAGCCCCCGCAGGACCCGGTGGTCAAGCCCGATGTGGCGGTGTTGCTTGCACGCAGCCTCGAGGCGGCGCGTCTGCAAGCCGAGATCGATCGTAATCTCGACGCCTATTCGAAGCGGCCACGGCGCAATTTCGTCGGTTCACGGGCGAAGGAGTTTCGCTTCGCGCGGTATGTGGAAGACTGGCGCGTCAAGGTCGAGCGGGTCGGCAACCTCAACTACCCGGAACGGGCACGCCGCCAGAAGATCTATGGCAGCCTGCAACTCACGGTGTCGATCAAGGCGGACGGGTCGGTCGAGAGCATCGACATCAACAAGCCCTCCGGCCAGAAGGTGCTCGACGAGGCCGCGCGGCGCATCGTCGAGCTGGCGTCGCCGTACGCGCCCTTCCCGCCCGATATCGCAAAGGACACCGACATCCTCAGCATCACGCGCACCTGGACGTTCACCCGCGCCGACGAGTTGATCAGCCAGTAGAGCGCCGAGCCGAGCGCGCATAGTCCCGCCCCGCCGATGCCCGACCGTTACGCCGTCATCGGCAACCCCGTCTCCCACAGCAAGTCACCCGTGATCCACGCGGCGTTCGCGCGCGCCACCGGGCAGGACCTCGTCTACGAACCGATACTGGCGCCGCTCGACGGCTTCCGGGCGACAGTCGAGGCGTTCCAGGCTGCGGGCGGCAAGGGGGCGAACGTGACGCTGCCGTTCAAGCTCGAAGCCTACGCTCTCGCCGCTGAAACCTCGCGACGGGCTCGCTTGGCGCACGCTGCGAACACCTTGAGCTTCGCGGCAGGCGGCACGCGGGGCGACAACACCGACGGCGTCGGGCTCGTGCGGGACATCGAGATCAATCTCGGCGTCCCGATCGCGGGCCGGCGCGTGCTGGTCATGGGAGCGGGGGGTGCGGCGCGCGGTGTGCTCGGCCCCCTGCTGGAACGGCGGCCGGCTTCACTCACGCTGGCGAATCGCACTGCCGACAAGGCGCTCGAACTCGCACGCCGGTTTGCCGCACACGGGCCGATGACCGGGGTCGGTTACGAAGCCATCGGTGAATCCAGCTTCGACGTCGTCGTCAACGCGACCTCGGCGAGTCTCGCCGGGGATCTGCCGCCGCTGCCCGCGAGCGTGTTCGGCGACGGCGCGCTGGCCTACGACATGATGTACGGCAGCGAGCCGACCCGCTTCCTGCGCTGGGCCCGGCAGCAGGGCGTGACCCACCTCGCCGACGGCCTCGGGATGCTGGTGGAGCAGGCGGCCGAGTCGTTCTTCATCTGGCGCGCCGTGCGACCCGATACCGCGCCGGTGATCGCGATGCTGCGGGCGAGGTGAGCGGGGGACGCAAGTGCGGCTCCTGCTGAAACTGCTCGGCCTCGCCGTCGCGCTCCTCGTTGTCTACCAGCTCTGGATCTTCGCGCAGGTGTGGTGGTGGTCGACGCACAACCCGCGCAGCACCGCCTTCATGGATGCCCGGCTCGCCGCGCTGCGCGAGCGCGACCCGCAAGCCATGCTGCAGCACCAATGGGTGCCCTACCACCAGATTTCCGTGTACTTGAAGCGCGCCGTCATCGCGGCCGAGGATGGCAAGTTTGCCGATCACGAAGGTTTCGACTGGGAGGCGATCGAGAAGGCGTACGAGAAGAACCTAA
>JBDHRV010000078.1:0-16445 GCA_039807745.1 Burkholderiales bacterium
TGTCGGTATCGCGCGTCAGTCGTATCGTGGCTACCCATGTGGAGCGCGACCAGGCAAAAAGCAAGACCTGACCCCTCGCTGGTTGACCCCTCGCTGGTTTTTGACCCCTCGCTGGTTTTGAAAAGCAAGGCCTGACCCTCGGCAGGACGATCTATACTTGTATTTGACCTGCGTCGAGGAGGGCCAACGATCATGAGCGACACACGTATCCTCATCGTGGCTCACCGCACCGCGGCCACGCCGAAGCTGCTCGGCGCAGTCGCCGAGCGGGCCGCGCGCGGTGCATGCAGGTTCACGCTCCTGGTCCCACGGCCGTATTGGGACCCTGACACCGAGGAAGCAGCCGCCACGCTCGAGCTCGCGATCCCGCTGCTCGACGCCGCGGCCGGCTCGCACGTGCAAGGAATCGTCGGGGCTACCGATCCATACGAGGCGGTACGGGCGACGCTCGAGCGCGAGCGGTACGACGAGATCATCGTTTCGACGCTGCCGCAAAGGGTGTCGCGGTGGCTGCACCTCGACCTCGCCCATCGCATTGCGCGGCTCGGCGTGCCTGTGAGCGTCGTGACCGCCGAGCAGGCCGAGCGCAACCTCTCGCCGGGGCACGGGTCCAGCTGATCGGACACCGCGCGCAGAGCGTTCGTGCTTATCCGCACGGGCAGCCCATGAGCCCGCTCCCTGACGCATCGGACGACGGCGTGTGGCCGACCCTCGACGGCAAGCCGCCGATCGTGATCGCGCATCGCGGCGCCTCGGGTTATCGGCCCGAGCACACGCTCGCCTCCTACGCCCTCGCGATCGAGCAGGGCGCGGACTACATCGAACCCGATCTGGTCGCGACCCAGGACGGCCACCTCGTCGCGCGGCATGAGCCCCTGCTGGATGACACCACCGATGTCACGGCCCGTCCGGAGTTCGCGGACCGCAAGAAGGCGCGCACCATGGATGGCAAACCCGTCACCGCATTCTTCGCGAGCGATTTCACGCTCCGCGAGATGAAGACGCTGCGCGCGGTGCAGCCGAATCCGGCGCGCTCGAACGAGTACGACGGCAAGTACGGGATTCCGACCTTCGAGGAGATTCTCGATCTGGTCGAGACCGAGAGCGTGAAGCGAGGCCGGTCGATCGGCATCTACCCGGAGACCAAGCATCCGGCTTTCCACCACGCGCTCGGCCTGCCGCTGGAGGAGCGGCTCCTCGAAGCGTTGCGGCGCCGGGGTCTGGATCGTGCCGATGCACCGGTTTTCATTCAGTCTTTCGAGAGCGACAACCTCCAGTATCTGCGCACGCGAACGAAGGTGGCGCTCGTGCAACTGCTGGACGAGGACGCGCTCGAGTTCGACGGCGCCGGCAGGCGCGTCGTGGGCGTCAGGATAGCGCGGTTCGGAGACCCGCGCGGCGGGACGCCCCCGCGACACTTGGCGAACATCGCAAAGTACGCGAATGCGATCGGCCCCTGGAAGCGCCAGATCCTCCGCGACGTGCACGCGGGCACATTGCTGCAGACGACCGTGATCGAGCAGGCGCACGCGGCGGGACTGCGCGTGCACTCCTACACGTTCCGCAACGAGCCCGCGACGCTCGCCCCCCAATATCGCAACGATCCTCGGCTCGAGTACTTCCAGTTCCTCGACCTCGGGGTCGACGGCGTCTTCTCGGATTTCCCCGACACGGCGCTCGCCGCACGACAGGCTGCAGTCCCGGGGCGGATGAAGATCCCCCCGTCGGCAAATTCGTGCTCGTGAAGGGCGACGCTGTCCGGTCCTGCTGATCGCGCCCGCGCGAGACCCGGAATGTCATAATGCAGCCGTGCGGCAAGCCACCGCGGCGCACGACAGATTGCAACAGCAGGGAGACCCGATCCATGAGCAACAACGAATGGTGCGTCTTCACCCTCGATGAGCTCGCACGCAGGGTCGAGGGAAGGGAAGTCCGTTTCGTCGAGTTCCTGCGCACGTCGACGCTGAGCTGCGGCATCTATCGCCTGCCGGCCGGCTCGCGCGACATGCAGGCGCCGCACCTCGAGGACGAGGTCTACTTCGTCGTCGGCGGCCGTGCCCGGCTCAAGGTCGGCGGGCAGGAGCACGAAGTCTCCGCTGGCAAGATCCTCTACGTGCGCGCCACCTCCGAGCACTCGTTCTTCGATATCGAAGAGGACCTCACGCTGGTGGCGATCTTCGGCGCCACCGGGCGGATCTGAATCGCTTCGCGTGCGAGGGGCGGCATCGCCCCTCGGGAGCCGGCTCCCCGGCGATCAGGCCGCCTTGGGGTGTCTCAGCGGATAGTCGTGGTATTCGACCAGGTGCCCGATCCTGTGAGCCGTGCGATCGTTCAGGTTCTCGCTGCCCTGCTTTTCCGGGTGGACCAGGAAGACAGCGCTGCCATAGGTTGCGGAAATATCGAATTCGTCCATGTCGGTCGTCTCGGTCGAGTGGAAAATCATTGTCGTCTCCTAATTTGAACTGTTTGTGATCGTTGCCGGCGCGGTGCACCCGCGTGGCGGGTGACTGGCTGCGCGGCGGGGTTCATGAGTCCTGCCGGTGGCACCTGCGTGCCCGAGCCAACGGGAAAGCGTCCCCGACAGTTATGCGTTATGCGTTCTGTGCGAAGCGTGGCGGATCATCGATGCGCCGCGGAAATCGTCTGCCCCGGACCGGACACCTCGCCCGGTCGGGAAGTACGGTGCCTCGCTTGCCTGCCCTCAGCAGGGCGCCCGAAGATCGCGGGGAGTGGTGACCGCGTACGCGCAGGTATGGCGCCGGACACCCTCGGGCGTCCCACAGCGCATTGCGTCGCTCGGCAATAGCCCGGCACGGGAATGTGCGGGCGCGGCCCCGTGCGTTGCACGAGGCGGCAGGTTCAGTATTCTCATGGCATCGCTCCTCTCACGCCGTCTTGCGGCGTCCGACCGGTGACGTCACGACCCGGGATGCGGATCTGCTCATCGACCAGTCTCGTTGAACTGTGGCTCGCGCGTCGGTAACACGCGAGGTTCCGTGTACGTTACACCTCCAATGTGTCAGTGTCACTACCACGCACGGGGCGCGCTCTACGCAGGTTTCGTTCCACACTCGGCGCTGGGCACTGAAGCTGCTGAGACCCGGCCGGGCGTTCGCGGTTCCACGGTCGTGCGTCCGATCGTGCCCCAAAGCGGGGCGTCGCGAAGGCGCTTTGCGCCATTACCGTGCAGGATTTTGCTGTCATGCATCCGTGGACGCGCCTCACGGCAGCACAGGCGGTTGCACGAAGCGCGTGGGCGGGATCAGAATTTCACCGGTGCTCTGCTGAACCGCGACCGGAACGACGGACCCCGAAAAGCCGTGCTGATCGATTTCTTCCTGCACCTCAAGTCACGCCGGCTCCCGGTATCGACCAAGGAATACCTGACGCTGCTGGAAGCGCTGCGCCAGCACGTCTGCGATCACTCCATCGAGGCGTTCTACTATCTCGCACGCGCTTGTCTGGTGAAGGACGAGTCGCATTTCGACCGCTTCGATCAGGCCTTCGGCGAGTACTTCCGCGGCGTCGAGCACCTTCCTGGTCTGGCGGCGGAAATCCCGGCGGAGTGGCTGAAGCTGCTCGCGAAGCGACACCTCTCGCCCGAGGATCGCGCCAGACTGGAGAAGCTCGGCTGGGACAAGCTCATGGCGGAGTTCGAGCGGCGTCTGCGCGAGCAGATGGGTCGCCATCAGGGCGGCAGCAAGTGGATCGGAACCGGCGGCTCCTCGCCCTTCGGTGCGCACGGCTTTCACCCGGAAGGCATCCGCGTCGGCCCCGAGAGCTCGGGCAATCGGACCGCAGTACGAGTCTGGGACGAACGCGAGTACCGCAACCTCGACGGCAACGTGGCGCTCGGCACGCGCAACATCAAGGTCGCGCTGCGCCGGTTGCGACGCTTCGCGCGGCAGGGCGCGCCGGAGGAACTCGACCTCGACACCACCATCCAGCGCACCGCGCGCAACGCGGGGTGGCTCGATCTGCACATGCGCCCGGAACGCCACAACGCGGTAAAGGTGCTGCTGCTGCTCGATGTCGGAGGCTCGATGGATTGGCACGTGAAACTCTGCGAGGAGCTTTTCAGCGCCGCCCGCACGCAGTTCAAGCACCTCGAGCACTTCTACTTTCACAACTGCCCGTATGACTTCGTGTGGCGCGACAACCAGCGCCGTCACACCGAGCGACTGCCCACGCTCGACCTGCTGCACAAGTATCCGCAGGACTACCGTCTGATCCTCGTGGGCGACGCGGCGATGAGCCCGCACGAGATCCTGAGTCCCGGCGGGTCGCTGCGGCACGTCAACCACGAGACGGGCGAGGTGTGGCTGCGGCGCATGCTCGCTGTCTATCCGAAGGCCGTGTGGCTCAACCCCGAACCGGAGGACTGCTGGGGCGAACAGGTTTCCACCGGCATCATCCGCCGGCTGATGGGCGATCGCATGTACCCGCTCACCCTCGACGGTCTGGAACGGGCGATGCGGTATCTGTCGCGGTAGCCGAGCTGCCCTACCCTATTCCTCGCATCGCCCGCAACTGACGGTCCTGCAACCAGCCGAGCAGAAGCTGTGAGGTGACGGCACCGACGAGCGCGAGGAACATGTCCCACTGCGTGTCCCAGACGTCGCCCTGCGTCCCGAGAAAAGCGTCGGCACCGGTCCCGGACGCGACCGCGACCCACCATTCGATCATCTCGTAGAAAGCCGAGAATGCGAGCGCGATGCACGTGCACAGGAAGAACAGCATCGCACCCGATCGCAGCGGCGTCACGCGCAGCAGGATCTCGCGCGCGATCAGCGCCGGCACGAAGCCCTGCATGAAATGACCGACGCGGTCGTAGTGGTTGCGGCTCAGCGCGAGCGCGTCGCGGATCGCGTCGAACAGCGGCACCTCCGCGTAGGTGTAATGCCCGCCCACGAGCAGGACGAGCGCGTGCGCCCAGATGAGCACGTACAGCAGCGGCGTGAGGCGGAAGCGCCAGTAGGTCGCGAGCAGTACGATGACGCCGATCAAGGCGGGGAGCACCTCGAGCCACCAGACCGTGCGGTCCTTCGGTCCGATCGACGACCACGCGAATACCATCAGGAACGTACCGCCAAGGAAGGCCAGCAGCCGCGTCGGTTCGCGTGCCGGCCGCATGTCAGCGCACGATTTCCTGAACCATCAGCAGGATGGAGCGGCGCTCGGTGCCGGTGTCGCTGCGCTGGCCGAGATTCCCGGACGATTGCATCGAGCCGCTCGAGGACGTCCCGCCGATCTCCATCCACTCGCCGAGCGGCGCGGAGACGACCGTGCTCACGCCTTGTACATTGGCCGTGCCGGGATAACGCCCCGGGCGTTCGCGCTGCGGATTGATCTCCACCGTCACGGTATCGCCTGCGACGCGCGGCAGAACCTGGAACCCGGTGTTGAGGTCGCGGAACTGCGTGGATTCGACCACCTGCGTGCCATAGGGCGTTTGCACGACCTGGCGCGACGGTACCGGCACGGATTGACCGATGCGGATGAACGCGACGTTCCCTTCCAGCACCTGTACGCGCTGGGTGTTGGCATCGGAGGCGACGACGTCGCGCGCGGCGATGCGGCCCCGCACGAACGTGTCACCGCTGCCGCCCTGCACGACGAGCCCCTCGTTGCGACCCCGGCTGCCGGGCACCGCGATGCCTGCGCTGTCGCCGATGCCGACTCGGCCCGAGAGGTCGGTCTCGCGCCGTGCGGTGGCAAGATCGACATCCTGCCGCACGGTGACGAGGAGCTGCCGCGGCCGCGCGTCGACCTGGTCGATGATCTTGCGCAGCTCGGCCAGGTTCGCGGGCGAGGTGCGAACGATCAGCTGATTCTGCATCCCGCTGAGTGACCCGCTGCGGTCGATGAAGGGCTCGAGCAGCGGAATGATCTGATCGGCCGTGCGGTACCTGAGCGTGATCACTTCGAGCACGCTCTGCTGTGCCAGCGCCAGCGCAGCCATCAGCCCCGCAAACGCCGCGGTCAGTCTTCCCAGGTCGTTCCAGCTCAACACCTGCCTCGTCCTTCGATGTTTGGGTCGGTTCGTCAGGATCGCAGCCCCTTGCGGTAGATGGAGTAGTACACGAGGGCCACGAGCACGCTGCCACCGACGATGTTGCCGAGCGTCACGGGCAACAGATTGTCCAGCAGCCCCGCCCAGCCGAGCACGGAGACGTCCGTGCCGGGCGGCGGCGACCCCCAATTGGCAAGAAGGATGCCGAGCGGAATGATGTAGAGGTTGGCGATGCAGTGCTCGTAGCCGCACGCGACGAACGCCGAGATCGGAAAGACCATGGCGAGGATCTTGTCCGTGACCGAGCGGCCCGCCATGGCCACCCACAGCCCCAGGCACACCAGCATGTTGCACAAGACCCCCTTGAAGAACGCGGTCCAGAACGGCAGGGCGGCCTTGTACGCAGCCAGCCGGATCGCAGTGCGGCCGACCTCGCCGTCGTTCATGTCGGGAAAATGGGAAAGGAAGATCACCGCCGCGAGTGCGACCGCACCGAACGCATTCGTGAAGTACACCACGAGCCAGTTGCGCACCACCTCCGCCGTCGTGATCTTGCGTTCCGCCCACGCCATCACCAGGAAGTTGTTGCCGGTGAAGAGCTCGGCGCCCCCCATCACCACCAGGATGAGCCCCAGCGTGAACGCGACACCGCCGAGCACACGACTTGCCGCGAAGCCCAGCTCCGGATCGCTGATCACCAGGGTGTAATACATGGCGCCGAGGCCGATGAAGCCACCCGCCACGACGCCCAGCATCGCCATCGGCAGGAAGGGCAGCCGCGCCTTGATGACGCCGTTTTGCTCCACCTTCTGCGCGATCTCCTTCGGCGTGAAGGCATCGAAGCCGAAGATCTGGGGTTGCGGGGTCGGGTTTGAAGGCTGTGGTGACAGGGGCTGCAGCTGCGGCATGGACGCTCCTCGGACGAGGTGAGAATCGGCGGTCTCGGAAGGCCCGAGGCCCCCTGGTGGCAGGCCGATTATATGCCCTCCTTGGCCCGCCTCTGGCGCTCGGCCGCCCCGATGCAAACGTAATACCGCCTGCAGCAAATGGATATGGCATACCGGAGCCGGCGCGGCGGACAGTGCGCCGGCCGCATCGAGCTACTCGATCACCGACTGGCGTGCCTGAGCCGATGAACCGGCTTTACTGCCGTCCCGATGGTGATCTAGAGTTGCGCCATGCTCGCTCGCCGAAGACTGGTGCTCCTGACAGTCGCTGCCTGGGTCGCGGGATGTGCGTCGCGACCGGAGCGACCGCCTGCCGGCAGCGATGGCCTGCCCGCCCCCATGCCATCGGAGGCGGCCCGCGATGCAGCCGTGTTCGCGGTTTCCCTGATCGGCGTGCCGTACCGCAACGGCGGCACCTCACCGGATTCCGGATTCGACTGCAGCGGGTTCGTCTGGTACGTGTACCGGCAGGCGGCGGGCCTCGCGCTGCCGCGCAGTGCGGTCGAAATGGAGCGTGTCGGCTGGCCGGTGGAACCGGACGAGATGCAGCCGGGCGACCTCGTCTTCTACAACACGCTCGGCCGGGCGTTCAGCCACGTCGGCATCTACGTGGGCGAACGCCGCTTCGTCCATGCGCCGAGCAGCGGTGGCAAGGTCGAGATCGTTGCGATGCAAAACGGCTATTGGGCGCGGCGGTTCTCGGGCGCCCGCCGGATTGCCGCCTGAGGTCAGCTCGAGGAATCACCCATCTGCGATTGCAGATAGTTCTGGATGCCGACTTTCCCGATCAGCTCCAGCTGCGTCTCGAGCCAGTCGATGTGCTCCTCTTCGCTTTCGAGAATGCTTTCGAACAGCTCCCGCGACACGTAATCGCCACAGGACTCGCAATACGCGATCGCGGCCTTGAGGTCGGGATAGGCACGCAGCTCGAGCTGCAGATCGCAGCGCAGACACTCCTCGGCATGCTCCCCGATCATGAGCTTGTCGAGATCCTGCAGGTTCGGCAGGCCCTCCAGGAAGAGGATGCGATTGATGAGCCGGTCGGCATGCTTCATTTCGTCCACGGACTCGTGGTACTCGTAGTCGTCCAGCTTCTTGAGGCCCCAGTTGCGAAACATGCGGGCGTGCAGGAAGTACTGGTTGATCGCCGTGAGTTCGTTGCGCAGTGCCTTGTTGAGGTGTTCGATGACCTTGGTGTCGCCTTTCATGGGCTGCTCCTGATCAGATGAGAAATAGAATCAGTGCGACCAAAGGCGGGGCGCACGAGAAATTCTACTCCGCAGCGCGCTGCGGATGAATCGAGTCAGGAGTGATCAGCTCAAGCGAGCTGTGCGCAGCTCATGGAGCTGGAAAAAGCGAGTTGTTCGTCGAGGACGAACTCTGCGCACTCGGCGCAGCGACCGCAGCAGGATGCGATGCCGAGGCGAGCCTTCAGATCACACAAAGACGAAGCGCCTTCCGCTACCGCCTTCGCGATGTGGTGGTCGGTGACACCATTGCACAGGCACACATACATGGCAGACCTCGGGCTAGTTCGACGTACGTTTCGCGACTTTCGGGCACGTAGCGCAACGTGCCTCGCATTCCGGCTGCGCAAAGAAGCGGTCCAGACAGACCGCGAGACAACTCGCAGAACGGCGACAAGCGATCACCGGAACTCCCTCTGCCTGCGCCAGGCTGCGAAAGCTCTTCATGACGTTGTGGCCGAGAAAGTCGGTGAAGAGAATGACGAGCTGGGTGTTGCTGCCGATCGCGGCGCCGCGACGCTGATGGGCGGCCTGCCGGCCGGACACGTGTTCGAGGATGCGAATCCCGAATCCCCCCAGCACGTCCGGAATGTTTCCGAGTCGGTCGGCGCCGACGACGAGTGCGTTCATGATCACCGTTATCTCAAAGCCCAGATCAAATGATAATAATTCGCATCCATCAAGTCAACGGATGCGAAGCATTCTCATTATTGCCAACAGGAACACTACCGGATACGATTCCCGTGGCCCCCTCGACGCTGGCCCACCGGTGCGAGCGGCTCGTCAAACGAAACAGGAAAAATCGAAGATGACCCGTCCCCACAAGAAGCTGTCGACCCTTATCGCCGCTGTCACCCTGCTCAGCTTCTCTCCGGTCCACGCCGCCGAGGAGAAAGAGCTCAATCTCTATACCGCCCGTCACTATCAGACGGACGAAGCGCTCTATACCGACTTCACGAAGCAGACCGGGATCAAGGTGAACCGCATCGAAGGCGCCGAAGATCCGCTGATGGAACGCATCAAGAGCGAAGGCGACAAGAGTCCGGCAGACGTCTTCATCACGGTCGATGCAGGCCGTCTGTGGCGCGCGGACCAGGCGGGGCTCTTTCAGCCGATCAAGTCGAAGGTGCTCGACAGCCGCATCCCCGCCGCCTACCGCGCGCCGGACGGCACCTGGTACGGCTTCTCGGCACGGGCGCGGATCATCGTCTACAACAAGGCCGCGGTGAAACCGGACGAGCTCAAGAGCTACGCCGATCTGGCCGACCCGAGGTGGAAGGGCCGGATCTGCGCGCGATCGGCTGGCCACGTCTACATGCTGTCGCTGATCAGCTCGGTGATCGCCCACGACGGCGAACAGAAGGCCGAGCAGTGGGCGAAGGGCGTTGCCGGCAATCTGGCGCGCGAGCCCAAGGGCGGCGACACCGATCAGCTCAAAGCCGTAGCGGCGGGAGAGTGCGACATCGCGATCAGCAACACGTATTACTTCGTGCGGCTGCTCAAGTCGACCAAGCCCGAGGACCGCGCCGTGGTCGAGAAGCTGGGCGTCATCTGGCCGGACAAGAACGGACCCGGCGTGCATATGAACATTTCCGGGGGCGGCGTGCTCAAGTACGCACCGCACAAGGAGAACGCGATCAAGTTCCTCGAGTACCTGGCTTCGGACCAGGCGCAGCAATACTTCGCGAACGGCAACAACGAGTGGCCAGTCGTCCCCGGTGTCAAGGTGAACAACGCGGAGCTCGAGTCGCTGGGCAAGTTCAAGGCCGACACGCTCAACGTCGGCGAGCTCGGCAAGAATCAGCCGGCGGCGCAGAAGGTGGCCGATCGCGTCGGCTGGAAGTAGCCGCAGTGCAGGATGCGGGGCGGCAGAACTATGCCCGCCCCCGCGTCTTCGCGATGGTCCGCGAGAGGAAGATGAGCGGCACCAGGCCCACCGCGACGATTGCGAGCGACGCGGTCGCCGCCTCCGCCAGGCGCTCGTCGGCGGCCAGGTTGTACGCCTGCACCGCCAACGTATCGAAGTTGAAGGGGCGCATGGCGAAGGTCGCAGGCAGCTCCTTCATCACGTCCACGAATACCATCAGACCGGCCGTGAGCAGGCTTCCGGTCAACAGGGGTGCGTGCACCCGCGCCAGCACGCCACCAGGCGAGCAGCCGAGGCTGCGCGCCGCTGCTTCCATGCTGGGCGTGATGCGCGTGAGCCCGGCATCGACGGTCTGCAGCGCGACCGAGAAAAAGCGCACCAGATAGGCGTAGACCAGCGCGGCGATGCCGCCGGTGAACAGCAGTCCCGTGGAATGCCCGAAGGTCGACGACATGAACGCATCGACGGCGTGGTCGAGGCGTGCGACGGGCACCAGGATGCCGACCGCGATCACGGTGCCGGGCACCGCATACCCGAGCCCTGCCACACGGTTCGCCGACCACGTGATCGGCCCCGGGCGCAGCCGTACCGCGTAGGCCATGAGCAGCGCGAGCGCGACCGCGAGCAGCGAGGTGATCACCGCCAGCAAGACGCTGTTGCGGGTCAGCGCCACGAACCGTTCGCCGAACTGCTCGTCGCCCTGGGCGAGCGTCATCCGCAACAGGATGAGCGCAGGCAGCGCGAAACCGAGGACGAGCGGCGTCATGCAGGCAAGCAGGGCGGCACCCGCGCGCCAGCCATGCAGCCGGGACTCCGGCAGGCGCTTGCGTGGTGCCGGATTGTGGTAGCGCGCCCGACCGCGGGTGAGGCGCTCTAGCAGGAGCACCACCGCGACCAGAGCGAGCAGAACGGCCGACAGCTGCGCCGCCGCAACGGGGTCGCCCATCGAGAACCACGCGCGGTAGATGCCGGTGGTGAAGGTTTGTACCGCGAAGTAAGAGACGGTGCCGAAGTCAGCCAGCGTTTCCATCAGGGCGAGCGACGTGCCGGCGGCGATCGCGGGGCGCGCCAGCGGCAAGGCGATCCGCGCGAAGCTGCCCCACGCGCCGTAGCCCAGTGTGCGGCCCACCTCCAGCACCCCGACCGACTGCTCGAGAAAAGCAGCGCGCGCGAGGAGATACACGTAGGGATACATCACGAACACCATCACCGTAATGGCGCCGCCGAGCGAGCGGATGTCGGGGAACCAGTACTCGCGCGCGCGCCAACCGGTGAGCTCCCGCAGCCATGTCTGGACCGGACCGCTGAACTGGAGAAAGTCCGTGTAGGCGTAAGCCATCACGTAGGCGGGCACCGCCAGCGGCAGGATCAAGGCCCAGTCGAGCACGCGGCTGCCCGGGAAGCTGCACATGGTGACGAGCCAGGCGGTCCCGACGCCCACGACCACCACGCCGAAGCCCACCCCGAGGGCGAGCCAGACGGTGTTGCGGACATAATCCGCCAGCACGGTGTCGACCAGGTGTTGCCAGGATCCGCCGCTCGGGACGAACACACTGCTCGCAACGAAGACGATCGGTACTGCCAGCAAGGCAGCGAGCGCAACGGCACACCAGCCAAGCGATCCGAGCGCGGAAAGACGCCACGAGCGCCGGATCGAAACGCGGGGCAGCGAGAAAGTTGCAGTCATGAGGACGGAAGGCCGACGGCGCCTCTCGCGCGCCGCACAAGCCCCGAATTCTAGCAATCGCGGCCACGAGTTGAGAATGATTCTCCCTTGATCATCGTATAATCGCCGCATGAATACCGTCCTCGAGGTCCGGCAGGTCGGTCACGCTTACGGCGCGGCGCATGTGCTGAGAGATTTCTCGCTCACGCTGCAACGAGGCGATATCGCCTGCCTGCTGGGACCAAGTGGCTGCGGCAAGACCACCGCGCTGCGCTGCATCGCTGGCTTCGAGCCGCTGACCTGCGGCGAGATCGCAGTCAACGGAGAGATCGTGAGCCGCGTCGGGTTCACCCTCGCCCCCGAACGGCGCCGCATCGGCATGGTGTTTCAGGATTACGCGCTCTTCCCGCATCTCACGGTCGGCGAGAACGTCGCATTCGGCTTGCGCAGCGCACCGCGCAAGGAACGCATGACGAGAGTGACGGAACTGCTCGCGACGGTGGGGCTCGATCGGGTCGGAGAGAAATATCCGCACGAGCTCTCGGGCGGGCAACAACAGCGCGTCGCGCTCGCTCGTGCGCTGGCGCCGAAGCCCGATCTCCTGCTCATGGACGAGCCGTTCTCGAACCTCGACGTCGACCTACGGGAGCGGTTGAGCTACGAGGTGCGCGAGATCCTCAAGGCGCAGAACGCGACGGCGATCCTGGTCACCCACGACCAGCACGAGGCCTTCGCGCTGGCGGACGAAGTCGGGATCATGCACGACGGCGTGATCGTGCAATGGGACTCGCCCTACAACCTCTACCACAAGCCGGCAAGCCGCTTCGTGGCGGACTTCGTCGGCGAAGGCGTGCTCGTCCCGGGCCGGGTGCTGAACTCCAGGCAGGTGCAGATCGAGCTCGGCATTCTTACCGGTGACGTTCCGCCGGAGTGTGCGATCGGCTGCCAGCAATGTGGCAATGGCTGCTCGGTGGACGTGTTGCTGCGCCCGGACGACATCGTGCACGACGATGGCAGTGCGGTGCAGGCCGAGGTCGTGCAGAAGGCGTTTCGCGGCGCGGAGATCCTCTACACGATCCGGTTGCCGAGCGGCGGCCGCGCGCTGTCACTGGTCCCGAGTCACCACAACCACGCCATCGGCGAGAAGATCGGCATCCGCGTCGAGGCCGATCACGTCGTGGCTTTCCGGCACGACGTCTGATCCGTCAGCCGCGCCCCGGCAGCATCCGTTGAAACACCGAGTCGCGGTCCACGAAGAGGTGCTTGAAGGCGCCCGCGACGTGCAGAGCGATCAGCGCCACGAACAGGTACGAAGTGAACACGTGGACGGTGTTGAAGATGCCGTAGAGGGTCTTGTCCTCCGGCCCCCAGGGCGGGAGCTCGATGCCGAAATACTTCACGCCGAACTTCGTGAAGTTGGAGGCGATGTAGCCCGACAGCGGCATCACGATGAGACAAACGTACAACAGCCGGTGAGTCCACGTGGCGGCCGCCGCTTCCCATTCCTTGAGCGTTGCCGGAAGCCGCGGCGGCACGTGCGTCAGGCGCCACGCGATGCGCAGCAGGATAAAAAAAGACGTGGTAAGGCCGATGGACTTGTGCAGGTTGTAGAAGTAGGTCCGCTCCGGGGTGTTCTTCGGAATGTCGATCATGAACCAGCCAAGACCGATGAGCACGAACACCAAGAGCGCGATCACCCAGTGCAGCAGGATTGCCGTGCCGGTGTAGCGCCCTTCCGACCTCACCGGATCACGACACCCCAGGGCGTATCGCCGACCGGGATTTCCTTCACGGGCTGATAGGTTTCGGTGTCGATCACGGACACGGAGTTGGATTTGCCGTTGGCGACGTAGAGCTTCTTGCCGTCCGGCGTGATGGCCATGTTCCACGGGCGCTTGCCGACCGGAATCGTCGCCACGACCGTGTTCGTCGCGGTATCGATCACCGACACCGTGCCGTCCTTGCCGTTGGAGATGAAAACGCGCTTGCCGTCGGGCCGTACGGCAACGCCGTTGGAGAAGTTGCCGGGCTTCACCTTCGCGACCACTTCCTGGGTCGCGGTGTCGATGACATACACCTGACTCGCGACCTCCGAGGCCACATAAGCACGGCTGCCATCGGGCAGGAAACCGATGCCGCGCGGCCGGTCGCCGACCTTCACGGCTTTCACCTCGGCGCGCTTCTCGACGTCGATGATGTCGACCGAATCGGCCTCCTCCGCGCTCACGTACACCCACTTGCCATCGGGGCTGAACACGGCATGCTCCGGATTCTTGCCCTGGGTCTTCACGCTGAACACCTTCTTCCGGGTGCCTGTGTCGATGAAGGACACCGCGTTGCTGATCTCGCTCGCGGCGATGATCCATTTGCCGTCCGCCGAGATGCTGACCCCTTCCGGCGATTCTCCGAGTTCTATCTTGCCGACCGGTGTGCGCTTTTCCAGGTCGAGCACCACCAGCATGTTGTCCGGCTGATCACTGACGTAGAGCTCCTTGCCGTCGCGGCTGACGGCGAGCCCGCGCGGCTTCTTCCCGGCAGGGATCTCCCCGATGACCTTGTCGGTAGAGGTGTCGATGACGGAGACCGTGCCCGATTTTTCGTTCGGCACATAGGCGAAAGGCGCTGCGCTCACATGGCTCGCGGCGCCGACAACAAGCGCAAAAGCAACAGCGCGCAGGGCGGGGATCGTGATCATAGGGGTTCGGGGGAACGCGACGGCGAGCGCGGGACTGGCCGCCGTGGCGCGATTATGAATGCAAACGCCCGGGAATAGTTCCTGGACGGCCGCACCTCACGGACGGAAATGCGTGATGCCGTGCCGCTTGAAGATGCCGGCGATCGTCCCGTCCTCCAGCATGGCCGTGAGCGCCGCGTCCACCTCGGCGGCGAGCGCCGCATTCTCCGCCTTCACCGCGGCGCCGACGATCCAGCCGCGCTGCGAGAGCCCGGGCGTGGGAATGCTGCTGATCACGAAGACCTCGCGGTTGGCGCCCCGCAAGCCATCCTCCAGTTCCGCGCGCTGCGCCATCACCGCGACCACCTCGCCGCGGCGCAAGGCTGCCATCGCCTCCGGCGCGCCCCGGAAATGCACCACCGTCGGCTGCAGGCGACCGCCGAGGGCGCCGAGCAGAAACGAATCCTGCGCGGTCGCCATTTCGACGCCGACGGGCTTCCCGACGAAATCGTCGACGCTCGCGAGCTCCGGCAGCTTCCTGGTGTCGTGGGCGATCTGCAGGCTCTCGCGCTGATAGCCGCCGAAAATCCTGACCTTGTCGTTGCGCGCCGCGAACTGCGGGTCGACCGGCACGTGCAGCATGACGTCCGCCGTACCGCCGCCCAGGTAGTGCCCCTTCCACACCGCGTTCCGGAGGTCGTCCTCCATCTTCTCGTCGGAGGCCTGCACCCACATGAGGTCGAGCGCCACGCCAAGACGCGCCGCCAGTGCTTTCGCGATGTCGACGTCGATGCCTTCGCCCGCGTTGGAGTACGGCGGAAAATCCTTGTACACCGCGACCCGGATGCGACCCGGCGTCTGGAGCTGTTGCAGGCCTCCGGCCGCGTCGGGTGCGGCGCTCGCCAGACCCGAGGCCAGCATCGCCGCCAGCGTGACCGCGAGCAAAAAAAAGCCGTGCACGCGGGCACGGCGATCCAGTCGGTACAGGCTCATTGCTGCTGCACGGTGTCGAGGTAGGCGCGTATCGTCCACAGCGCCTCTTGCGAGAGGACCCCTTCGAACTTCGGCATGTAGACGCGGCCATCGCGCACCGCGCCCTGGCGCACGCGCATCACGTAGATCTCGTCTCCCTCCTTGCCTTCGGGCAGGTACCGCAGGTCCGGCGCGATGCCGCCCGACACGGCTTCCAGGCCGTGGCAGCGCGCGCAGTTCTGGTTGTAAGCCGAGCTGCCGATCTGGATGGCGAGCTTGTCGCCGCGGTATGGGTTCACCTCCACCCATTTTTCGCCGATCGGCTTGAGTCCCTTGGTGTCGACTGCCTGCGGGGTCACGTCGCCGTGGGCGAGGGCGAGTGTCGCCGCCAGGGCGAGCGTGCCGGCGGCGGCTGATGAGCATGCGATGCGAAGGATGCGAGCTTTCACGGTTGTCTCCTCAAGGTTGTGCGAATCGGATCGGGCCGTTTGTCTGCACTTGCCGTGCCTAGCTCCACGCCAAGCGCCCCGGGGTCGCGATCTCGCTCTCGATGCCAATCGCAGCAAGGCTTTCAGCGGGCCAGCCCGGGACCAGAGCGGGGAACCGCGGCGCGCCGCCGGTGCGTGGCCTGCTTCAAAACTTCTCAGGTGTCGCGGGATGCAACAGCGAAAAAAAAACGGCGCCGTTGCCGGCGCCGCCTGGATAAAGAGACTTTCTGTCTGCCTGGCGTTGCGATCAGAAGAACAGGATCGCGCCCAGCGCAAAGCCGTTGTCGTTGTAGCTGGTGCCGCCCTGGGACTTGGATTCGGTTCTGATCCACTCGCCTACCAGATTCAGGCTCTTGGTGAGCGAGTAGTACACGCCGACCACGTTCGAGCTGTTCGACCGCAGCAGATCGGGGTTGGCGGCGTTGAAGCTGCCGGCGACCGCGGTCGTCCCCTCGTTGCCCGCGAGCTTCAGGTTCGACTGGCCATAGCTGTAGCCGACCTTCAGGTCCTGGAACTTGTACGTGATCTGCCCGTAGTAGCCGTCCGACTTGCGGGTCTCCAGCGAGCCGCC
>JBDHRV010000079.1:0-16339 GCA_039807745.1 Burkholderiales bacterium
CACGAGGTCGGCAACACGCAGGCCGTGCTCGATGGCGACCTCGACGATTTCATCACCGCCAGCCTGAAGCAGGGTGTCTAGAGCGAGTCCACGGCCCCATGACCGAACCGCAAACCACAAGCGCTCCCGACACCAACCAGATCATCGAAGAGCGCCGCGGCAAACTCGCCGCGCTGCGCGCCTGCGGCGTCGCGTTCCCGAACGACTTCGTGCGCCATCACTTCGCCGGCGACCTGCAGCAGCAGTTCGAAGCAGCCACCAACGAGACGCTGGAAGCGCAGCCGCAACGCGTCACCGTGGCCGGGCGGATGATGTTGAAGCGCGTGATGGGCAAGGCGAGCTTCGCCACGCTGCAGGACATGACCGGGCGCATCCAGGTATACGTGCAGACCGATGCGGTCGGCGCGGAGGCTCACGAAGCGTTCAAGCATTGGGACCTGGGCGACATTCTCGGCGCCGAGGGCACGCTCTTTCGCACCCGCACCGGCGAGCTCACGCTGAAGGCGCAGTCGATCAGGCTCCTCGCGAAGTCGCTGCGTCCTCTGCCGGAGAAGTTCCACGGGCTCGCCGACCAGGAGCAGCGATACCGCCAGCGCTACGTCGACCTGCTGATGAACCCCGCTTCGCGCGAGGTGTTCGCGCGGCGCTCGCGCATCATCCAGGCGATGCGCGATTTCCTGCTCACGCGGCGCTTCCTGGAAGTCGAGACGCCGATGATGCACCCGATCCCCGGCGGCGCGGCAGCACGGCCCTTCGTTACCCACCACAACGCGCTCGACATGCAGCTCTTTCTGCGCATCGCGCCGGAGCTGTATCTCAAGCGGCTGGTGGTCGGCGGCTTCGATCAGGTGTTCGAGATCAACCGCAATTTCCGCAACGAGGGCATCTCGACCCGCCACAACCCCGAGTTCACGATGCTCGAGTTCTATGTCGCGTTTCGGGATTACCGGTTCCTGATGGCGTTCACGGAAGAGATGCTGCGCGCGGTCGCCGAGCAGGTGCTCGGCACCACGAAGTTCGTGTACCAGGGGCGCGAGCTCGATTTTTCGAAGCCGTTCGACCGGCTCACGCCGGTGCAGGCGATCCGCAAGTATCACCCCGACTTGAGCGAAGCCGACCTGCACGACCGCGACTTTCTCGTGCGCAAGCTCAAGTCGATGTACGTCGAGGTCCGCGAGGCGGACGGCGTCGGCGCGCTCCAGCTCACGCTGTTCGAGAACCTGGTCGAGCAGTTCCTGTTCGAGCCCACCTTCATCATCGACTACCCGACCGAGGTGAGCCCGCTCGCGCGCGCAAGCGACCGGCATCCCGAGATCACCGAGCGCTTCGAGCTCTACATCGCCGGACGCGAGATCGCCAACGGCTTCTCCGAGCTGAACGATCCGGAAGACCAGGCCGCGCGCTTCCGCGAACAGGTGCGGCAGAAGGAGGCCGGCGACCACGAGGCCATGCACTACGACGCCGATTACATCCGCGCGCTGGAATACGGCCTGCCGCCGACCGCGGGCGAAGGCATCGGCATCGACCGGCTGGTGATGCTGCTCACCGACAGCCCGAGCATCCGCGACGTCATTCTCTTCCCGCAGCTGCGTGCGGAATAGCCGCGGCTCGCGCGGGGTGCACGCTGTGCCGGAGAGCGCGTTCGCGCCGTGCGTCTGCAACGACCGGCTTTCCGTTCGAAATGAAACGGACTTCGCCCGTGGCAGTTCCCGCTTGACTCGCGACCGAACACGGCCAGGCTGAGCACGCTCGGGCCCCACCTCTTCCGCCTTGCACCCCGTCCACCCGCTCCGCCGCCTGCCCGCTCACGTCGTCAACGGCACGACCGTGTCGTTGGGCATCGGGCTGGTCTACCTGCTGTTCAGGGAATGCGTCGACGCGCAGGCCGCCCAGCTCGCGATCTGCGGTGCGATCTACGCCAGCCTGGCCGACGTGCCCGACACGCCCAGCCGTTCGTGGCGACAGGTGCTCGCCGCCGGCGTGCTGGGCTGTACCGCTGCGCTGGTGATCCTGCTGCTCAAGCCGTTCACGCTCGCGCTCGGTGCGGGCATCGTGCTCGTCGTCATCGTCGCCATGATGACGCTGGCGTGGGGGCCGCGGGCCGGTCCGATCTCCTTCGCCCCGGTGCTGGCGATCGTCTTCACCATCGGCCTGCCGGCGGGACACGATCCGCTGCGGACAGTGGGCTGGCACCTTTCGGGCATGGCCGTTTATCTGGCCTGGTCGCTTGCCGTCACCACCTTGCTGCAGCCGCGCTACCGGAGCCTCGCGCTGGCCGCCGTGCTGGGTACCGCGGCGCGGCTGCTGCGCTCGCGCGCGAGCATGCTGGATGGGGCCAGCGGCGGTGAAACCCAATCCAGCGCCTTGCAGCATTGGGTGCGCGACGAGGCGGCGCTAGCCGAGCGCCTGCAAACCGCGCGCAATCTGTTGTTCCCTGCAGCGCAGACGCCACGTGCACAGCGCGAGAGCGCTGTGCTGTTGCGCGTCATAGATCTTCGGGACATCCTGCTCGCGAGCTCGCTCGATCTGGAATTGATGGGCAACGATGCCGTGGCGCGGCAGATCCGCGCCGGTCTGGCCCTCGAGCTGCGCCGCATGGCGGATGCCGTGGATGCTTCGCGCACCTTGCTGCGCGGCGCAACCACGACGCAACCATCCACCTGCGGCGAGTACACCGTCGAGAGAGTATTCGGGTCCATGCAGATGCCGACCGACGATGCACGCGCGCGGCTCCTGCCCGCGCTCGCCAATCGCTTGCGACACTTGAACAACCATGTCGACCGCATCGACGCCCTGCTGCGCGGTGAGCATGAAGACTTGCCGCTATCCCGCGCCGAGCTGCGGCAATTCGTCGCCCCGGAAGACTGGCCGCTGCGCGCTCTGTTTAACCACGCCTCGATCGATTCGCCGGTGTTCCGGCACGCGGTGCGTGCCGCGCTTGCCTTGGGCAGTGCCTACTATCTGGCTCTGGCGCTGCCGTGGACCGCGCATCCGCAATGGCTCGTGCTCGGGGTGGGCGTGGTGTTGCGTGGCAACCTCCAGCAGACGCTCGCCCGCCGCAACGCGCGCATAGGGGGCACCGTGCTCGGCTGCATGATCGTGCTGCCGCTCGCGCACGTTCCGTCGCCCGACGCGCTCATGCTGGTGTTCGTGATTGCCGCGGGTCTCGCGCATGGCTTCGTGGTGGAGCGATACCTCATCACGGCCGTGGCGGCGACGATCATGGCCCTGTTGCAGGTGCACCTGGTCGCACCTGCCTCCGGCTTTCCCATCGGCGAGCGCCTTGCCGATACGCTGCTCGGCGCCCTGCTCGCGTGGGCCTTCAGCTATGTGCTGCCGTTCTGGGAAAGGCGCAGTCTGCCGCAAGCCATCGCCCGCACCCTGAAGGCACTGCAGAACTACGTGGGGCATGCCTTGCGTACCGATGCCGACTCCGGAGTCGCACAGCGTCTTGCGCGGCGCCGCGCTTACGACACGCTCGGGGTGGTTGCCACCGCCCTGGAACGCAGCGCGTTTGAACCCGTCCGCGTGCGCCCGCCGGAGCGCGAACTCGCCCTGCTGCTCGATCACGGCCACCGGCTGATGGCCCACCTGTCGATGATCCGCCTGCTGCTCACGCACCGCAGCGCGGAGCTGGATCGCCCGGAAGCGGCAGCCGCCCTCGCAGCGGCGAAGGACGCGCTCGACGCGTCCCTGACGCCGGACCGTCCACCCGATGTCCCGTCACCGGCATTGCAGCAGCTTGCGCAGGGCATGCTTCCGGCAGAACCTCCCGCGCAGGACCCGCTGCCGTGGTTGTTGTGGCGGCTGCGGGTGGCGGTGCATGACGGCAGCAAAGCCGCGGATGCCGCCCGGGAAGCGCTCGCACGCCTGACCGGGCGCGGTGCGAGCGGCGCGCCGACCTCGGGGACTTAGGGGCACACCGCCTCGGTCGGCTTGTTGTTGCGCGTGACCGGCGTGCCCTGGCGCAGTGAAAAGAACGGGTCGCACGGCGGCGGTGTGGCGGCCGTGAGCACCGCGACTTCGGTGGAGTCGCCGCTCTCGCGGTTTCCCCGGTTGACCGCACGGACGATGTAGAAGTAGCGGGTGCGCGGCGTGAGCCCGGTGTCCACGTACAAGGCCGAGTCGATCGGGCGGGCATTCAGCCGCTGCGTTCGCCCGTAGGGTCCGCCCGCCGACATGCTCCGGTACACGTTGTAGCCGACCGCTCCGTCCACGGCTGTCCAGCGCAGCGCGACCTGGCGGTGCGTGAAATCGCCGACGGTGAGTCCTGCCGGCTCACCGAATTCGCCGAGGGCCGCCGGTGGCGTCGCGGCTTCCGTGCGCCCCCCCGCCAGCCGGTCCAGCATCCGTCGCACCGACGCGATTTGCAGCCCTGCCTGGGTCGCGAAGCGGCCACGATTGTTCAGCCCGTCGTTGTATCCCCACCAGTCCCAGCAGGCCTGGGGATTGAGCGGCAGCAGGGGCGAGCGCGGGCTCGGTTGCGTCGGTTGCGTCTGCGGATAGAGCACGATGAGACGGTTCTCGTCGGCCCAGGGGTTGTAGCCGGCGTGCTCGTAGAAGGCACTGCCGATCTGCTCGGCGGACTGCCCGCAGCCGTGAAAGGCGATATGCACCCGGCACCGTTCGCCCCGGTCGCAGGCGTCCGGAACATAGGCGTACCCTTCGTCGCCCATCGAAATGCGCTGCGGCGTCGACGCGCCACGACCGTCGATCGCGAACTCGTCCTGCGCGAAACGGATGATCCTGCCCTTGGGCGGGGCCTCCGGGTCGCGGCGCTGTAGCTCGCCATAGAAGATTTGCAGCATGCTGCCGGCGGCATCATAGGGCGTGTCGTCCGCGGCCCGGTCGTGACAGAGATTGAGGAAACTGCCGCCCGTTCGCGGACACGGATTGCACGCGGCGTCGCCCGCGCCGCAGTCGACGGTGATCTGCGCGTGCGCCGCGTTGAGATTGTCCTTGTAGAAGATGCGGCTGCGGTCGACATAGCGCGCGTAGTAGTCATACAGCGCGTCCGTCACCGGCGCCTTCACGAGGCCGTCGTTGTAACCGTGGAAAAGCCAGACGCGCTGCCGCGCGAGGTGGGAAGTGGCATCGATCCGCCGCGCGCGCGCCCACGCGTCCGTCATGCGTCCCATCCGGCTCAGCTGCGTCGGCGTGATCGCCTGCCTGGGGAAATCCGGATCGCCCTGCATGCAGCGCGCGAGCGCGGTGGCGAGCGTGCCGCGCAGCGACGGCACGCGATCGAACGCGCACAGGTACGGTCCTCCCGCCGTGGCGCCGACACCCCGCACGATCGACGAATGCGCCACGCCGAACTGCACCGCCATGTAGGCGCCCGAAGAGACACCCGACACGGTGGTTTGAGCAAGATCGACGTTGTAGGCCGGCAGCGGTTCGGCGGTGCCTGCTGCAGCAGTGGCAAGCAGCGCGCAGAAGAGCGCGGACGCAGCCGCCCCGGCGCGCAGGCTGAATGACATCGGCAGGTTCAGACGTGATCCCTGGCGTTCCATAGCTCGCTCATGCGCTGCGCGAACCTTGTCCCCAGCGCTTCGTCCTCGTGCATGAAGTAGACGTAGGTGCGCGCAAGCCGCGCGGCGGCAATGCGCTCGACCCAACCTCGCAGATTGCCGTCGTCGTAATGGGTCCGCCGCAAACGCACGTACCCGCAATCCGAGGTGGCCACGAACAGCGTATCACCCTCGTCGGTGTCGGTCACGCAGAGCATCGCCGCGCGAGCACGCAGCGCATCGTAGACTTCCTCGTCCTGCCATGACGCGTGGCGAAACTCGAATGCGACGCGCGCGTCGCCCGGCAGCAGATCGAGGAACGCCTGCAGACGCGGCACGTCCTTCCGGAGGTACGGCGGCAGCTGGAAGAGCAGCACGCCGAGCTTGGCGCCGAGCACCGCGGCGCGTTGCAGGAACGCGCTCGTGGCGGATTCTGCCTCCCGCAGGCGCTGATCGTGGGTGATGCGGCGCGGTGCCTTCAGGGTGAACGTGAAATGCTCCGGCACTTCCTCCGCCCAGCGCGCGAGCATCGACTCCGCCGGCATGCGGTAGAAGGTGTTGTTGATCTCGACCGTCCGGAAATGCTCGGCGTAGTAGCGCAACATATCGGCCACCGCGAGCTTTTCCGGATAGAAGTGACCGAGCCACTCCTTGTAGGAATAGCCGCTGGTTCCCGCTAACATCTCCATGGTCCGTGCTCCGGAGGTAATGCTCGTGGTCCGTGCTCCGTCGAAGGCCAAGCGCGCGAACGGATCGGAAGGAAGCGCATCCGCCTCGCTGCGCGACTATTCGGCGAAGCGAATCTTCGACGCCACCCCCGAGCCGGCGCCCGCCGCGCCGCAGGCCCGTCCCGGTCCCCTCCTCTTCGTCGTGCAGCAACACTCGGCCCGCCGGCTGCATTATGACTTCCGTCTCGAATGCGCGGGAGTGCTGAAGTCGTGGGCCGTGCCGAAGGGACCTTCGCTCGACCCGTCCGAAAAACGCCTCGCCGTGCAGACGGAGGACCACCCTTTCGAGTACGCCTCGTTCGAGGGCGTGATTCCGCCGGGGCAGTATGGCGCGGGCGAAGTGATCGTCTGGGACTGCGGTGTCTACTCGCCGGACGAGGGCGACGAGTACTGGTTCCACGACCGCGCGCAGGCCGAGCGGCGCATCCTGCAGGGACTGGAAAAAGGCAAGCTCGGCTTCCTGCTGCGCGGCGAGAAGGTCAAAGGCTCCTTCGCGCTCGTGCGCACGGCCGACCGCAAGAACTGGCTCCTCATCAAGCACAAGGACCGCTTCGCGGGCAAGCGCGACATCACCGCGCAGGACCGCTCCGTGCTCTGCGGCGCAGCGGTGGAATCGCTCGCGACGCTGCCCGTGCAGCGCATCCCTGCAACGCGGCTCGTCGCCTCCGGTCCCATCGTGCCGATGCCGACGAGGCTCGCACCGATGCTCGCCGAAACCGGCGATGCGCCGTTCAACCGCGCGGGCTGGGCCTGGGAGCCAAAGCTCGACGGCTATCGCGTGCTCGCCTTGGTCGGCACGGAAGGGGTGAAGCTCAGGTCACGGCGCGGCCTGGAACTCGCCGCAGCGTTCCCGCGCCTTACCGCCGAACTCGCCGGGCAATGCGTGGACACGATGATTCTCGACGGCGAGATCGTCGCCTTCGACGCGAGTGGCAAGCCCTCGTTCGGCGCGCTGCAAAACCGCGCTCAACTGAAGGCGGCGCGCGAGATCGCTGCGGCGGACCGGAACAGTCCGGTCGTTCTCTACTGCTTCGATCTCCTCTACTTCGCGGGCGTCGATCTGCGTGACGCGCCTTACGCAGACCGACGCCGCTATCTCGCGCAGTGCCTGCTGCCCTCGCCGCTCGTGCAACTGGTGCACGCACAGGAAGACGGCGTCGCGCTGCACGCGGCCGCGCTCGCGAGCGGCTTCGAAGGCGTGATCGGCAAGCGCCAGGACAGCAAGTACGAATCCGGCAGGCGCTCCGCGGCATGGCTCAAGATCAAGCCCACGAGGAGCGGCGAATTCCTGGTGGGCGGCTACACGCTGGGCAAGGGTTCGCGCGCACCGCTCGGCGCGCTGCTCCTGGGCTATCTCGATCGCGGCAAACTGCGGTTCGCCTCGCACGTGGGCTCCGGCTTCGACGCGAGATCGCTCCGCGACATGAAGGCGCGCCTCGAACCGCTGCAGCGCAGTGACTGCCCGTTCGCCGAGCAGCCCGTACTGAACGGCCCGACGGTCTGGGTCGAGCCGAAGATCGTCGTCGAAGCGCAGTTCCAGAACTGGACCGACGACGGCAGTCTGCGCGCACCGGTGTTTCTGCGCGTGCGCGACGACATCGATGCGAGGCGCGTGCGACGCCCGACGTCGAACGCGGGTTCGCCCGCGCCCGCAGCGTTGCGCACTGCCGACGAGCTCGACGCCATCGTGCAGCAGCTGGAAAACCCGAAGTCGGACTTCGCGCTCGCCGTCGGAGCGCATCGCATCCGGCTCACCAACCTCGATCGCGTCTACTGGCCGGCGGACGCGGCGCTCAAACAGCCGGCGCTGACGAAGCGCGATCTGCTGCGCTATTTCGCTAAGGTTTCGCCCTGCATCCTGCCGCACCTCGCGGACCGCCCGCTCACCATGATTCGCATGCCCGAGGGCGTCACGGGTCAGCGCTTCTTCCAGAAGCACTGGGGCGAGACGCCGCCCGAATTCGTCGAGACCGTCACCGTGTTCTCGGAGCACAAGGACGAGCGCCACGATTATCTTCTGTGCAACAACCTGCCCACGCTGCTGTGGCTCGCGCAGTCCGGCACGCTCGAGTTCCATGTGTGGCATTCGCGCGCGAAGCCGGGGTCGGACGCGGCGAGCACGGGCACCGACTACGCGAGCTCGCTCGCATCGATGGAAGGCTCGGTGCTCAACTATCCCGACTACGTCGTCTTCGACATCGACCCGTACATCTACTCGGGCAAGGAGGCGCCGGGGGACGAGCCCGAGCTCAACACGGTCGCGTTCGAGAAGGGCAAGCAGGTCGCGTTCTGGTTGCGCGATCTGCTGCTCGGGATGTCGCTCGAATCGATCGTGAAGACCTCCGGCAAGACCGGCCTGCACGTCTTCGTGCCGATCCGCCGCACCATCGACTTCGATGCAGCGCGGCACGTGTCCGAGCTCGTCGGCCGCCATCTCATGCGCCTGCACCCGCGGGACATCACGCTGGAGTGGAGCGTGCCCAGGCGGACCGGCAAGATCTTCATGGACTACAATATGAACGTTCGCGGCAAGACGCTGAACGTCGCCTACTCGCCGCGGGGCGTGGCCGGCGCCCCGGTGTCGATGCCGCTCACGTGGGAGGAACTGGCGCGCGCGCATCCGCTCGACTTCCGCATCACGAATGTCGCAGAGCGGCTGGCCGCAACGGGCGATCGGTGGAGCGAAGCCCGCAAACAAAGCCTCGAAGGTGCACTGCAGAAGGCGCACGAGGCGGACGACAAAGGAGGTAGGTGAGCATGGCTGCTCGATCGATTGCGTCGCTGACGATCTCGTTTGGTCTCGTGTCCATCCCCGTGAAGCTCTATTCCGCCACCGAAGCAAGCCGTGCGATCTCGTTCAACATGCTGCACAAGACGTGCGGATCGCGGCTCAAGCAGCAGTATGTGTGCGTGAAGGAGGACGTGGTCGTGCCGCGCGACGAGATGGTAAAAGGCTACGAGTTCGCCAAGGACCAGTACGTGATGTTCAGCAACGAAGAGCTGAAGGCGCTGGAGGAAGCGGGCACGCACGCGGCGGACATCACCGAGTTCCTGCCGATCGAGACGATCGACCCGGTGTACTTCGACAAAGCCTATTACCTGGCGCCGGACAAAGGCGGCGCCAAGCCGTATGCGCTGCTCACGAAGGCGTTGCGCGAATCGGAACGCTGCGCGATCGGGCGCTGGGCCGCGCGCGGCAAGCAGTACATCGTGATGATCCGCCCGCTCGAGGACGGACTCGTCATGCAGCAGCTGCTCTACGCCGCCGAGGTGCGCTCGATCAAGGACCTCGAGATCCCGCACACCGACGTGAAGGACGCCGAGCTCAAGCTCGCGCAGCAGCTGATCGAGCAGCAGACCGCCGACACCTTCGACCCCGGCGCCTATACGGACGAGGTGCGGGCGCGCATCGAGGCGGCGGTGCAGAAGAAGGTGGAAGGCCAGGAGATCACCATGACCGAGGAAGCCGAAGGCGGCGCCCAGGTCATCGATCTCATGGAAGCGCTGCGCGCGAGCCTGGAGAAGAAGGCGCCGGCGAAGGCGGCGGTGGAGACGGAAACGCGCAAGCCGCCGAAGCGTGTTCGCAGCCCCGAGCCCGCGGCACGCAAGACCGCCAAGAAGTAGCGACCTCGGACATCCGCCCGCCATGCACTCCTACGGCGTGCGAGATGTCGAGCGATTGCTGCATCTGCCGCGCAGCACCATCCGCACGCTGATAGAAGCCGGGTTCGTGTCGCCCGCGCGCGGCCCGCGCAACGCCTGGCGGTTTTCGTTTCAGGATCTGATCGTCCTGCGCACCGCCCAGGCGCTCGCCGCGGCCAAGGTCCCGCACCGGCGCATCACGCGTTCGATGAAGGAACTGCGCCGCCATCTGCCCGAGAGCATGCCGCTGTCGGGCCTGAGCATCTGCGCCGTCGCGGATCGCGTCGTCGTCAAGGAAGGCGGCAACCGCTGGCAGGCGGATTCGGGGCAGTACCTGCTCGCCTTCGACGGCGATCCGGCGAACGGGTCGCTCAGCGTGATCGAACGCGCCGTGGACGCGAAGACGGTGGCGGCCGACTGTTTCGCGCGCGGCGTCGCGCTCGAAGCCGAGAACGCGCAGGCGGCGCGTCGGGCTTACGAACTCGCGATCGCCGCCGACCCCGCATTGGTCGATGCCTATGTCAATCTTGGCTCCCTGCTGCACGAAGCGGGAGAGCAAACGCAGGCAGAGCGCGTCTACCGCGACGCGATCGACGCGGGCGGCGGCAGCGACCCCGTGCTGCTATACAACCTCGGCGTTCTGCTCGACGACCTGAATCGCGAGCACGAAGCGATGGAAGCCTACGAGCGCGCGCTGCGCGGCGATCCCGATCTGGCCGACTGCCACTACAACCTGGCGCTGCTGTGCAAGAAGCTGGGACGCCCGCGCGAGGCGATCCGGCACATGGCGAAGTATCGGAGACTGGTAGGGGGCAAGTCGGGGTAGGTGCGCAGATCGGACAAGTAACAAATGGCACAGTAAAACGCCGCGCTCCAGGCTTCAAGTGATTGAGACATTGCCTGTTCCAAGGTCTTTGGTGTGCCTTTCGACTCCGTGTGAACGGTCGATCAAGAGTGTGACCTCTTTGTCCGCGGAACCGCCGACACCCGAGAAGTAACGGACTGCCAGCCGCTTCCCTTCCACGGTGAGATCGAGCGCATTGTTATCGAGGCCGAGAGCATGCTCTTCGTTTAGCTCTTCGACAATGCTCCATAGCTGTCTATGCAGCGCCATCCGTGCTTCGGAGCCAATTCGGTCCCGCAGGGGATCAAGTTGAGCGTTCAGGAGAGAGACCCGCTGCAATAGATCATCGAATCGATTCATTGCTGCGACCCGTCGATGGAATCCGCCGACGTCGTCTCGGGCGGTCTGGCGCCTAGCCTCATCGCCATCGATGCAGCTGCAGCCGGATGTGCTTGACCGGCAGCAGATTGACGCTATAGCAGAACGCAACCATAATGGTTGCATCTTCACGGAGCGCGACATGCCCACCAACCTGACCCTGAAGAATATTCCCGATGAGGTGTACGAGCGCCTCAAGGTCTCGGCCGAGACACATCGTCGCAGCCTGAACAGCGAGGCGATTGTGTGCCTGGAGTCCGTGCTATTGCCCGGCCGGATGGATCCGGGCGAGCGCCTAGCGCGGGCGCGGGCGCTGCGTGCCGCGCTTGGAAAGACCAAGTTCAAGGCGCGTGACATTGACGTGCTCAAGCGCGAGGGGCGGCGATGATCGTTGTAGACACCAACGTACTCGCCTACCTGTACCTGCTCACCGAGCACACCGAAAAGGCTGAAGCGCTACTCCAACGTGAGCCAGATTGGGCCGCGCCGGTGTTATGGCGGAGCGAGTTCCGCAGCATTCTCGCGGGCTACATGCGGCGGAGGACGTTGACGTTCGAAGACGCCACCAAATTGCAGGCCGAGGCCGAGAGCCTGATGGCTGGAAGCGAGCACGAGGTGGACTCCCGGCGCGTGCTGGAACTGGTGCGGGACAGCGACTGCTCGGCATACGATTGCGAGTTCGCGGCCCTTGCAATTGGGCTCGGCGTGAAGCTCGTAACCATGGACGCGAAGCTGCTGAAGGCGTTCCCGAAACACGCCGTGGCCTTGACTGACGGCTAAACGAGTCCGCAAGAAAGACTCTTCTTGCAAGAGCCATCGCCGCCGACCCCACGTTCCTCGGCGCCTACATCAATCTCGGGTCGCTGCTCCACGAAGCCGGACGCCTCGCTCGAGCCGAGCGGGTCTACCGCGACGCGATCGACGCGGGCGGCGGCAGCGACCCCGTGCTGCTATACAACCTCGGCGTTCTGCTCGACGACCTGAATCGCGAGCACGAAGCGATGGAAGCCTACGAGCGCGCGCTGCGCGGCGATCCCGATCTGGCCGACTGCCACTACAACCTGGCGCTGCTGTGCAAGAAGCTGGGACGCCCGCGCGAGGCGATCCGGCACATGGCGAAGTACCGGAGGCTGGGGAGCAAGGCGGAGTAGCGCCGGCGGCGCTTCCGGCGTTCAGTTCGTCGAGGCTCGAGGGCCAGGCGGGCGACTTGATAGCGACCAAGGCCTTGGACGCGGTGATGTAGGCGCGGACATGATTCGGCGACAGCTTCCGCGAGCGTCGGATCAACTTGCCCTTGCGGTCGAAGTGAACTTACCCCGTTTCAGTGGACGCCAACGGCACTGATCGCGAATCAGCTGTAGCCACGGGCAGCGCCGCCAAGGTAGGGAAACCCTCACAAGAGTCGAGTGTGACGCCGACTTGCAAAGCGGAGCCGCCCGCTATCCCGTCGGGGGAGCAGGACGTAATCTCCGCAAGCGAAGAGCGCATGTGGTCAGGGTGCTCCCAGAGTCGACGCATAAGACGAACAACCCGCGCGAAGTAGGTAACTCCCGCAGGAGGGGTGGTGGCGATGACAATTAGCGAGCGCAATCTGCGCGGCATGCAGGCGAGGCGGGCCGAAGTGATTCGGGTAGTCAGCCCCGGCCTCTTCGTCGATGACGGCGACGACGGCTACTACCTGGTGCTGCGGCCCACGGAACAGATCGCTGGCAAGCGTGACGATGTGTGTTTCTACGGACCGTTCTCAACCGCAGCCCAGGCCAGCTTCCTGGCGGCGAGCGCCCGCGCGCTTGGCTTGACGGGACAAGACTCGGCGCCGCGCTCCGCAACAGAAGCCGTAACAGCCGCTGCAGCTGCCACAGCAATCACCGCACCTCGGGTTCGAAGCCTGCACGCCCCCTGAGCACCGCTTACGAGGCTGGGCTTCGCGAGCGCCGCGGGCGCTTGGAACGGCGTGCCGAAGTTCCCGCAGGAGCCCACAGCCGAACCGTGGTGCCCGCGCCCGGCGCGCTCTCGATGGCGACGCTGCCGCCGATCATGCCGAGGCGCCGCTCGATCTCCCACAGACCGGAGCCGTTGCGACTCCCCCACGCCTCGCCGCGCGCGTCGAAGCCCGTGCCCTGGTCGGACACGGTGATCTGGACGCAGGACCCGGCGGTGCCCTCCATCGCGAGGGCCACCTCGCTGACGCCGGCGTGTTTGGCGACATTCATCAGCAGCTCGCGCGTCGCCTTGAACAGCAGCAGGCGGGTGGCGACGTCGGCGGGCTCCGCGTCGGGATCGCACGTCAGCCGGACGTCGAGCCCCTGGCTGCGCTTCAACCATCCGCACAGCCAGTCCAGCGCCGCGCCCAATCCCTTGTCGCGGACCAGCGGCGGATTGAGGGCGACACTGAGCGAGCGAGCCATGTCGAGCGCGTCGCCGATCTGCTTGCGGACTTCGCTTGCATTCGTGACCCAGGTCTCGATCGGCGTGCGCCGGTCGAGACCACTAAGCCTCAGCCTCGCGCCAACGAGCAACGGCTGTACGTGGTCGTGCAGCAGTTCATAGAGCAGGTCGCGCTCGCGCTGCTCGGCGTGCGTCAAGCCGATGGCGAGTTCGCGCAGCTGCGCTTCGCGTTCATCCACGAGCCGCGAGCGCTCGGCAACCAGGGCGGCGAGCTCGGTATTGAGCTCCCGTAGCTGCCGCTCGGCTTCCTTCAGCTCGGTGACTTCCGCCATGACACCGATCATGCGTCGGCAGGCTCCGTCCGCGCCGTACTCATAGCGGGCGCGGGCGCTGATCCAGTGCACGCTCCCGTCTCGCCACACGACGCGAAAGTCGCGGGCATAGTCCGCACCTTCCGCCATCGAGCGCCGGATGTCCGCTTCCACCCCGGGACGGTCCGCGGGATGCACTCTCTGCGCCCAGGCCGCATAGCTCGGTGTCACCTCGTCCAGCCGATAGCCGAGCATCTCGAAGTGGCCGCGCGACCACACCACCGCGCCGGTCGCCACGTTCCAGTCCCAGGTCCCGGAGCGACCGATCTCGGATGCAAGCTGGAAGCGCTCTTCGCTTTCTCGCAGCGCGCGCTCGGCGCGGATACGCTCGGTGATATCGGAGCCGATCGCCAGTATCTCGATCACCTGTCCGCGCTCGTCGCGGATCGCACGGTTGGTCCAGCTCATCCACACCCGGCGCCCGTCGCGGCGGACGTTCTCATTGATATAGTTCACATAGCGGTCGGGATGGCCAGCGATGTCCTCGACCAGCCGGGTCAGGTCCGTCCCTTCGGAGTCCCGGTCCGGCACCAGAACTCCGACATGCCGCCCTACCACCTCGTCGGCACGGTAGCCGAAGAAGCGCTCGGCATACTCGTTGAAGAAGATCAGCGTCCCGTCGCGGCGCCAACGGATGATGACGCTGTTGGCATTCTCGACCAGCTCGCGGTAGCGGCGCTCGCTCTCGCGCAGCACCTGCTTGGTCTGCATCAGATCGTCGATGTCGGTGAGGCTGCCGACCCAGCGGGTGACGCGACCCTGCTCATCCTGCAGCGGTCGCGCGCGGAGCATGAACCAGCGATAGGAGCCGTCGGCGGCACGCATGCGGTGGCGCATCTCGCACGGGACACATTGACGCATCGCCTCCTCCCACCGCGTCGCGACCCCGGGCAGATCCTCGGGATGCACCGCCTGCGCCCAGCCAAAGCCCGCCGTCTGCTCCGGGGTCATCCCCGTGTACGCGCACCATTGTTCGCTGGCGAAGGTGTTGCCGCCTTCGGCATCGCCCTCGAAGGTCATGCTCGGCACCGCATCGAGCAGCGCACGGTAGCGTTCCTCCGCCTCGCGCTCCGACGATGCGCGCCCGTGGTCTTGTTGCACGCGGTCACTCCATGCAGGATGCCGATTCAGCGCTATTGTCCGCGAAAACGCCCGGCGCGGCCGAGAGATAATGTGGTGCGCGCAGGGCTCTTACATGGAACGGCAGCCGACGCTTCGAGATGGCCAGAATACTCATAGCCGATGACCACTCGGTGGTCCGCGGTGGGCTCAAGCAGTTCCTTTCCAGTGCACCCGACCTCGAGATTGCGGCCGAAGCAGATACCGGCAAGAAGGCAATCGAGATCCTGGGACGGCAGAGCTTCGACCTGGTGCTGCTCGACATCGCGCTCCCCGATATCGACGGCCTCGAGGTTCTACGGCGTATCAAGAGCACGTTTCCCGACCTGCCGGTGCTGATCTTCAGCATGTATCCCGAGGAGGACTACGCCCTGGCCGCCCTGAACGGCGGGGCGGCAGGTTACCTGATGAAGGACAGCGACCCCGAGGAAATACTCGCGGCCGTGCGCCGGGCGGCGAAAGGCGCGAGATATCTCAGTCCGCGCATTGCGGAGAAGCTGCTGGCCGGCTCGCTGGCGACACCCGAAAAGCAGCCGCACGATGCGCTGTCGGCGCGGGAGTTCGACGTGATGCTGATGCTGAGCCGCGGCCAGCGGCTGAACGAAATCGGGGAGCAGCTGCACCTCAGTCCCAAGACCGTCAGCACGTACCGCGCGCGAGTCCTGCGGAAGATGGGTTTCACGTCCAACGCGGAGGTCACCCGTTACGTGATCGACCGCAAGCTGGACCCTTGACATCGGGGGCGCGACGAGTTCGGCCAGCGGTAGCGGCGCGTCGTCAAGGCCGCTGCGCTGCCTCCTCCGCCAGCACCTTCTGCACGAGATCCGACTCGCGCTTGTAGAACCCTTCCGTGTGAAACGTCTCCGCGAGGCGATACAGCTCGTAATCGAGGTGGTGGCACAGTTCGTGGAGTACGGTGCGAAGAAAGGTCTTGAAGGCAACCACCTGCTTGCGTTGGGCAGTGCGCATCCACACCGAGATCTTCGGCGGCGCACCGTCGTCGTTCGGCTCGTACAGGCCGTGCAGCTCCGCCCCGCTCAGTTGCGGCCGCCTCGCATAGACCTTCACATTGACCGGCGGCACCTGGAGCCGGACACACAGTTCGTCGAGCAGGGACTGCGCCGCACCCTCCGTCCCCTTCCGGTCCTCGCGCGCGAGGGCGGATCGCAGTGCCGCGATGGCCGGGCCTGTCGAGGTGCCCGCGCGCAACGTCACGGCAACGATGGCGTCGCTCGCGAGATAGATGCGCTGTCGGCGCCGGGAAAGACGGTCGAAGAAGGCGAAGGGCACGGCGAGGTCGGGGGACTCGGAAGCGAGGACAGCCGCGGGCCATGCTACCATGCGCCCGCTCCCCCTCCC
>JBDHRV010000258.1:0-2519 GCA_039807745.1 Burkholderiales bacterium
TTCGCAAGCAAGCCCGTACCAGATGGGGAGGGATCCATGAATGTCTCTGGCGAAGTGAAGGATAGCCGGGGGGTGAGGCTGACCTCGCTCGCCCACGGCGGCGGGTGCGGCTGCAAGATCGCGCCAGGCGTGCTGGGCGAGATCCTCAAGGGCTCTCAGGGGCTGATCCCGCCGCAGCTCATGGTGGGCATCGAAACCGCGGACGACGCGGCGGTTTACCGGCTGAACGACGAGCAGGCGCTGATCGCGACCACGGACTTTTTCATGCCGATCGTGGACGATCCGTTCGACTTCGGCCGCATCGCCGCCACCAATGCGATCTCGGACGTGTACGCGATGGGCGGCACGCCGATCATGGCGCTGGCACTGCTCGGCATGCCGATCAATCAGCTGTCGGTCGAAGTCATCCGCCGCATCGTCGAGGGCGGCGAGTCGGTCTGCACCGCGGCGGGCATTCCGGTGGCGGGCGGGCACACGATCGACTCGGTCGAGCCGATCTACGGGCTCGTCGCGCTCGGGCTCGTGCACCCGGCGCGGGTCAAGAGGAATTCCGGCGCCCGCGCTGGCGATGTGCTGATCCTGGGCAAGCCGCTCGGCGTGGGTGTCTATTCCGCGGCGCTGAAGAAGGATGCGCTCGATGCATCCGGCTATGCGGAGATGATCGCCAGCACCACCAGGTTGAATACGCCGGGGCCTCGCCTGTCGGAGATGTCAGCGGTGCACGCGCTGACCGACGTGACCGGTTTCGGCCTGCTCGGTCACCTGCGGGAGATCTGCCGCGGCAGCGATCTCGCGGCCACCGTGGCGTTTTCGCGCCTGCCGCTGCTGCCCGGGGTGGAGGCGCTCGCGGCGCAGGGTTACGTCACGGGCGCGTCCGGTCGCAACTGGGCGGGCTACGGCCACGACGTGACGCTGCGCGACATGACGGACGTACAGAAGGCGCTGCTTACCGATCCGCAGACTTCCGGCGGACTGCTCGTCGCCTGCGCGCCGGCGGCGGTCGCGGCAGTGATGGCGACCTTCCGTGCAGACGGCTTCGAGCATGCTGCGGTCATCGGCGAGCTCGCGGCGGGCACCGGCATCACCGTGGTCGGCTGACCATTTCCTTCGACCTGCTGCCGGACGCGTCAGCAACTCACGCGATGGCCACGAACCCGACGCGCACCCCGCGCCTGCTACAGGTCTCGCGCGACGACCCCGAGGCGATACGCGCCGAGTTGCGCGCCGGCTTGACGGCCCCGACGGCGAGGATCGCTCCCAAGTACCTGTACGACGCGCTGGGCTCGCGCCTCTTTGCCGCTCTCACCGAGCTGCCGGAGTATTACCCGACCCGCACGGAAGGCGCGATCTTCGCCCGGGATCTGCCGCGCATGGCAAACATGCTGGGTCCCGTGGTGACCCTCGTCGATCTGGGCGCCGGAAATTGCGAGAAAGCCGCGCGGCTTTTTTCACCGTTTCGGGTGGAGCGCTATGTCGCGGTCGACATCTCGGTCGGCTATCTGCGCGAATCGCTGGAGTTCCTGCAGCAGCAGCATCCCGCGGTGGACATGTTCGGCATCGGGCTCGATTTTTCGCGGCGCCTGCAGTTGCCGCCGGAAGTCGGCGACGGTCCGCGTACGCTGTTCTACCCGGGTTCCAGCATCGGCAACTTCACGCCGGAGGAAGCGGCTGCGTTCCTGCGGCAGGCGCGCGCCGAGTGCCAGGGCGGTGCGCTGCTGATCGGCGTCGACCTGCTGAAGCCGATCGACGTCCTCGAACTCGCCTACGACGATCCGCTCGGCGTGACGGCGGCGTTCAACCGCAACCTGCTGCGGCACCTGAATCGCCTGGCCGGCACCGACTTCGACATCGCCGACTGGCGCCATGTCGCGTTCTTCAACGCGGCGCAGTCGCGCATCGAGATGCACCTCGAAGCACTGCGCGACACGGTCGTGCATTGGTCCGGCGGCCAGCGACGCTTTGCGGCCGGCGAGCGCATGCATACCGAGAACTCCTACAAGTGGCGCGTGGACGACTTCGCGGCGCTGCTCGAACGCGCCGGTTTCTCGCGACTGCGGCACTGGACCGACGCGCGCGAGTGGTTCGCGATCTTCGCCGCGTGGGCGTAGCTACGCGGCGCAAGTGCGAAAGCCGTTATGGACGTCGTTGCGCTCCGGCGTGAAGAAGTTGCGGTAGCGCGGGTGGGCCATGCGCGGCGAGGTCGCACGGCTCGCCCCGCGCAACACGTAGCGCTCCCCGAACCACGGTGCCGAGTAGTCGCGATAAGGGTGGGCGACGAACCCTTCGAAGGGCAGAAAGGGGCTCGCGGTCCATTCCCACACCTCGCCCCAGCGAAAGCCGGGTTGCGTGACGGCGGCCACTTCCCATTCGACCTCGGTCGGCAGTCGGCGTCCGGCCCAGCGACACCAGGCGTCGGCCTCGAACCAGGTGAGGTGGGTGGCCGGTGCATCGAGGGGCAGCGTCTGCCACGACCCGAAGCGCTGCCGTTGCCAGGTGTCGCCGTGCTGGCGCAGGTAGCG
>JBDHRV010000080.1:0-16126 GCA_039807745.1 Burkholderiales bacterium
ACCCGCACGCCCCGATCGCTCCGCACGCCGTGCAGAACTCGCAGCCGTCCTTCTTGATCACCGCCTGATTGCCGCATTCCTTGCAGAGCTTGCCGCGCACGTGCAGTGACACTTCCGCCATCTCGCGGGCGCTGTCGGGGATCTCCAGCACGCCCATCTCCTTCACCGGATAGCCGCGCTCGTCGAGCACGCCGAGCATCGCGTAGCGGTGGATGATGAGCCGCGCGACGTACGCCACGGTGCTCGGAAAATTCTCCTGACCTTCGCCGGCGGGAACTCTCGCCATGAAATCGCCGAGCGGTTCGGAGTAGTTCAGCAGCTTGCGCAGCTTCATGCCGATCCATGCCGGATCAATCACGCGCATGTCCAGCGAGAGCAGCTTGCACAGCCCGTCGAGCACGCGCGGATAAACGCCTGCCATCCACACCGAGTACGGGCGCCGCTGTCCACCGGGCAGCACCAGCTCCTTGAGGCCCAGCACGAAGTCGTCGCCCGCCGCGACGTTGAGCACGTCCACGGTCCACGACATGGTGCCGTCGGTGCCGGTCTTCGGCTCCTTCTGCGCGAAGAGCGCGTCGAGCACGGGCGAGGGCTCGTCGCGGCCGTCGAGCCCGCCGAGCTGTTCGACGCGGAAGCGGACGATGCGCGCGAACGCCGCGACGAGGCTCGGCACGCGCACCGGCTTGCCTTCCGGCGGCATGGGGCAGTCGAACGAGTCGTCGCCGGAGGTCTTCGCGAGGATCTCGAGCTTGCGGCGCAGCCACGCCTTGTCCTCGGCGCGCATGTCCATGGAAAGCGTCTTGGCGACGGCGCCCAGCCCCCGCGGCTGCTCGATGCCGTTCACCCAGACCTCGAACGGCTTGGGCTGCCCGTTCTCGACGTGGCCGACGAAGATCGCGAACTTGCCGTGCGGGGATTCGACCATGTAAGTCCACGACGGATTGCCGCCGCTGAGCTTTGGCCGCCCCGGCCAGCGCAGGCTGTAGAGCGCGGGCTGCGGTGCGGCATCGAGCGCGATGCGGCGATCGGAGTCGGTGGTGTCGAGGTCATAGGGCTGCTGCGCCTCGGGCGTCTTCGTCGTGTCGATCGACAGCACGCTGCCGAGCACGCTGTTCGGTCGGTACGTGGTGATGCCCTTGAGTCCCGCCTTCCAGGCTTCCGCGTAGAGGTCCTTGAAGTCCTCATACGGATAGTCCTCGGGCACGTTCACCGTCTTGCTGATGGCGGAATCGACGAAGGGTGCGACCGCCGCGACCATGCGCATGTGATCGAGCGCCGAGATGTCCATCGCGGTGACGAAATACGGCGGCAGCGCGTCGACGTCGCCGCCCAGGTGACGATACAGCCGCCATGCGTGATCCTCGACGGCGTAGGTCTTCATCGTGCCGTCGGGCTCGCGCTTCTTGCGGTTGTAGAACCACGAGTACGGCGGCTCGATGCCGTTGCTCGCGTTGTCGGCGAAGGCGAGCGAGATCGTGCCGGTGGGCGCGATGGAGAGCAGATGGCTGTTGCGCAGGCCGTGTTTGCGGATCTTCACTTTCACCGTATCCGGTAACCGCGAGGCAAAGCGCGGCGGAGCGAGGAACTTGTCCGCATCGAGCACCGGGAAGGCGCCTTTCTCTTTCGCCAGCGTCACGGACGCGAGGTAGGCTTCGTCGCGCATGAACTCGGCGATGCGTGCCGCCATCGTCCGCGCTTCGGGTGAGTCGAACCGGAGGCCGAGCATGATGAGCGCGTCCCCCAGCCCGGTGAAACCGAGGCCCACACGGCGCTTCGCCTTCGACTCCGCGTCCTGCTCGGCGAGCGGCCAGACAGTGACGTCGAGCACGTTGTCGAGCATGCGCACCGCCGGATGAATCACTTCGCGCAGCGCATCGAAGTCGAACGCTGCACGCTCGGTGAACGGGTCGGACACCATCAGCGCGAGATTGATGCTGCCGAGGCAGCAGCACCCGTAGGGGGGCAGCGGCTGTTCGCCGCAGTTGTGCACGTGGAGGCCGTTCGCATCGAAGGCATGTACGTCGGCGACGGTCACGTCGAAGACAGGCTCGATGCCGTCCTCCACGACGCTCTCCACTGTGGCGACGAAGCGCTCGCGATTGAGGCTGCGGGCATAGCACGCGAGCAGTGCATCGAGTCGCGCCGACTTCTCGGTGTCGGCGAAGCCGATTGCGTCGCGAAAGCGCGGCAGGTTGTCGTTGCTCACGACGAGTTCGTGCACCGCCTGCGTCGAGTACGTCTTCTCGCCGCCCCTGCCATCGGGCATCGCCTTGCGGCCGGCCGGCTTGCGATCGGCGTAGATCTTCGATGCGATGCCCAGGCGCAGCAGCATGCGCTGGACGCGCGCGAGGTTCTCGCCATCGGACTGCGTGAGCCGGACGCTGACGCCTTTCTCCTGCGATCCCTGCACCGAGCCGTTGGCGTCGAACAGGCCGCGCAGAATCCCGCGATAGAAATCCGACGACGCCGTCTCGATGCTGTCCGTGATGCGCTTGGCGCGGGGCGTCAGGCCGAGCGAAAGGGCCAGACGGCGCAGGGCAGCCAAGGCGAGCCGGAATTCACCGCGCCCCGCGATCGGCGACTGCCAGCCGCGGAAATCGGCACGGTGGGGGAGGGTGTCCGCCGCGGCCAGCGCGGCCTGCATGATGCCGGCGGCTCCGAGCGACGCGACCCATCCGCCGTTCGCTTCGCGGCGGGCCGCGGGATCCCAGACGCTCAATATCGCCTTGTCGTCCTTGAGGGTGCCGTCGCCGATCAACAGGCCCACCAGATAGCCGTCCGCTTCGGTATGCGCGCCCTCCCAGCCGTCGCGGGCGCGATGGTCGTGGAGCACGATCTCGTCGCCGGGGCGCAGCGCATCGGCCGGGGTCCACTCGGATTCGAGCGCGCTGCGCGAACGATGCGTGACGCGGCGCACGAGATGGTCCCCGGTCAGGCGGAGCGCATATCCCTCGCGGGTCGAGAGGCGGTACACGCGCTTCTCGCCAGTCGCGAAGAAGCCGTCGGACAGGACCGCGTGCGCACGGCCGTCCACCAATGCCTCGAAGCGCGCGCCGATCAGGTCCCCCACCTGGCGCGCACCGGCGTCGGTCATCACCCACGTGTCGGCAGTCACGCAGGGGTTGGTCGCCTCGATCCCCTCCACGTACGAGAGGTTGTTGTCCTCGTTCACACGGTCGATGAAGATGACCCCCGGCTCGGCGTGGTCGTAGGTGGAATCCATGATCTGTTTCCACAGCTCGCGCGCCTTCACCCGCCGATAGACCCAGAGGCCGTCCTCGCGCCGGTGCGCGCCGGCTTCCAGAAAGTCGGCGGACGGCTCGCGCTTGTGGATGAGCTCCCAGTCGGCGTCGGCTGCCACCGCGCGCATGAATGCGTCGGTCACGGCCACGCTCACGTTGAAGTTCTTGAGGTCGCCGTGGTCCTTGGCGTGGATGAAGTCCTCGACGTCGGGGTGGTCGCAGCGCAGGATGCCCATTTGGGCGCCGCGGCGCGCACCGGCCGATTCCACCGTCTCGCACGAGCGGTCGAACACGCGCATGTACGACACCGGGCCGCTCGCGCGGCTGTCGGTGCCCTTGACGTGGGCGCCGCGCGGCCGGATGGCCGAGAAGTCGTAGCCGACGCCGCCGCCGCGGCGCATGGTCTCGGCCGCCTGCATGAGGGCGACGTAGATGCCCGGGCGGCCGTCCACGGATTCGGACACGGAGTCGCCCACGGGCTGCACGAAGCAGTTGATGAGCGTGGCGCGCAATTCGGTGCCGGCGGCGGAGTTGATGCGGCCGCCCGGGATGAATCCGTGCTGGAGGGCCTTGTAGAACACGGGCTCCCAGTGCGCCGGGTCGCGCTCGACCGCAGCCAGTGCGCGCGCCACGCGCCGCCGCACGTCTTCAACGGTGCGCTCTTCGCCCTTCGCGTACTTCTCCTGGAGCACGTCGAGGGTGACGGGCTGCGGCAGTATTCCGAAATCGCCTTCGTATGGTTTCATGATCGTTGCGCTGTGGAGTGACACGGAAGCGGGGGAGCCCCCGCTTCGCCCGGAAATTCAATATATTGTGCGGTGCCTCCGCACTCGGCACGACATATGGTAGCCGAAGCCGGGCAGGTTATCCATCGGCGCGTACCTTCGGGCCGACTGCCAGGGGCAGACTACTCCCGCGGAAGCTCGCCAAGTGAGCCCGCTTCCCTAGACTTCGACCCCTACGCGCGGCGGGGTTGGGGACGGCCCGACGCCGGCTCCGACAGCGGGCGGCCCAACGTCGTACAATCGGCGCTTTTCCGACGAACGGGACACTCGGCACCCCGCGAGCGTCACCTCCCCCACGATGATCCACGACAGCGGATTCTTCAACCTGTATCGCCACAACTTCGTGCGCGTGGCGGTGGCCGTGCCGGTCGTGCGCGTGGCGGACCCGTCGCACAATGCTGCGCAAACGGTCGCACTGCTCCAGGAGGCGGCGGCGCGACAAGCGGTGCTCGTGGTGTTCCCCGAGCTCGGGCTCTCCGCCTACACGTGCGAGGACCTGTTCCACCAGCAGGCGCTCCTCGACGCCTCGCTGGCCGGGCTCGCCGAAGTGGTCACAGCCTCCCGCGACGTTCCGGTCGTGGCGGTGGTGGGGGTGCCGCTCAAGGTCGATCACATGCTGTTCAACTGCGCGGTGGTGATCTACCGGGGACGCATTCTCGGGGTGGCGCCGAAGACGTACCTGCCGAACTACCGCGAGTTCTATGAGCTGCGCCAGTTCGCGCCCGCGGACGCCGCGCGATCGGCCGAGATCGATCTGCTCGGGCAGCGCGTACCCTTCGGCAATCGGCTGCTGTTCCAGGCGGCGAACCACCCCCTCTTCACCGTTTACGCAGAGATCTGCGAAGACCTGTGGGTGCCGGTGCCGCCGTCGTCTTACGCCGCACTGGCGGGGGCGACCCTGATGGCGAACCTGTCCGCCTCGAACATCACGATCGGCAAGGACGAGTATCGCCACAGCCTGGTCTCGAATCAGTCGGCGCGCTGCCTTGCCGCCTACCTCTACAGCGCGGCGGGACAGGGCGAGTCGACCACTGACCTCGCCTGGGATGGCCAGGGTCTGATCTACGAGAACGGCACCCGCGTCGCCGAGACGCGGCGCTTCCAGACCGAGGCGCAACTGGTGGCCGGCGACATCGACCTCGACCGGCTGACGCAGGACCGCATGCGGCAGACCACCTTCAGCGATTCGGCGCGGCGCCACCGGGAGGAGCTCGCGAAGTTTCGGGTCGTGAGCTTCGAGCTCGAGCTGCCGGCCGGGACGCTGCCGCTCATGCGCACCTACGAGCGCTTTCCCTACGTGCCGAGCGATGCGTCGCGGCGCGACGAGCGCTGCGAGGAGGTGTACCGCATCCAGGTGCAGGGGCTCGCCACGCGCCTCAAAGCGGCGGGCGTGCGGAAGATCGTGGTCGGCATCTCCGGCGGGCTCGACTCGACCCAGGCGCTCGTCGTGTGTGCGAAGGCGGTCGACCAGATGGGGCTGCCGCGGTCGAGCATTCTCGGCTACACGATGCCGGGATTCGCCACCAGCGAGCGCACGCTCGACCAGGCGCGGCGGCTGATGGCGGCGGTCGGCTGCAGCGCGGCGGAGATCGACATCCGTCCGAGCTGTCTGCAGATGCTGAAGGACATCGGGCATCCGTTCGGCGACGGTCAGCCGGTGTACGACATCACCTTCGAGAACGTGCAGGCCGGCGAGCGCACGAATCATCTCTTCCGCATCGCCAATCATCACGGCGGCATAGTGGTCGGCACGAGCGACCTGTCAGAGCTTGCGCTCGGCTGGTGCACCTACGGCGTCGGCGATCACATGGCGCACTACCACGTCAACGCGAGCGTGCCGAAGACGCTGATCCAGTATCTGATCCGCTGGGTGGCGGAGACCGAGGAACTCGGTGCGGGCGTAAGCGACGTGCTGCGCGAGGTGCTCGCCACCGAGATCAGCCCGGAGCTCGTGCCGGGCGAAGTGAACGGACAGCCGGCACAGCGCACGGAAGACGTGGTGGGACCCTACGAGCTGCAGGACTTCAATCTCTATTACACCCTGCGGCTCGGCTACCGTCCCTCCAAGGTCGCGTTCATGTCCTGGTGCGCCTGGCGCGACCGCTCCACCGGCCCGTGGCCGGACATCCCGGAGGCGGCGCGGCATGCCTACCGCATCGGCGAGATCAAGCGCTGGCTGGCGGTGTTTCTGCGCCGCTTCTTCGAGCAGAGCCAGTTCAAGCGCAGCTGCATCGCGAACAGCCCGAAGGTGGGTTCGGGCGGATCGCTCTCGCCCCGCGGCGACTGGCGCTCACCCAGCGACGGCGTGGCGCTGCCCTGGCTCACGGAGCTAGCCGCGGTGCCGGAGCAGGACCCCGAGTGACGAGGCGCGTGGCCGCGCTGATGCGCCCGTTCATCACCGTGGTCGCCATGCTGCTGCTCCTCTGCGGCGGCTTCGTGTCGCCCGCGCTGGCACAGGCGCCGCCGCCGCTGAAGCCCGCCGACGACGCGCCCGACCTCACGCAGTCCGCGATCGATCGCAAGATGCGCGACGCGGAAACCCGCAAGGACATCGATGCCGCGAGCCGCGCGAAGATCGTCGAGATCTATCGCAGCGTGCGCAGCGACCTCGAGCGCATTGACGACGTGAACGCCCAGGCGTCGCAGTACCAGAAGGTCCTGGCCACGGGTCAGGCCGAGATCGCGCGCAGCGAGCGCAACAACGCGGCGCTGAAGGCCGCGCTCGACGGTCCGACCGACCTGATCGCCGAGACGGCGCTTGAGTCCGACGAGCTTGCGAAAGTCCTCGACGCCGCCCAGGCGAAGCAGACTGTCCTCAGGAACGATCTGTCCGCCAAGGAACAGGCGCTCGCGCGGCGCACGGAACGCATCGCGGCCGCGAAAGAGGAACTGCGCGATGCCCAGGGCGCGATCGTCGACCTCAAGAAGGAGATGGCCGGGTTGGGTGGCGAACTCGGCACCGCGCTCGGCGAGGCGCGCCTCGCCGCGCTGCGCGCCACACTCCAACTGAAGCAGGCCCAGGTCCCGGCGCTGACGGCGGAGCTCGCCGCGCAGCCCGTACTCCTGAGCCTGGCCCAGCATCAGCGCGACGCCGCGCGCCTCGAGCTCGCGCTCTCCGAGCGCCGGGTGAAGGCGCTCGACGAACTCGTTGGCAAGCGTCGCCTCGCCGAGGCCGAGGCTTCGCAGCAGGAGGCGGAACGCGCGCTGCAGGCAGCCGCGACCAAACATCCGATCCTGCGCGAGCTCGCTGAATGGAAGAGCCGCCTCACCACGGAGCACGCGCGGCTCGCGACCGAGATCCACCGTGTCGAGACGCAGCGCGACGCGTTTGTCGGGCTTGCCGATCGTATCGAAGCGCGCGACGCGAGCTTGCGCCAGCGGGTGCGCGACAACAATCTGAGCGAGGCGCTGGGACGCGTGCTGATCAAGGAGATCCGCGAGTTGCCCGCCGCTGCCGACTTTCGCATCGCCAACCGCGAGCGCGAAGAGCAGGCGGTGGACTTGACCGCCAAGATCTTCCAGCTGGAGCAGGATGAGGCACCGTTCCAGGAGGTCGCCAGCAACTACGATCTTTTTCGGCAGAAACTCTCGGCGCGTATCGGCGCGGAGGATGCCGAACGGCTGACGCCCGAGGTGTGGGCGCAGCTGCAGGAGATGAAGGGACTGGTCGCGAAGATCGCCGACGAACAGAAGTACCTGCTGCAGCTCTTCGACGCGACCGACGTGGCGGAGAAGCGCATGCTGCGTGCATCCGACGGGTTTCGTGCGTTTCTCTCCAGGGTGCTGTTCTGGGTGCCGGTCTCGCGCTACGGCGCGGACTGGTTCGAGGAGGCGATGCTGAGCCTCGCTTCCCTGGGGTCGCCCCAAAACTGGGGGAGTGTGGTCACGGCGCTCTGGAACGCGATCAAGGGGCGCTGGCTGCAGGCCGTGCCGATCGTGGCCGCGGTCGGCTTCCTGCTGGTGCGGCGCCGCGCCTTCTACACCGGGATCAGGTCGCTCTCCGGCAAGGTCGGCAGGATTCCGGAAGACAGTGTCGGGCTCACCTTGAAGGCGCTCGGCCTGACCGCGCTGAGCGCGCTGCCGTGGCCGCTGCTCATGCAGGCCATCGCGATGATGCTCACGGACGACGCCACGGCATCGCGCTTCGCGAGGCAGGTGGGGGCGGGACTGGGGGCGCTCGCGGTGCCGCTCTTCTTCCTTCTGATGCTGCGCGCCCTGTGCGCCCCGAACGGCGTCGGGCCGCTGCACTTCGGCTGGCGCAAGGAGGCGACGGATGCGATCCGCCGGAGCGTGCACTGGATACTGCTGCTGGCGCTGCCGGTCGGCTTCGTCTCGATCACCATGGGTCAGTTCGCCACCGAGGCGGAGCGCTCCAGCCTGGGCCGCGTGGCCTTCATCCTCTTGCTTGCGGTCGCGACCGGCGTGCTCGTCCAGTTGCTGCGGTTCGATCGACCGCCGATGCGCAGCTTCATCGCGGCCAGACCGGATGCGTGGCTCACGCGCCTGCGCTGGCTGTGGTTCGTGTTCCTGATCCTGCTCTCGCTCGTGATCATGGGGCTCGCTCTGGGCGGCTATCTGTATGCGGCGCAGATGCTCTTCCGCCGGGTGGGCGACTCGTTCTGGCTCGTCGTCGCGGCCATCGTCGCGCTGCACCTCATCGCGCGCTGGATGGTGATCGCGCGGGCACGGCTTGCCTACCACGCGCAGCAGGCCGAAGCGGCGCAGACCGAGGTGATGATCGAAGGCAGCGTGAAACGCATCGAGATACTCGACCTCGACAGCATCGATGCCCAGACGCGGCAGCTGCTCGAGACCCTGGTCGGGGCCGCGGTCCTGGTCGGGCTGTATCTCATCTGGCACGGCTCCATTCCCGCGCTCAGCATGATCGGCGACGTGCAACTGTGGACGCAGTCGGCGGTCGTCGACGGCGAGGCGACGCAAGTGCCGGTCACCGTGGGCAGCGTCACGCTGTCGCTGCTCGTCCTCTTCCTGATGATCCTCACGGTGCGCAACATCGGCAGCGTGCTCCACGTGCTGCTCCAGCGCCTGAGCCTCGACCCGGGTGCACAGTTCGCCGTCGCCACGACCGCCCGCTACCTGATCATCGGCGTCGGCACGATCTCGATCTTCAGTTTGCTCGGCGTGAGCTGGTCGAAGCTGCAGTGGCTGGTGGCGGCGATGGGCGTCGGTCTCGGCTTCGGTCTGCAGGAGGTGGTGGCGAACTTCGTCTCCGGCCTCATCATCCTCTTCGAACGGCCGGTACGGATCGGCGATACGGTGACGGTGGGCGATGTAACCGGCGTGGTTTCGCGCATCCAGATTCGTGCCACGACGCTCACCGACAACGACCGCCGCGACGTTGTCATTCCCAACAAGAGCTTCATCACCGAGCGCGTCATCAACTGGACTCTTTCCGACCCGACCACTCGGCTCCTGCTCAAGGTGGGAGTCGCCTATGGCACCAATCCGTACCAGGCCCAGGCGGTGATTCTGGCGGCGGTGCGATCCTGCTCGGGCGTGCTGAGCAATCCCGCGCCGTCGGTAATTTTCACGGTGTTCGGCGCGAGCTCTCTCGATTTCGAGGTACGCGCCTACGCAAGCACGCTGGAGGAGCGCCTGCCGCTCGTCCATGAGGTGAATTCAGCCATCGCCAAGGCCCTCGCCGATGCCGGCATCGAGATTCCGTTCCCGCAGCAGGACGTGTACATCAAGTCCCTGCCGGAGGGGGCTTCCCAGCGCCCCGCCGAAGGACCCCGCAGCATCGAGTCGGGGTGACGCGAGTTACCATTCCGGGTCGCCCGAAGTGTTGCATCGGCGCAACACTAGTCGACCATGACGCCGGTTTGGCGGAAGTTGGAGCGCTGAAACGTTGCCAGCACCGCTTCCGCTCGGGCACCATGAAGCCCGTCGGGGGTACTGGCAAGAGAATACCGATTACCGATGGTCCCGATCCCGGCAGGGCCGTGGCGGTGCAGGAGCCGCGCATACTGGAATGGGCACGCCCGGGGTTCTCAGTCATTGGGCCGCCTTCTGAAACGGCGTCCGAGCCTTGCAGGGACGCCAATTTTTGGAGAACGATGAATGAAGAAAAAACTCTTGGGTTGCGCCGTGGCGTTGGCTTTTGCCGCGCCAGTTGCCTATGCCCAACAAAGAAGCCCTTCCGGCGTCGAGACCGGTCAGCCGTTCTATGATGTCAAGGACGCGCTCTCTACCGGTTACACGCCCGCCTACGATCCCCGCTGGTACGTGAACCCGTTCGGCACCTTCACGATTCGTGACGGCGATCGCAACGCGAGCAACGGTTGGGGCGGCGGTCTGGCGCTCGGAAAGCCCATCAATCGATGGATCAATCTCGAGCTGCGGGGTGCCTACGAGAGTCTGAATGCCAACGCAAACCAGGCTCCCGGCGGCTACGACAACATCCCGTTCGGTCTGGACGCGCTTATCTTCCTGAAGCGGACCGGGCTGCAACCGTTCCTTCTGCTGGGCGGTGGTGGTATCCGCGAGCAGACCGCCGGGGGGGTGGTCCTGACCCCGGCGGGGGTCGGCTATCAGCCGGGCGCAACCGCCATCGGCTGGATGGCGAATGCCGGCGTGGGCCTCTTGTACCCGTTCAACGACACCGTTTCGGGTCGGGTCGATGCACGCTGGCGGTGGAGTAACAACCCGACGAACACGGGCAACACTCCGACCGATGGGTTCAACGACTACATCATCTCCGCCGGCGTGAACATCGCGCTCGGGCCGAAGCCGGTGCCGCCACCGCCGCCGGTGGTAGCCCCGCCGCCGCCCCCGCCGCCGCCCCCGCCGCCCGCACCGCCGCCGGCGAAGCTGCTGCCGAAGAAGTTCGATTTCTCGGCCGACGTGCTGTTCGACTTCGACAAGTACGCGTTGAAGCCGAAGGGCATCGAGCTGCTCGACGAACTGGCGGCCACGCTGCAAGGGGCGACGTTCGACAGCATCATCGCCATCGGCCACACCGATCCGATCGGCAGCAAGGCTTACAACCAGAAGCTCTCGGAGCGGCGTGCCGATACCGTCAAGCAATACCTGACGAGCAAGGGCATTGCATCGGATCGCATCTCGGCATCCGGCAAGGGCATGTCCGAGCTGAAGGTGACGATGGCAGACTGCAAGTCCTCGAAGGGTCGCAAGGCCTTGATCGAGTGCCTGCAGCCGAACCGTCGGGTGGACATCAACGTGAGCGGGACGAAGCCGCAATAATCTCCCGTCCGAAAGCACTCCAGGAGCCCCGCCACGAGCGGGGCTCTTTTTTTGGGCGCTCGGGTCCTAGGCACGCGGGTTCCCCTTGTCGAACCGGAAAACCGCTTTATATGGGGAGCGAGGATTTGCTAGAATGGAAAAATCTTGAAAGACAACAAGATGGGCTTGCGGCCCATTTTTTGTTTGTGGCACCGATGCGATGGACCTGCGATCACTGCTCGACGGATTACTGCCAGGACTGGGCTATCAGCTCGCGGACATCGAGCTGGCCAACCACGGCAGGCATCTGCGCGTGTTCATCGACAAGGCGGAGGGAATCACCATCGACGATTGCGTGAAGGTCAGCAACCACCTGTCGCGGGTGTTCGCTGTGGAGAACATCGACTACGACCGCCTGGAGGTTTCTTCGCCGGGGCTGGACCGTCCCTTGAGGCGACGGGACGACTTCTCGCGCTTCGCCGGGGAGCAGGTACAGGTTCGCATGCGCACGCCGCTCGCGGGCCGCAGAAACTTCGCCGGCATCTTGCGCGGCCTGGACGGGGATCACCTCAGCATCGAGGTCGATGGCAAGCTCGTGTCGCTCGAGTTCCAGGATCTGGATCGAGCGCGGCTCGTTCCCAGGGTATGAAGCGGGGAAGCTCATGAGTCGGGAAATTTTGCTGCTGGTGGACGCGCTGGCGCGCGAGAAGAACGTGAGCCGCGACGTGGTGTTCGCCGCGCTCGAGCAGGCGCTCGCGTCGGCGACGAAGAAGCGTTTCAGCGAAGACGTGGATGTGCGGGTGGAAATCGACCGCAACACGGGGGATTATCAGTCCTTCCGCCGGTGGCAGGTGGTGGCGGACGAGGCGATGGAATTCCCGCCGATCCAGATCGCGCTGAGCGAAGCACTGAAGCGTAGCGAGGACATCCAGCTCGAGGCGTTCGTCGAAGACCCGCTGGAGCCGGTTGAATTCGGGCGCATCGGGGCGCAGGCGGCGAAGCAGGTGATCCTGCAGAAAATCCGCGACGCCGAGCGCGAGCAGATCCTGCAGGATTTCCTCGCCCGCAAGGAGCACCTCGTCACCGGCATGATCAAGCGCATGGAGCGCGGCAACGCGATCATCGAGTCGGGGCGGGTCGAGGCGGTATTGCCGCGCGATCAGATGATCCCGAAGGAGAACCTCCGCGTCGGCGATCGCGTGCGGGCGTTCCTGATGAAGATCGATCGCACGGCGCGCGGTCCCCATCTGATCCTGTCTCGCACCGCGCCGGAGTTTCTGGTGAAGCTCTTCGAGCTGGAGGTGCCCGAGATCGAGGAGGGGCTGCTCGAGATCAGGGCAGCGGCGCGTGACCCGGGCTCGCGCGCCAAGATCGCGGTGAAGTCCAACGATCAGCGCATCGACCCGATCGGCACCTGCGTCGGCCTGCGCGGGTCGCGTGTGCAGGCAGTGACCGGGGAGCTTGCGGGTGAGCGGGTGGACATCATCCTGTGGTCGCCTGACCCCGCGCAGTTCGTGATCAACGCGCTCGCCCCGGCGGAAGTGTCGAGTATCGTGGTCGACGAGGAAAAGCACAGCATGGACATCGTCGTCGACGAGGAGAACCTGGCCCAGGCGATCGGGCGCACCGGCCAGAACGTCCGGCTCGCGAGCGAGCTCACCGGGTGGGAGCTCAACCTCATGACCGAGGAGGAGTCTCACCGCAAGACCGAGGAGGAGCTCGTTGTCATCACGAACCTCTTCATGGCGAAGCTCGATGTCGACGCGGAGGTGGCGGAGATTCTCGCGCGCGAGGGCTTCAGCACGCTCGAAGAGATCGCCTACGTGCCCGTGACGGAGCTCATGGAGATCGAAGCCTTCGACGAGGACACGGTCAACGAACTGCGCAGCCGGGCGCGCAACGCGGTTCTGACGCAGGCGATCGCCTCGGAGGAGGCGGTGGAGAGCGTCGCGGAAGATCTGCTGTCGCTGGAGGGAATGGACGGCGCGACGGCGCGGGTGCTCGCCTCGAAGGGCGTGACGACACAGGAGGATCTCGCGGATCTCGCGGTCGACGACTTGATCGAGCTGACGGGCATGGACGAGGAACGGGCGAAGCGGTTGATCATGACCGCGCGCGCCCCTTGGTTTGCGGAATGAACAGGTAGCACCGGGGGTTTCGAATGGCACAGATGAGCGTCGCGCAGTTTGCTAGCGAGCTGAAGATGGATCCCGCGCGCCTCCTGGAGCAGCTGCAGTCGGCGGGCGTCGTCAAGAAGCTCACCGAAGACACGCTGACAGAGCAGGACAAGACGCGCCTGCTCGACTACCTGCACCGGGTCCACGGTGGCGGCGAGGCGCGCAAGAAGATCACCGTCACGCGCAAGCAGACGACCGAGATCAAGAAAGCGGACAGCACCGGCAAGGCCCGCACCATCCAGGTCGAAGTGCGGCGCAAGCGTGTCTTCGTGAAGCGGGATGCGTCCGCCCCAGCGCCGGAGGTCGAAACCGCGGCCGAGACTGCGGTCGCGGCGGAAGCGCCGGTCGTGAGCGCGGACGAGCAGGCCTTGCGCGAGGAGGAAGCGCGCCGCCAAGCAGAGCTGATCGCACGCCAGAGCGAGGACGCCCGGGCGCGCCAGCAACAGGAACAGGAACGCAAGCGGAAAGAGCAGGAAGAGCTCGAGCAGAAGGCAGCGGCAGCCCGCCAGACCGAAGCGGTAGCTCCGGCGGCGCCGGTAGCCCAAGGCGCCACCGCGCCTGCCGCTGGCGCGCCGGCCGGGACCGAAGGCACCCTGCACAAGCCGGCGCTCAAGCCCGGCGAGAAGAAGCCCGAGAAAAAGGCGGAAAAGAAGGTGACGCGGCAGGTCGCCTGGACCGACGACAGCGCGCGCCGTCGCGCCATCAAAACGCGCGGCGACAGCGGGGGCGGCGATGGCTGGCGTACCCACAAGGCGGGCGCCAGGGGACGGTCCGAGGAGCGCGGCTCGCACGCCTTTTCGCTGCCGACCGAGCCCATGGTGCACGAGGTTCTGGTGCCCGAAACCATCACCGTGGCGGCGCTCGCGCAACGAATGTCCGTCAAGGCCGCGGAGGTCATCAAGGCGCTGATGAAGCTCGGCCAGATGGTGACCATCAATCAGGTGCTGGACCAGGAATCCGCGATGATCGTGGTCGAAGAGCTCGGACACGTGGCGAAGCCCGCCAAGCTCGATGATCCCGAAGCGTTCCTCGCGGAGGCACCCGGCGAGAAGGAAGTGACGCTCGAGCCGCGAGCGCCGGTGGTGACGGTGATGGGGCACGTCGATCACGGCAAGACCTCGCTCCTCGACTATGTGCGCCGCACGCGGGTGGCGAGCGGCGAGGCCGGGGGCATCACCCAGCATATCGGCGCCTATCACGTCGAGACGCCGCGCGGCACGGTCACGTTCCTCGACACGCCGGGCCACGAGGCCTTTACCGCCATGCGCGCACGCGGCGCGAAAGTGACCGACCTGGTGGTGCTGGTGGTGGCTGCCGATGACGGCGTGATGCCGCAGACGATCGAGGCCGTGCATCATGCCAGAGCGGCGAAGGTGCCGGTGGTGGTGGCGGTCAACAAGATCGACAAGCCCGAGGCGAATCCGGAACGCATCAAGCAGGGGCTGTCCGGGCAAGGCGTCGTGGCGGAGGAATGGGGTGGCGACACCATGTTCGTGGAGGTCTCGGCCAAGACCGGAGAGGGCATCGATCGGCTGCTCGAAAGCGTGTTGCTGCAGGCGGAGGTGCTGGAGCTCAAGGCATCGCGCGACACCCCCGCCAAGGGGTTCGTCATCGAGGCGCGGCTCGACAAGGGCCGGGGTCCGGTGGCGACGGTGCTGGTGCAGTCCGGAACCCTGCGTCGCGGCGATATCGTCCTCGCGGGTGCGGCGTACGGCCGGGTCCGGGCCATGCTCGACGAGGCCGCGCGCAGCGTCGATGCCGCCGGCCCGTCCATCCCCGTCGAGATTCAGGGATTGTCCGAGGTACCGACTGCCGGCGAGGAATTCGTCGTGCTGAACGATGAACGCAAGGCGCGGGAGATCGCGCTCTTCCGCCAGGGCAAGTTCCGCGACGTCAAGCTTGCCAAACAGCAGTCGATCAAGCTCGAGAGCATGTTCGAGCAGATGGGCGAGGGCGGCATCAAGACCCTCTCGCTCGTCATCAAGGCGGACGTGCAGGGCTCTTACGAGGCGCTCGCCCACGCCCTGCAGCGGCTCTCCACCGACGAGGTCAAGGTCAACATCATCCACAGCGGCGTGGGCGCCATCACCGAGTCGGACATCAACCTCGCACTTGCTTCGAACGCGGTGGTCATCGGCTTCAACACCCGGCCGGATGCGACGGCGCGCAAGCTGATCGGTACCAGCAACATCGACGTGCGCTACTACAACGTCATCTACGACGCGGTCGACGAAGTGCGCGCGGCCCTCTCCGGCATGCTCGCGCCCGAGCGGAAGGAGCGCGTGATCGGCCTCGTCGAGATCCGCCAGGTGTTCCGGATCTCGAAGGTCGGCAGCGTTGCCGGGTGCTATGTGCTCGATGGCGTGGTCAAGCGCCATGCGGGGCTGCGGCTGTTGCGCGAGGGTGTGGTCGTCTTCACCGGGGAACTCGATTCGCTCAAGCGGTTCAAGGACGACGTGCGCGAGGTCAAGGCCGGCTTCGAATGCGGGCTTTCGCTCAAGGGCTACAACGATATCCAGGAAGGCGACCAGCTCGAGTTCTTCGAAGTGGTCGAGATTGCGCGGACGCTCTGATGGTGCTCGTGCCGCCCGCGGGCGGGCGTCAGCGTCACCGCCATGCCACGTAACGCACCGCGGTTGCGTCGCATCGCGGACCAGATTCAGCGCGAGCTGGCAGAGCTTATCCGCCTCGAGGTGAAGGATCCGCGGGTCGGCATGGT
>JBDHRV010000081.1:0-15977 GCA_039807745.1 Burkholderiales bacterium
GGGCGTCGTTCACGGATTGGGTGGGCGCCCGGTTGGATACTCAGGGGCTGCCGGGGGCAGGTCCCGTGCCGCTTTCCCCCGCCGGCACCGCAACCGAGCCGGTCGATGCAGAGCAGACCAGCGAGGCTGGGCAGTCGTCGCCGAAGCCGGAAGCCTCACCCTTTGATCAGTTCACCATCCCTTAGGAGGCGGCGCGCTTTCTTGCATCTGTCTCCGGAGAGCGACATGCGAAACATGATCCCCATGTATGATAGTGGGTCATGTAGGCTGCACCGTTCGACCGCGAAGGGACCGTTGCTGTCTCCCTTCAACAAGGATCGCGAGCCGCCCACGACCGCTCTTCGGGCGACGAACGGCGTTTCGGACCTTCCCCTGTAGGATTTTCCGACCATGGACGAAGAAGGCAGCAAGGACTTTCGCGAGTATCTCGCCATCCTGCGGCGGCACGCGATCCAGATCATCGCCGTGACCATAGCGCTCGCCGCCGTCACGGTCGCCGTCGCCGTCGGCCTGCCGCCAGTGTATCGCTCCACGGCGACCATCCTCGTGCAGGAGCAGGAGATCCCTCCGGACTTGGTCCGCTCCACCATCACGAGCTTTGCCGACGAGCGCATCCAGGTGATCAGTCAGCAGGTGATGACCCGAGCCGTGTTGCTTCAGCTCGTCGATAAGTACGATCTGTACGAGAAGTACCGCGACCGCGAATCGAACGAAAGCATCGTTGAGCGGATGCGCAGGGACATCAAGCTCGCGACCGTCGATGCCAGCATTTCGGATCGCAGCAGCGGACGGCGCGTGAACGCGACCATCGCCTTCGAGCTCTCGTATGACTCGCCGCACCCGGAACGTGCACAGAAGGTCGTCGATGAGCTGGTTTCGCTCTTCCTCCAGGAGAACGTGAAGGCCCGTCAACAAAGCGCGGCCGAGACGACGGCCTTCCTTACCCAAGAGGCGGAACGTCTCGGCAAGCAGATTCAGGAGACCGAAGCGAAGCTCGCGGAATTCAAACGGCGCTACGCCGGCCGCACGCCGGAATCATCTGCGGTCAACATGCAGCTTGCAGAGCGCACGGAGTCCGAACTGCTGCGAATCGAGCGGGAAATGAGCATGCTGCAGGACCGGAAGCTCTCCCTCGAGGCACAGCTGCCCCTCATCAAGCCAACCCTACCAGTCGTGACGACTGCCGGAAACGAGCGCGTGCTCACCCCCTCCGAGCGCCTGCGATCGCTTCAAGCACAATACGCCAGTTCGTCCGCAGCGTACGGCCCGGATCACCCGGACATTCGCCGGATGCAGAGGGAGATCGCGGCGCTCAAGGCAGATGTCGGCACATCGGACGCGGATGGCGGTAATGCGGCGCGGCGCATAGAGCTCGAAACAGAGCTCGCGGCGCTGAAGGAGCGCTACTCGGAAGATCACCCCGACGTTCAGAAGGTGAAGCGCTCCATCGCCGCTCTAAACGTTTCGGATCCCAGGGCAATGTCAGCCGGGCGAGCATCTCCCAGGCGCCCCGTCAACGAGCTGAGCCAGCAGCCCGACAATCCTGCGTACATCGCCCTCACCACCCAACTGGATAGCACGCGAAGAGAACTCGTTCAGCTCGCCGCACTCAGGGAAGACCTGCGAGCCAAGCAGCGGACCTATGACACCCGGCTGCTGCAGATTCCGGAGATCGAGCGCGAGTACCAGGACCTGACACGCGATTACGACAACGCCCAGACCCGCTACCGGGAAGTGAAGGCGAAACAGATGCAGGCCGAGGTCGCTATGGAGCTCGAAAAGGACCGCAAGGCCGAGCGCTTCGCCTTGAGCGAGCCGCCGACACTTCCGGAGCGACCAGCCAGTCCCAACCGCATGCGGATAGCGCTGATCGGGCTGGTCGCGTCGCTTGGCAGCGGGATTGGACTTGCGTGGCTGCGGGACCTCCTCAACCCTTCCGTGAAAGGACCCCTCGAGCTCGCGCGAATCGCGCGTGTCCCCGTGCTCACCGCCATTCCCTACATCGAGACGCGCCGGGAACGGGTGGCGAAATGGCGCCGTACTCTAGTGGGGATCGTTGTCATCTTGTTGCTGGCAATTGGTCTCCTGGTGGGGGTCTACCAAGCGCTCAAGCTCCTGTAGCCGGCATGGAAAAGATCGCTATCGCCCTGCAACGCATTCTCGGCACCGAAACCGAGACCGATGGACTCTTCGCTCCAGTGCAGGACGTGGTCGTCGAATCCACTCGGCCGGTCCGCCTACCCGGCCGCATCGAATACACCCGCACGCGCGTGGTCGACATCGCTCCGCACGTACTGGAGCGACACCGCGTGGCGGCCGTGGCGAACGATGCCACCGCCGACGCATTCCGCCTCCTGCGCACGCAGGTTCTGATGCAGATGCGCCAGAACGGCTGGCAGACCCTCGCGGTCACTAGCCCCAACAAGGGTGCCGGCAAATCCACGGTGTCGCTCAATCTCGCCATCAGCTTCGCGATGGAAGTGGACTACACCTCGCTGCTCGTCGACGCCGACCTGCGCGACCCGGACCTGTGCCATATGCTGGAACTCGCGCCGGGGCCGGGTCTGGCGGACTACCTGGTCGGCAAGGCGGAGATCGAAGACCTGTTGCTCCACCCCAATATCGGCAATCTCGTGGTCCTTCCGGGGGGTGCGCCCGTCGCGAATACATCCGAGCTGATGCGCTCGCCGATGATGGCGGATTTGATACGGGAGCTGCGGGGTCGCTATCCGGACCGGCTCATCGTTTTCGATGTGCCGCCGATCCTGTCCGGCGCAGATACGCTGGCACTTTCCACCTACATGGACGCGACCATCCTGCTAGTCGAAGAGTGCAAGACCGCGCGCGACGACATCGAGCGATCGTGTGACCTTCTGCGCCACTCGAATCTGATGGGCGTCGTGCTCAACAAGTCGCGGAATCTGCCCGAGCCGGACCCCATCACGCGCCCGAAGCCCGGATTCTTCGGACGGTTGTTCGGAGCGGAAGGCTAGTGTACGAACCCTTCTACGGGTTGAAGGTGAAGCCTTTTGCGTTGTTGCCGCAAGAGGAGTTCATGTACCTCTCGCGCCAGCACCGCATGGCGCTGGACCTCTTGACGTATGGCCTGCGCAACCAGGCCATGTTCTGCGTCGTCAGCGGAGACATCGGTACGGGCAAGACGACGTTGATGCGCTACCTCCTGAGCCGTCATGGACCGCGCATTTCCGTGGGAATGGTCACCGGTGTCAACGGCACATTCACCGAGCTGATGCAGTGGATGCTGGCCGAATTCGGACTCGATCACCGCAGCTTGGACAAGATCGCCATGCAGCAAGTATTGGTCGACTACCTCAAGCGACAGGAGGTGCAAGGCAAGCGCGTGGTGCTCGTCATCGACGAGGCGCAGTCGCTCGCGGCCGAGGTGCTCGAGGAGTTGAGGCTCTTCTCGAACATCAACGCTGGCAGGACGATGCTGCTACAGACCGTGCTCGTCGGCCAGCTCACACTTCGAAGCACGCTGCGCCGATCCGAGATGCGGCAGTTCGCCCAGCGGGTGGCGGTCGACTACCTCCTCTCACCGCTCGACAGGGAGCAAACGCTCGCGTACATCCGGCACCGGTTGGCGATCGCCAGTCCAAGCCGGGAGGATCTATTCACGGACGGCGCTTGCGACGCAATCTTCTCGGCGAGCCGCGGCATCCCGCGCGTAATCAATCTGCTCTGCGACACGGCGCTGGTGTACGGCTATGCCGATCAGAAGCAGTCGATAGACGTGGGCACCGTGAATGAGTTGCTCGCCGACAAGGCGCGCGAAGGAGGCTGGTTGTTCGATCGGCCGGTCCGCCGCCCCACGCCTCCCGCGCCTACGATCAGCGGCTGAGAATGTAAACGCACCATTGAAGGACGTCGGAAGAGACGTGCGCTCCAGTCCCTTCGGTGCAGCAACTTCGTTCAGGGGAGAGTCGACTTTGAAGAACGTCCTACTTGAAAGAATCGAGAGCCGAAAGGCATTCGTTGGGATCATCGGCCTCGGCTACGTCGGCCTGCCGCTCGCGTTGCGTTTCGCTGAAACCGGATTTCGTGTGCTTGGATTCGATGTGGATGCGGACAAGATCCGGCAGCTTGCCGAAGGGCGCAGCTACATCGAGCATATCGCTGCGGAGCGCGTCGCGGCAGGTCTGTCGAAGGGCTTCACGGCAACCCATAATTTCGCGCGGGCTGGAGAGCCGGACACCTTGATCATCTGCGTGCCGACCCCGCTCAATGAGCACCGGGAACCGGACCTAAGCTTCGTGATCGGGACAATCGAGTCGATCGCCCGGCATCTGAGACCAGGTCAGCTAGTTTCCCTGGAGAGCACCACCTACCCGGGCACCACGGATGAAGAAATCGTACCCCGTGTGGAGGCAGCGGGGCTCGAGGTTGGTCGAGACGTCTTCGTGGTCTTCTCACCGGAACGGGAAGATCCGGGCAATGCCCAGTTTGGCACCCACAATATTCCCAAGGTTGTCGGCGGCTTTACCCCGGATTGCCTGGAGGTGGGCGCTGCCCTGTACCGATGCGCGGTGGACCACGTGGTCCCGGTAAGCTCGACGCGCGCTGCCGAGATGACGAAGCTGCTCGAGAACATTCACCGTGCAGTCAACATCGGTTTGGTGAACGAGATGAAGATCGTGGCGGACCGGATGGGTATAGATATCCACGAGGTCATTCGCGCGGCGGCGACGAAGCCGTTCGGCTTCGTCCCCTACTATCCTGGACCCGGGCTCGGCGGGCACTGCATCCCCATCGACCCCTTCTACCTTACGTGGAAGGCCCGGGAGTTTGGCATCCATACGCGCTTCATCGAACTCGCCGGGGAGATCAACAGCAGCATGCCGCACTGGGTCGTCGGCAAGTGTGCGGATGCCCTCAACGAACAGGGGCGTGCCTTCAAGGGCAGCCGTATCCTCGTGCTAGGCATTGCGTACAAGAAGAACGTCGACGATATGCGGGAGTCCCCCTCGGCGGAGCTCATGGAGCTCTTGACCGCGAAGGGTGCGGAAGTCGAGTATTCGGATCCCCACGTACCGGTGTTCAAGAAAATGCGGCGTTACTCATTCCAGCTGACCAGCATCGCTCTCACCGCCGAGACCATCGCCACGTATGACCTGGTCCTGCTAGCCACCGATCACGACCGGTTCGATTACGAGCTGATACAAACCCATGCAAAGGTGATCGTGGACACGCGCGGGCGATACTCGAAGGCGCTGCCGAACGTGGTGAAGGCTTAGTCGACCCGTTTCCCCCAGGGCCCCGATCACGGGGCCGGAGGAAAGGGTTCCGCCCGGCTCATCGGCAAAGAAAAAGCCCGCGACGAAGCCCGCGGGCTTTCGGGTTACGGCGACCAGCCGGTGCGCTACCGCATCTCAGGGGCCGGATCGACCAAGGTGCTGGTCTTGTTCTTCTCGGCCTTCGCCTTTTCGGAGCAACCCGCGCCGTCGGCATAGGCAGCGGATGACAGGGCGAGACCAAGCGCAGCGAGCAGGGCGAACATTCGTTTCATGGCAGAAGCTCCTCGAGGGTCAAACGGCACCGGGGTGCCGACGTTGAATGGTAGTCAAGTGACCGCTTGAGCGGGAGAAAAGTTTCGCGCTCCGGAGTCAGGAGGAACGCCGCATCGCACCCCCCGCTTCGGGTGAACCCCCGCCGACGCTCACGGGATGGGACAGCACGTCTGGCACGGGGAGCTGGAGCAGCCGGTAGAGGTGCGCGAGATTCTGCCGGAAAAGACGGTCGAAGCTCGCGACTGAATGCGCCGGATTGTAATCGCCGAACCACCAGAACCAGTCCGAGCTCTCGCACGAAGCAAGCTGGACTGAAGCCGCGTCCTGCTCGCGTTCGGTCAGCCGACCGCTCGCTATCACCAGATCGTAGCTCTGCTTGGCCTGCGCCAGCAGGTCCCAGGCATGGTTCTTCTCCGTCGCCCCGATCCACGTCGACAGATTTCCATAAACCCAGCTCCCCGCGACCAGCCCGGGTAGTCGCCCCGCCGCAGCGCGTGGCCGACCCGGGCGCGGCGCTTCGTCCAGCCATTTGCCGAACGTGGTCGTCCGGATGAAGGGATGCGCCTCGAGTCTGCCGTAGAGCTCCGTGAGGAAGTAGTACCCGTTGTAGGGATAGAACTCCCAGGCATTCTCGCCGTCCAGGATGACGGAAACAATCGGCGCCTCGCCTTCCTGCCTCGATCGCGCGATCGCTTCGAGCTCCCCGACGAAGTGCGCTGCCGCGTCGGCGCCGTGCCACCGGCAATACTCGAAGCCGATCAGATCGGACAGTCGATCGTCGCGGAAGAAACAGGCCACGTCGCTCCCGGGACCGGTCACCCGCCACGGCCGGTAGAGCCATTCGAGTTTGTTGCCGACCTCGTGCCCACTGCGGCGCAGTGAGTTCCCGAGCACGCCCTCCCCGCTCGCAATCCACCTGACTCCCTGATCCGCAAACTCCTCCAGCACCGGTTGCGAAACCGCGCCCTCGGCCGGCCAGAGGCCCCGCGGTGCGTGGCCGAAGCGGGCCGAGTGGCTCGCGATCGCCGACTCGACGTGGAACGCGACCCGGCTGCGGCCGCCGGGGTAGCACGGCGAGGCCGGCAGGGCGGCGTCGGGGAGGGCGGCGCGCGCTGCACCGAAGTCGATGAGCAAGGGCGCCAGGGGATGGAAGTGCGGCGTGGAGGAGAGCTCGACCCGACCGTTCTCGGCGAGCTTGCGATAGCGCGGAATCAGGCCGCAGATCGTGTCGCGAATGAGGTGCAGCAGCGCGCGGCGGTCGGCGTGCGTGAATCGCTCGGCCTTGGCGAGCAACTGGGGCACCAGCGCGTTGTTACGGCGGACGGTCTCGCCGGTCCACGCAAGGTGGTACCAAGTGAGAAGATCGGCGAGATACTGACCGGACAGATACGAGAGCGCGCCCTCCCCCTGCGCCTCGACCAGACTGAAGATCTGCTTCAGCGTGCGATACACGGGGAACGGCTCGATCATGCGGACGTGGTTGGCGTGCCAGCAGCTGTCGAGCACCAGGCGACGTTCGGCGGCGCTGAGGTCATCCAGCTTCTCGCGGGCAAGCAGCCTGAGCAGCGGATCGCGCAGGTTGCCCGACGCGAGCTGCTCGGCGTAGTCCTCGATCTGATCGAGCAGGATGGGAACGAAGTTCACCACGGCGTGCATGCCCGGATGGGCCTCCAGATAGGCCGCCATGTCCGAATAGTCTTTCAATGCGTGCAGATAGACCCAGGGCAGAGTGAATTCGCCCGTGGCGTAGTCTCGGTAATCGGGCTGGTGCATGTGCCACAGGAGCACGAAATCGAGACGGGGCGCCTGCATGCCTGCCTCAACGCACCTGATGCACCGGCTGACCGAGCATCTCCGGCGTCACCAGCGTCACCCCGTTGTCCGTGACGTAGAAGCGCCGTCGGTCCTCGGCCAGGTTCACGCCGACCTCGAGACCCTCAGGAATCCGGCAGTTCTTGTCAATCACGCAGCGCTTGAGGGTGACGTACCGGCCGACGTCGACCTTGGGCAGGATCACCGAGTCTTCGATCTCGCTGTAGCTGTTCACGCGCACATCCGAGAACAGCAGCGAGCGGCGTACCACCGAACCGCTGATTATGCAGCCGCCGGACACGAGCGAATCGACCGCCATGCCGCGCCGCTCCTGGTCGTCGAACACGAACTTGGCGGGTGGCAGCTGTTCCTGATGGGTCCAGATCGGCCACTCGTCGTCGTACATGTTCAGATCCGGGACGACCTTGGTGAGCTCGAGGTTCGCTTCCCAGTAGGCGTCCACCGTCCCGACGTCGCGCCAGTAGGGCACCCCCGCCACCATGTTGACGCAACTGTCGGCGAAGCGCTGCGCGTAGACGCGATAGCGATCGATGATGTGGGGGATGATGTCCTTGCCAAAGTCGTGGCTCGAGTCGGCATCGTCGGCGTCGCGTATCAGCTGCTCGAACAGGAAGCGCGCGTTGAAAACGTAAATGCCCATGCTGGCGAGCGCCAAGTCAGGCTGGCCGGGAATATGGGGCGGCACGGGCGGTTTCTCCACGAAATCCACCACGCGCAAGTCGTCGTTGACGTGCATCACGCCGAAAGCCGTTGCCTCCTGGACCGGAACCTCGATGCAGCCTACGGTCATGTCCGCAGCCTTGGCGACGTGATAGGCGAGCAGCTTCCCGTAATCCATCTTGTAGATGTGATCGCCGGCGAGGATCAGGACGTAGTCGGGATCGAACTCGCGCAGGATGTCGATGTTCTGGAAGACCGCGTCGGCCGTGCCCTGATACCACAGCTCCTCGATCCTCTGCTGCGCGGGCATCAGCTCGACGAACTCCTTGAACTGGCCCGCGAGGAACGACCAGCCGAGCTGGATGTGGCGAATCAGGCTGTGCGACTTGTACTGGGTCAGCACGCCGATGCGGCGGATACCCGAGTTCACGCAGTTCGACAGCACGAAATCGATGATCCGGAACTTGCCGCCGAAGGGCACGCCGGGCTTGGCACGCCAGTCGGTCAGGTGCGCGAGGCGGCTGCCCCGGCCTCCTGCAAGCACCATGGCATACGTGTTCTTGGTAAGCAGACTGATGAATCGGGGTGCGGATTCGGGTGTCACCGTTTACGCGTCCTTGCTTGGATGTTTGATCGGTATCCAGATTTGCAGCGCCCGCGGCGAGAACGCGGGCCTGACCTCCCGGGACTACGGCTATAATGCCGCTCTTTATCCGCTCATGAAACACGACCTCCCCACCGAAGTCAATCAGCTTGCGCAGCGGCTGCTCGAGGCGCGGCTGCACGATCCGCATGCGCTCCTCGGCCTGCGCACGCAAGGCGACCGGCAGTTGGTGCGCGCATTCGACCCGCACGCCGATGCGCTGTCGATCGAGACGCCCGCAGGGTGGTGTCCGATGAAGCCGGTCGGGATCGCTGGGCTTTTCGAGTGGCGCGGCACCGGCCTGCCCGCCCGCTATCGCTTGCAGGTGGGAGAAGGCGGCAACGCGCGCATCGCGCACGACCCTTACGCCTTTGCGCCCAGCCTCACCGAGCACGACCTTTATCTCTTCAACGAGGGCCGTTTCCATCAGGCGTATCGAGCCCTCGGCGCGCAGCCCATGGCGCTCGACGGCGTGGCGGGTTTTCGCTTCGCCGTCTGGGCCCCGAACGCCGAGCGGGTGTCAGTCGTGGGCGACTTCAACCGCTGGGACGGTCGCGTGCATCCCATGATGAGCCGGGGATCCACTGGCGTCTGGGAGCTCTTCGTGCCCGACCTTCCGGCCGGCTCGCTGTACAAATTCGAGATCCGCAACCGGCACACCGGCCAGGTGATGGTCAAGTTCGACCCGTACGGCCAGGAGTTCGAGTTGCGCCCGAGCACGGCCGGCCGCACCTGCCCGCGGAGCACCCACGCGTGGCAAGACCGGGACTGGCTGGAGCGGCGCGCCGCGTGGGATTGGCTGCACGCGCCCATCAACATCTACGAGGTGCACGCGGGCTCCTGGCGGCGCCATCCGGATGGGCGCTTCTACAGCTACGACGAACTCGCCGCCGCCCTCGTCCCCTACGTGCAGGAGATGGGCTACACGCATATCGAGTTGCTGCCCATCTCGGAGCACCCGCTCGACGAGTCGTGGGGCTACCAGTCGACGGGCTATTTCGCCCCGACGAGCCGGCACGGCGATCCCGACGGGCTGCGACGCTTCATCGATGCCTGTCATCGGGGCAACATCGGCGTCATCCTGGACTGGGTGCCGGCGCATTTCCCGACCGACGCGTGGGCACTCGCCCGCTTCGACGGCACGGCGCTCTATGAGCACGAGGATCCGCGCCTCGGCCTGCACCAGGACTGGGGCACGCACGTGTTCAACTTCGGTCGCAACGAGGTGAAGAGCTTCCTGCTCGCGAGCGCCCATTATTGGTTGTCAGAGTTCCACATCGATGCGCTGCGGGTCGATGCGGTCGCCTCGATGCTTTATCTCGACTACTCCCGCAAGCACGGCGAGTGGCTGCCGAACCGCTACGGCGGTCGTGAGAACCTCGATGCGATCGCCTTCCTGCGCGAGCTGAATGTCATGGTCCACGACCAGTTTCCCGGCGCGCTCTCCTTCGCCGAGGAGTCGACCGCGTGGCCGATGGTGTCGCGGCCAGTTTACCTCGGGGGACTCGGCTTCTCGATGAAGTGGAACATGGGCTGGATGAACGACACGCTCTCCTACATGGGACGCGACCCGATCCATCGCCGCTACCACCACGAGCTGCTGACCTTCGGGCAGGTCTACGCCTACTCCGAGAACTTCGTGCTGCCGCTCTCCCATGACGAAGTCGTGCACGGCAAGTATTCACTGCTTGGCAAGATGCCGGGCGACGGCTGGCAGAAGTTCGCGAACCTGCGTCTGCTCGCCCTGTATCAGCTCACCTCCCCCGGCAAGAAGCTCAACTTCATGGGCAACGAGTTCGGCCAGGGCCGCGAGTGGCAGGTGCAGTGGGAATTGGAGTGGGCGCAATCGTCGATACCGATCCACGCGGGCACAAGGCATTTCGCCCGCGATCTGAACGTGCTGTACCGGGATTGCCGGGCGCTGCACGAGCTGGACTTTTCGCAGGAGGGATTTTCGTGGATCGACTGCCACGACGCCGACCAGTCGGTCGTGAGCTACCAGCGCCGTGCGCGCGACGGATCGTTCGTCGTGGTGGTGCTGAACTTCACGCCGGTGCCGCGCCATGGCTACCAAATCGGCGTTCCAGCGCACGGCACCTACCATGAGGTTTTGAACAGCGACTCGGAGTTCTACGGAGGCTCGAACCTGGGCAACGCCGGGCATATCCAGACGTCCGGCACTTCGTGGATGGGGCTGCCCGATTCACTGGTGATCGACCTGCCGCCGCTCGCGGGTCTGGTGCTGCGACTCTCTGGCGGTTAGCGCTTCGCGGCGAATTAAGCCGCAATGCCGACGCTGCGCCGTCGTCCCTCACCCGCGTTCGCCCTGCGGGTTTTCTTGGCTGCGTACATTGCTTCGTCCGCACGCCGCAGCAGCGTGCTTGCGTCGTGGGCGTCATCGGGATACATGCTGACGCCCAGACTGGCCGAGAACGAGAGCTTCAAGTCACCATCTGTCACCGGCGCCGACAGCCGCGTCTGAACACTCGCGACAGCGCGCTCGACATCCTCGCGGTTGTGCACGTTCTCGATCACGAGCACGAACTCGTCGCCGCCGTAGCGCGCGACCGTGTCGCTCGTGCGCACCGCCTCGCGCAGACGAGCCGCCGCGGCCACCAGCAGCCGATCACCCACCGCGTGCCCATACGTATCGTTCACCGGCTTGAAATGATCGAGGTCGATCATCACGAGGCCGACCTTGGCGCCACACCGGCGTGCGTGCTCGATGGAACGATCCAGCCGGTCGTCGAGCAGCATGCGGTTCGCGAGCCCGGTCAGGGCATCGTGAGAGGCCTGCAGGCGGTGTTTCGCCGCGCTCTCGCTCAATCGCTGATTGGCGAGGGCGAGCTCGCGAGTCCGCTCCCGCACCCGCCGGTCGAGCTCCGTTTCGGAGCGCTTCAGGGCCGCCACCATGGCTTCGCCCGACGCCAGCGCCGCCGCCTGCGCAGCTTCTTTCTCGCGGCGCAGGCGGTCGATGCGATCGGCCAGCGCAAACGAGAACAGCACCATCTCGAGCGCCGAGGCGATCTGCATCGCATAGGTCGTGAACCCGTTGGTGGGCAGCCAGCCCATGTTGCGCAACGCGAGAATGCCTGCCCCGGCAAACAGCATGCTCCAGGCGAGGAGGAAGTAAGCAGCACCCGGTTGCCCCTTCAGGTAGCAGCGAATGCCGGCGAGCACTGCGATCACGGAGAACCCAAGCCCAGAAAGAGTCACGCCGATCGCGAAGAGGCGATACGGGACGAACATGCCGAAAGCGACTTCCACACCGAAGACCGTCATCGACAGCAGCAGGAACCGGTCGAGGATCGGCGTGTGACGCTCGGTATCGAGAAATCTCCGCGTGAAGAGCGCGCCGGACAACCCGCAAAGCGCGAATCCCCAGGCCAGCGCGTCGTTCGCCCACTTCGTCGCATCGGGCCACAACCACAGACTGCCAAAGCCATTCAGGGAAAGCTGGCCGATTCCCATTCCGGCTGCCATGCCGACATAGAGGAGATGCAGCGGATCGCGTACCGAGATGAAGATCAGCAGATTGAAGACCAGCAACGCCACGAGCAGCCCGTAATACAGGGCGAGCGTCGCGTAGGCGACTCGGTCGTGCTCGGCCAGTGCGGCCGGCTGCCAGAGATGCACCGGGATCGTCGTATTGCTCTGCGACTCGACGCGGAGAAACACGGAATGTTCGCTGCCCGCAGGAAGGTGCAGGGGAAACACGAGATTGCGGTGGGGAAACGGGCGCTTCCAGTACGGCAGCATGTCTCCGGCTTCCTGCACCAGGACCCTGCCGTCGCGACCCCGCACGAACACGCTGACCCGATCCAGTGGCGGATAGGCGACCTCGAGCAGCCAATCGGCGGGCGCGTCCTTGCCGGGCCTGACCGCGAAGCGCAACCAGATCGCACCTCTTCGGTAGCCGAAGTTGACGTCGTCACCTTGTCGGGTCGACACGGGACCGAAGCCGCCGACTGCGGATTCGACCGACTCGAACGAAGCCTTTCCCTCAGGATCGAACCAGACGTCGAGCCTGGAGCGCAGTTCGATCATGGGTGTATCGGCGCTGATCGACACCGACCTGCCCACGTCGGCACCGTGAGCGGGATACACCGCCCAGAGAACGATGACCGCCATCAGACGCCACGCGATCCACGAGCACCAGCACGCGCCTCTGCGACACCGGTCCGGGTCAGTGCTCGTGACTGTTGAGGAAGCCAACATGTATGACGGTTTTCCCGCTGTTTCCGATCCCCCGATCACCCTGCATCTGTCTTTTTGCCCCTATCCACGGGCTCTTGCGGGGATGCGACACTCACCAAAGCGCAAGATCGGTGCCGCGGTTTAGCGCGGCTTCGGCTACACTTCGGTTCTCGGCCTTGAAATCGAGCGGCCGTGGATCCATCTTCGGAACAATCGGGGGTGACCTGGTTTCGACGTGGGTTGCAAAGCAGCGCAGGGCATACCGAGGTCCAGTCACCTCGTAAATCCGCTGGAAACGCAATAGTCGCCAACGACGACCGTTACGCTCTGGCCGCCTAACACCGGCCAGACTCTGCACCCGTTCTGCCTGTGGGGCGGGACTGGAACGCGGCGCAAGCCTCGGTCCGGTTGCAGAGTCATCTCTCACGGGCTCGTGTCGGCCAGAGTCACGGTAGCCGGCACTAAAGCTCAGTGACTCGCTGTCCTCGAGCGCGTCGGCCCGCGCGGGGGCAGTTAAATTAAACGGCCAGACTAAGTATGTAGATCTGCCTGTAGAGGGCTTGCGGACGGCGGTTCGATTCCGCCCACCTCCACCATACACAAGGGCTCGGATAGTCTCCGGGCCATTTTTCTTGCCTGAAATCCCCGCGCCACGCGGGTTCTGGCCACCAGTGCTGCGGGTGGCACTTTCCCGAAACGCCCGAAATCGGCCGCTTTCTCCGCCAGCGCTGTCTCTATTCTCCGTTTGGCCTGCGGGTAGGCGCAGATGGTGGTCAAGCAAAATCAACAATTTACGCGCGCAGGTTCATCGTCAACCAAGGCGAGCGGTCTGGCATCGAACGCCACCAGAGCATCGCCCGGCAGCATCTATCCCACCCACTCAGACCGCTTGACTGTATCGCAATAGAGATACATAATTGCCAAAACGGAGGATCTGATCATGGCCCATTCCACGATGTTGCACGTCCGTGTGGACGACGAAATCAAGACGCAAGCCAGCGAGGCACTGGCAGCCATGGGGCTGTCCGTGTCAGATGCCGTGCGCATCCTGCTCAAGCGCGTGGTCAACGACCAGGCCTTTCCGCTGGAGTTGAAGGTGCCCAACGCCCAGACCCGCGCAGCTATGGAAGAAGCCCGCGCAATGACCAAGGCGCGCGCCGCCCGTTTTGACTCTGCTGACGCACTGATCAATGACCTCGAAAAAGCCCGCCAGCAGTAAGCGGGCAACGCCGCCCAAGGCGTGCGACTACACCAAGACTTTCCTCAAAGACTGGGAACGCCTCTCGCGCTCGGGCCGCTACGACCTGAAGCGGCTGAAAGAGGCGATTGCTTCTGCTCATTGCCAACGACGCACCGCTGGGCCCCGAGTGGCTGGACCACCCCCTCAAGGGCGATTGGGCCGATCACCGCGAATGCCACATCGGCGGTGACTTCTTGCTGATCTACCGTCTGGAGGGCGACACCATCATCTTCGTGCGCACGGGCACGCACTCCGAGCTGTTCGAGGAATGAGTCATGACCATCGAATCACTGCCCACTTTCACCAGGCCTGCCCGCCAGCGTTTGGAATCCATTCCTGCCGACATCCGCCAGCGGCTGCTGTCCAACGTCTGGTGCGGACAGTGCCGTCACGAAACGACGATCACCAATTTCAGCGGCACCATCAAGGGCGGCGATTTGCTGCTGGTGGGCAAGTGCGCCAAATGCCACGATGACGTGGCACGGGTCATCGAGGGGCTCGTAGCCAGGTCAGGCATCAAACCCCACCACCACATCCCGCTGCGCCACCCAGTCGGTCGGCAGGGGATTGCGCTGGAACCACAGCAGGCTCATGCACCGGGGCTGCTGCCCGGCCAGGATGGACTGGATGATGGCTGGCTCCAGCAGGGTCAGGCGCAGCAGTTCGTTGACCGTGGAGTGATGCAAGCCTTCCCGCTGGGCGATTTCGCTGCCGCTGCCGACCATGCCGTCGTCGAGCAACTGCTGCCAGTAGAAGGCCCGCGTCAGCGCCACCAGCAAGGGCTGGTCGATCTGGGTGACCACCTTGCCCGGCGCGTCGAGCTGGCCGTCCGGGCGCACCACCACCTTGCTGCCGCCACGCTTTCGGATCTTCAGCGGGATGAAGGTCGACAGCTTGACCTGGCCGCCATCCCGGCGCTCACGGGCGATTGCCTCCCCCAATGGCTGCACATTCGGTTTCATACGGTTTCCTCCATCTCCTGCAGTTCCGCGCCGATGCTGCCGGGCAGCAGTTCGGCCAGTTCCTGCCAGCCCTGATCGCGCCAGATGGTTTCCAGCCCGCCGTCGGCAATCACCACGCGCTCGATCAGGAGTTGCCCCAAGCGGCATTGCTCCGCTGGAAACAACTCCCGCCACAGGCCTGCCAGATTGCGCATTGGTAGCACCACCTGCGGTTCGGTGAGGTCTGGCCGGATGTGCTGCATCCGCTCCCACACCGACTGCACGACGTGCGGTGCCGACAGCGCCGCCACGATTTGCTGCGTGACCAGTTCTTCAAATGGGTGCAGCAGGCAACGCGCCGTGCTGGCTGGCCCACGCACCGAAGCGCCGGTGTTTGATCGGGCTGTAGTAGCGGTAGGTTTTGCCCTTCTTGACCGTGTAGCTGGGCACCAGCCGTTCGCCATCGGGCGTGAACAGCAGGCCACGCAGCAGCACCGGTTCGCGCTGACGGTCATTGGTGTCGCGCCGCCGCTCGATGCCGTCGGTGGCGATCAGTGCGTGCACCGTGTCCCATTGTTGCTGAGTGACGATGGCCTGATGCTGGCCGGGGAAACTCTGGCCCTTGTGGACGATCTCGCCCCGGTACATCCGGTTGTGCAGCATCTTGTAGATGGCCTGCTTGGTGAAGGACTTGCCGCCCTTGGTGACCACACCTTCCGCACCGTAGGCTTTGACCATCAGCGTGGCTGATCGCATGGTCACAAAGTCGTCGAAGATGCGGCAGGCCAGTGCAGCCTCGGTTTCATTGATCACCAGCAGCCGATCCCGCACGTCATAGCCCAGCGGTAGCGGCCCGCCCATCCACATTCCCTTGCGCTTGCTGGCCGCAATCTTGTCGCGGATGCGCTCGCCGGTGACCTCTCGTTCGAACTGAG
>JBDHRV010000082.1:0-15727 GCA_039807745.1 Burkholderiales bacterium
CCGCGGTGTTGCCGCCTGTGTCGAATGCCACGCGCAGGGACGGGACTTCGTGATGACGCCTTATCCGCTCAAGTGAGGCGAGCCGGGCTAGTGGGCAGGTAGTTCCGCATCCACCGGCGGTCGATGTAACGCTTCCACCGCCAGACCCAGTGTCCCTTCGCGGCAAACGGACCCCAGGACGCCACGGCACAGCGATCCCCGGTGCCGATGAGTGCCAAGGCCGTGCGCTGCGGGGTGAATCCAGACAGCGGCTCGCCTGCGAGTGCGTGCCGCAGATTGCGGGCGAGGGGTGGGCCCTGCCGGACCGCGAAAACTCCCGATTTCGGCCGCGGGTGATCGACCATGCTCGCGACGTCGCCGGCGGCGAACACGTCCGGGTGTGAAATCGACTGCAGGCGATCGTTGACGGCGATGAATCCGCGGGGGTCGGTGGCGAGCCCGGCTTCCGCAATCCAGCGCGGCGCCGCGGCGGTCGTGACCCAGATCGTGGCATCGACTTCGATGCGCACACTCGCGGCGCAGTGCAGGGCATGCGGCTCGACGCGCAGGACTTCGTGGCCGAAAAATATCTCGACCTGCCGCGCCGCGAGGACGTCGCGGAAGATGGCTCGCACCCTGCGGTTGTGGGTCATGAGGAGGTCGGCTTGGTCCGTGACGAGCAGGAAGCGCGTCTGACCCCCCACCGCCGTGCGTATCCTGTGCTGCAAGGACAGCAGAAGCTCCACGCTGCCGGCGCCACCGCCTACGACGGCGATGCGCAGGCGCTCGCCCGCGGCGATGCGTGCCTCCAGCCTGCGCCACCCGGCCACGAAGCCATCGACCGGTTTCACCGGGAGCGCATGCTCACGCGCACCGGGCACGTGATCTGCCGCCGGCGTCGAGCCCGTATCCACGGATAGCAGATGGTAGTCGAGCGTGCTGCCGTCTGCGCACCCCACTCGGCGTGTCACGGGGTCGATCCGTGTCGCCTCGGCCACGATGAATTCGCAGCCCGCCGCGTTCGCCAGCCACGCGAGGTCGATGTGGCTCTCCTCGAAGGTGCAGAGGCCCGCGAGCAGCCCGGGCAGCATTCCGGAGTAGGGTGTGAAGCGCGAGCGGCTCAAGACGGTGACGCGCGCGTCGGGTGGTGGCTGCTGGCCGAAGGCGCGCATGACGAACACGTGCGCATGGCCGCCACCGACCAGCAGGACCCGCTTCACGGCGCGTTCCGGTGGGCGCGGCGCGGCTTAACGCTCGCCGCGGTGAAAGGTGATGTCTCCATACCATGCGGTGGCGGAGGCTGCCGTGTTGTCCGTGTCCGTCATGATGGCAAGGCCGGAGATCATCGGCGGCTCGGTGGCAAACGCTTGCCGGTAATCTTCGTACACGTTGCGTTCCTCGGCCACCCACCGGCCGACCAGATCCCGCCCCGATTCGAGCACGATCATGCGTACCCGATCGGTGTACGCGTTGGGTACGACGGTGCCCTTCGGCAGCGCACGCTCCCAGATATAGCTGATCCCCGTGAACGGCGGCTCGACGCCGTAGAGGGTGCGACCGAGCGCCGACCAGGCGCGCTCGATTGCGCCGCTGTGGGCAGGATCCTGGCGGAAAGTGATATAGAGCCGCGCCGGGTAGTCGTCCCCGGACTTGCGGGTCGGATCGGACTTCTCGATCAGATTCGCGACCTTCCAGCGCCAGCGCAGGATCGGATACTTCCTGGGATCGATGTCCAGCGCGCGTGCGACCCCGGAGGCAGAGTTATCCGCGCGCGCCTCGAGCACGGTGACGCCGTCCGAGCTTACGAGCTCGTAGACGGTGTGGCGCGAGATGTTCCTGAAGAGGAGCGGTTTCCAGGGGATCGGGAGCGGTGCGCCGGGTGCTTCCGCCGAGAAGGCGCCCACCTGCAACGAGTCCGCTGGCGCGGATGGTGGGGCAAGTGCGAAGGCGAGGAGAGCGAGGGTTGCTGCCGCCGCGCGCTCCATTCGGTCCTAAGAGACGGCGCGCAGCCTCGGCCCGGAGGTCGGTCGCGAGATGCGATCGCAGAGATGCCCCAGAATCGGGTCGGCTGCGAGCCGCCGGAAATCCTCGGGCCGATCGACGTCCCAACGCACCGGGAGCTCCTTCCACGTCCAGTCGAGATCGCGCATGCGTTCCCGGGTCGTTTCCATCACCGCGTCGGTGCTCCAGGGGATTTCCTCGAAGAGGGCAGGCTCCACGACACGCAGACCGACCAGAGCGTAGCCGCCGTCTTCGGTCGGGACGTACACGGCGTCGTTGCCCGTTGCGAGGGCCTGCGCCGCATTGCGGATGTCCTCGGCGGTGAGCGAAGGGCAGTCCGAGCCGATCAAGAGCGCGCGGGAGTGCCCGACCAGCAAAGCCTCCAGGGTTCGCCACATGCGCACGCCCAGGTTGCCGTTGCCCTGCGTGCGCAGCACCGGATGAAGGCTGCGACCGATGCCGTCGAAAAACGGGTGCAGGATCGTGGGCGTACACCAGAGCTCGACCGGGCCGACGTTTGCATCGAGTGCGGTCTTCACCGTGTGACTGGTGCAGCGTTCGTAGAGGCGTGTCGCCTTCTCCGCACCGAGCTCCGGGATGAGACGTGTCTTGACCGTCCCGGGTCGCGGAACTTTGGCGAAGATGGCTATGGGGGTCTGGGATTCGGTGGTCATTCGTTGCTCAAAGCAGACACTTGGAGCTTACTCTCAAAGACGGATCAAGGACAGGAGCCGCCTGCCGCAGATCGCGACGGTCTGGTCGGTCGCACCGGTCAGCGAGCGGCGCGGGAGGGTACAACGGGGACCAGATCCTCGGCCAGGTGTCGTAACAGAGGATCGCTCGCCAAGCGGGTAAAACCGGCCTGAGTATCCAGATCCCAGAGCGTAGGGAGTTCGAGCCAACGCCACCTCACTTCGCGCAGACGGGACTTCAGCGCATCCATCACGGTACCCGTCGTCCATGACAGATCCTTGAACACTTCTTCCGCTGCCTTGCGCATGCCGCCAGCGGCACAGCGGCCGTCGTCCATCGGTACGAAGGCGGCATCGTAACCATCGTCCAGCGCTTCGGCCACCATGCGCAGATGCACGGGCAGCAGCGCCGGACAGTTCGAACCCATCACGATCGCGAACGGATGCGCCGTTAGCAGTGCCTCGAACGTGCGGAAGAGCCGCATGCCCAGGTCGCCACTGCCTTGCACGCGCAGGGTGATGGGATGCGCGCGCGCCATCTCCGCGAAAAACGGATTCAGCATCGACGGTCGGCACCAGAGTTCGACCGGGCCTATGTTGGCCTCGACGGCGGTGGTGATGGCGTGATCGGTGCAGCGCTCGTACAGGGTGGCGGCACCGTCTGCACCCACGAGAGGGATCAGGGGGGTGCGAACCGTGCCAGGAACGGGGGCCTTGGCAAGGATGGCGATTGCGGTCTCAGTCATGGTCGGTGCGTTGGGGTCCGGCAGGCAGGGAGCATCTTTGCCGGCTCGGGTGCAAGCTCCGTTCCAGTGTCGATGCGGTCATGGTAACCCCGATGAGCGGGTGAACCGAGCGGCCAATTGGCAAGGAAGCGTTTCAACCATTGCGCATGATTGTAATGCAATGGCAGGGCTTCGACATGGAGCGGGCCCACCTGATAGCCATACAGCGCCCGCCCTGGCGCTGCCGGTGACGTCGACACGCGCGTGATCAATCCCCAGCGACTGCCCCGGAAATTGGGCATTCCGGCTGCTCCGTTGTTGGCCACGATGCAGCTTCGATCGTGCACCGTAAGCACCTTCATTACCGGCAGGCAGGTGTGGCTGGAAAGATACACTCGCACGTTCGCTTCGCTGAACCATTGCGCCACCACGCTCTCGGAAGTGGTCACGGCCGGGGCGCAGCCGGTCCCTTCGTGCGCCAGGGCTTCGCGCGCGAAACCCCAGCCCGCGAGAGACTCGGGGTCGCCGTGCAGGATGCCGACCCGCACCCCGCCCATCTCGAAGGTCCGCACCTTGGGCAGCAGCGCCAGCCGGGCGGTGAGATCCGGAAAGCGGACTGCCGTCTCGAGCAGACGCGCCATGATCTGGTTCGAGCGGTGCACCGTGGCGTCGTCTACCCAGACGGGATATGCGCACCCGCAACCCGCCCCGCTGTTGGCGCCCAGCTCTGCCTCGACGTTGCCGAGCGTCGCGCTGTGTTGTAGCACGGTCTCGTTCACCGCTTCGAAGCTCTCTGCGTCGACGTTGAACCAGTTGAAATCGCCGTTGAAGACGAGCGTGACGGGCGACCCACTGCGTTCCTCCTCGCGTTGCAGCTCGAGCACCGCGGTCAGCGCCTCCGGGTTGCCGTAGAGTCCGCCGATCGCATACACGGTGACGGCGTGCTCCGTCGGCACTTGCCGGAACAGCGCGGGCGAGTAGCGGTAGTGCAGCGGGCAGGAGCGACCGGGAATCACGGCGACTGCCCGTCGCGGCGGTAGTAGCGACGCGCGAGATCCGACGGGTCCGCTCCGAGGAAGAAGGCCAGCCGCAGACGCCACATGAGCCAGATGGTGCGCAGAGCGCCTTCGCGCTGCCATTTCCGGCTCGATGCCACCACGCGCGCGCGCAGGCACAGCGGTCGGCTCGCGTGCTTCAATCGCGCCGAGAGCGCGACGTCTTCCATCAGCGCGAGCGCCGGAAACCCGCCTGCCGTGTCGAAGGCCGCGCGCGTGACGAAGATGGCCTGATCGCCGGTCGCGATTCCGGTCAGTCGCGAGCGGAGGTTCATGAAGAACTCCACGACGCGCAGCAGCGGCCGCTCGCCCGAGAGGCGGATATCGAAGCGACCCCAGACCCGGACGCTGTGCGCGAGCGCCGCACGGATCGCGAGGTCGGCGTCGGGCGGCAGGTGCGTGTCGGCGTGGAGAAACAACAGCACCGCACCGGTTGCGGCGCGAGCGCCTGCGTTCATCTGCAAGGCACGTCCGCGCGGACTCGCGAGCACCGTATCGGCGAAGGGGCGGGCCGCATCAAGGCAGCCGTCGTGACTGCCGCCGTCGACGACGATGACCTCGGCGCCGCGCACCCTCAGCGGTTGCAGGTGTGCGAGGCTCTCGGCCAGGGTGGCCGCTTCGTTCAGCACCGGCACGACGATGGACAGCCGTGCATTGCCCTCGCGCCTCGCGTCGTCGGAATATCTGTCCGTCCGCGTCATTTTCTAACGTCGTTCAGCGACCAGTCGTAGTCGAGGAAGGCAATCTTCACCCTGCCGTCGCGGATGGCCTGCTGCGCATCGGGCGCGTCGGTCATCGCGGCGGCATGGCGGGCGAAGAAACCCGCGAGGCCGCCTTTCCCGCGCTTGAAGTCGGCACCGTACCAGTCGAAGATCTTCGAGACCTCCAGCGAGCCCGACGCCGGCACATATCGATTGCGGCTGCGGTCGGACAGGAAGCGCTGCGTCTGGTCCTCGAGCTGCGCGTCGAGCCGGTCGGCCACATAAGCCTCGCTGCGCAGCGCCGGGCAGCCGATGGAGGCGCAGTTCACCGCGAAGTGGATGCGCGGCTCGTCGTAGAGGCCGGGTTTGCGAATGGTGTCGTGCTCGATGCCGTCGAGGCTCATCGGCGTGCCGAGCAGCGTGAAGAATTTGTCCTTCCAGGGGTTGCCGACAAAGATCCCGAAATCGCGAATCGATCCGAGCTTCGGATAGCGCGTGAGGATCTTCTCGATCGTGAACGCGTTGTACGCATTGATCAGAAAAGCGAGTTGCTCGGCCTTGCTCCAGCCGTCGAACTCGCGTCGCGTCACCGCAGACAGCGAACCCAGATAAGCCCGGAGTTGCGCGCGCTCACCCTCGAAGCGAGCATAGCGCACCTCGGATGCGTGACCCGCATCGATCCATACGACGTTCTTCGCGAGAAGCTCGTTCCAGGCGGCGTGACGGTGGTCGAACGCAGCGGCGACGTGCGGTGGGAGCAGGAGGAGTGCGAGCAGGGCGAAGAGGTGGCGCATCGCTCGATGAATCCGTTCGTCAATGCGCTTCGGCGGGGAACGCGCGGCGCCTGTCTGAAACGAGCGCAGGCAGCCGCGCCAGGAGGCCGCCGACCCCGCGCTCGTGGCGGCCCCAGGCGTGGAACGCGTCGAGGAACGCGAGCTGTCCGGCGGTCACCTGCTTGCGCTTCCAGGCGCCGGCCGCGTACTTGTTCGCCTCCACCATCGTCGGATAGATGTGGATCGTGCCGAGGATCTTGTTCAGCCCGATACCGTGCTTCATCGCGGTGATGTATTCGATGATGAGATCGCCCGCATGCTCGCCCGCGATGGTCACGCCCAGGATGCGATCGCTTCCGGGAGCAGTCAGCACTTTGACGACCCCCTCGGCCTCGCTATCGGCGATTGCGCGATCGAGCTCGTCGATGCCGTAGGTGGTCACCTCGTAGGGGATGTTCTTCTCGTTCGCCTCGGTCTCGTTCAGGCCGACGCGCGCCACCTCGGGCTCGGTGAAGGTCGCCCACGGAATCACGGAGAAGTCCGCCTTGTACTTCCTGAACGCGCCGAAGACCGCGTTGACGGACGCATACCAGGCGGTGTGGGCTGCCGTGTGGGTGAACTGATACGGACCCGCGACATCGCCGCACGCGTAGATGTTGGGGTAGACGGTCTGCATGTACTCGTTCACCTCGACCGTGCGCTGCTTCGTGACCGGAATGCCGAGGTCTTCGAGTCCGTAGCCCTCGGTGTTCGCGACGCGCCCGACTGCGCACAGTAGCGTATCGAAGGGGATCCGGACCTCTCGCCCCGCGGTCTGCGCGATCAGGATCTTCTCGCCGTTCTCGATCGCGAACGCTTTCGCCTTGTGATCGATGAGCACGTCGATGCCCTCGGCGCGGAAGCGCTTCGTCACCATCTCGGAGATCTCGGGGTCCTCCCGGATCATGAGGCGGGACAGCATCTCGACCTGCGTCACCTTCGAGCCCAGGCGCGCGAAGCACTGAGCGAGCTCGCAGCCGATCGGGCCGCCGCCCAGCACCACGAGCCGCGGCGGTAGCTGGCGGAGGTTCCATACCGTGTCCGATGTGAGGCAGCCGACCGCCTCGATGCCCGGGATCGGCGGCACGAACGGGCGCGCGCCTGCGGCGATCACGATCGACTTGGTCGCGAGCGTGCGCGTCTGCCCGTTTTGCAGTTGTACCTCGACCGTCCACGGCGAGGTGAGCTTTGCCTCGCCGGCCACGCACTCGACGCCCAGGTTCGTGTAGCGCGCGACCGAATCGTGCGGCTCGACCTGCTCGACCACGCGCTGTACCCGCTCCATGATCTGCGCGAAGTCGAACTCGACGGAGGCCGATGCGATGCCGAACTCGCGGCAGCGCTTGACGTGCGAGAGAAACCTGGCGGAGCGGATCAGCGCCTTCGACGGCACGCAGCCGGTGTTGAGGCAATCGCCGCCCATGCGATGGCGCTCGACGAGCGTCACCTTCGCCTTCACCGCCGCGCCGATGTAGGCGGACACGAGGCCCGCGGACCCGGCACCGATCACGACCAGATTGCGGTCGAAGCGGGCGGGTCGCTGCCATTTCGCATACACCTTGCGGGCTTTGATGGTGCCCACGATCTTCTTCGCGATCAGGGGGAAGACGCCGAGCAGGACGAACGAGAGCAGCAGACCCGGCGACAGGATGCCCTTGAGCGAATCGATCTTTCCGAGCTGGGTGCCGGCGTTCACGTATGCCAGCGTGCCGAGCAGCATGCCGGCCTGGCTCACCCAGTAGAACGTGCGGGTCTTGATCGGGGTGAGGCCCATCACGAGATTGATGACGAAGAACGGAAACGCCGGCACCAAGCGCAGCGTGAAGAGGTAGAAGCCGCCTTCGCGCTCGACGCCGCGGTTGATCGCCGCGAGCTTGTCGCCGAACTTCTTCTGGATCGCGTCGCGCAACAGGAAGCGGCTGGCGAGAAACGCGAGGGTTGCCCCGATCGACGACGCGAAGGAAACGATCACCGTGCCCCACAGCAGCCCGAAGATTGCGCCCGCCACCAACGTGAGAATGGCGGCGCCCGGCAGCGAGAGGCCGGTGACGCCGACATAGACCGCGAAGAAGATCGCGGCCGCCTGCAGCGGCGCGGCGTGAACGTATTCCATGATCGTCGCCTGCTGCGACTTGAAGTAGTCCAGGGTGAAGAAGCGTCCGAGATCGAAGGCGAAGAAGGCGACGATCGCGACGGCGAGCGTGATCAGCACGACCAGACGACTTCGGTTCATTGTCCGTTCCTCCAGCCCCGCGCACCGTGCCCTGCTTCGACCTCGGCGCGGGACTTCACCGCGCGGGCGGATCGAGGACGTCGTGACGCACCTTCCGGCTCACGGCGTCGAAGGCGACGACCAACAAGACAATCGCGATCAGTATCGTCGCGAGCCGTCCCCATTGAAACAGCGACACGGCTTCGGACACCAGGAGCCCGAGGCCACCAGCGCCGATCAGGCCGAGCACGGTCGAGTCCCGCACGTTGAACTCCCAGATGTAGAGGTGCACCGACAGCCAGCGCGGCAAGAGGGTGATGCGCAGCCCGTGGACCAGGGTCTGCAGCGGCGACAGCCCGAGCGCGACACCGGACTCGATCATGCGGGCATCGACGGACTCGATCGTTTCCGCGTACAGCTTGCCGTAGCTGCCGAACGAGTGCGCCGCGATCGCGAGGACCCCGGCCATCGGGCCGAGTCCGATGATGCCGACGATGATCAGCCCGAAGACGAGGGTGTGAATCGCCCGCGACACATCGAGCAGGAATCGGGCGGTTGACGCCAAGGGGTGGGGCAGCTGCATGTTCCTCGCGCTGACGAGCCCGAAGGGCAGGGCAAGGGCGGCGGCGAGGAACGAGCCCAGCGTTGCAATCGTGAAGGTCGTCGCGACGGCGGCGGCCAACCCGCGCAGAAACCGCACCTCGGAAGTTCTCTGGTTCTCCACCCGCAGCACGCGACCGTCCGCGGTCCGATACTCGAGCCGCTCGTTGCCGAACCACACGTCGACGAAGCTCGGTCGGGACAGTTCGTCGGCGGTGCGCTGCAGGTTCTGCCAGGGCCGGCGGCCGAAGGTGAGCTCGCCGCTTGCCACGAATTGCCATGTGATCCCGGCGAGCAGCGCAATGTATAGAAAGAGGTAGCATCGCAGACGTCGTACAGCCAACCCGCGGTACATCCGCTAGCGCCGTACCGGAGCAAGTTTGCCGGTCGCGAGTCCCGCCTCTCTGATCGGGGCGTAGGCGGCGTCGTCGCTCTTCACGAATCCGGTATAGCGCGCTGGCAGCAGATCCGGTCGCGCCCTCAATTCGCTGCCCACCCTTTCCAGGGCCTGCTGGACACGCTGCACCAGCGCCTGATCCTTCGCGAGCTCCGCACTCACGGCAAAGGCATCGTTCGGCAGCGGCGCCGAGGTCCAGATGATCTTGCTGTCTTCGGCTTTGATCAACCCATCGGCGATCATGGCGTTGCGGTTGCGGTTGTAGTCCGCACCCGCGTCGAGTTCGCCCCGCGTGACCTGGGTTTCGATCGCCTGGTGCTTGGTGTAGACGACCTTCGAGAAGAAGGTGTCGGGGTCGATGCCCATTTTCTGGAACTGATAGACCGGGATCAGATATCCCGAGGTGGAGCCCTTGTCGCCGAAGGCGAAGGTGCGTCCGCGCAGATCCTCGAGACGTTCGATCCCGGTCTTCGGGTTGGTCACGATGATCGCGTAATACTCGGGCTTGCCATCGTAGAGGTTGGTCGCGATCGCCTGCGCGCCGGACTGGTGATTCGCGAGCACGTATCCCCACGGACCCATCAGCGCGAGATCCGTCTCGCCGTTGGCGAGCGACTTCGCGAGCCCTTCCCAGGTATCGACCGTGCGCAACACCACCTTTCGCCCAAGCTCGGCGGCGAGATACTCCGCGAGCGGGCGATAGGTCGCGTCGTTCTTGTCCTTGTCCGGCTGGAAGAGGCCGACACCGAACTGCAGGGGCGGTTCTTCGCCATGGGCGGCAGTCAGGGTGAGCAGCGACGCACCGAGCACCAGCGCTCGCAGGATGCAACGAATCATGAGAAGCCCTCCAGCAATCGATCAGGGCCGGGTCGGCAAGTCAGAGGCGCCGAGCGCGCCGCCGCAGCTCGAGCCCTGTCCCGCCGTGCAGCCGTAGCAGTGATCGGCGACCTCGATCGGCAGGCCTTCCATGTCGAGGCCGATGAGATCCGAGAGATGGCGCCGCCCATGACCGTTCACGCGCAGCGGCAGGCCGAGCATCTGGTTGAAGTCGCAGTCGTACACGTATCCCCGCCAGTCCACGGACAGAAGCGTGCGGCACATCACGGACTCGAGATTCTCGTCGCGGTGCGCGCTCTTCAGGAGCCGCATGTAGGACTCGAACTGACCCTTCGAGACGAGCGTGCTGCCGAAGCGCTGGATCGGCATATTGGCGAGCGTGAAGAGGCGGTTGAAGACGATCCCGTGGCGGTTGCCCAACTCGCGGCGGTAGGCGGCTTCGAGCCCTTCCTGGGGCGGCGGCAGCGCGGGTCCCTGCGGGTTGTACACAAGATTGAGCGTGAGTCCGCTGTCCGGCCGACCGTAGCCCGCCGCGTTGAGTTTCCTGAGCGCGCGGATGCTCGCCTCGAACACGTGCTTGCCGCGCTGCCGGTCGACGTTCTCCTCGAGGTAGCACGGCAGGGACGCGATCACCTCGACGCGGCTTTGTGCGAGAAACTCGATCAGATCTTCCTGCCCGGGCTGTTCCGTAATGGTCAGGTTGCAGCGGTCCATTACGTGCACCCCGCGCGCGCGCGCCGCGGAGACCAGCCGCCGGAAATGAGGATTCAATTCGGGGGCGCCGCCCGTGATGTCGAGCGTCGGCACAGCCGAGACTTCCAGGTAGCGAATGACTTGTTCCACCGTCTCCGCGCCCATCTCTTCCTTGCGCTTCGGCCCCGCGTTGACGTGGCAGTGCACGCACTGCTGGTTGCAGCGATAGCCGACGTTCACCTGCAGCGTGGTCAAGGCCCTGCGATGCAGGCGGGGAAAGTCGGTAGCGGCAAGGCGGGGCAGGGTCGCGTGCATCGAAGTTCCTGGTGACGGGGTCGCCGTACTGGCCCCTGATACGCAGGGCGTATGCGTTCGGATGCGACCGAGCGCGCCGAGGTTCCCCGAACGACCGCGATCAGACGTTCGCGCCGGGGTCCGTGGGCTCGGGGATGGCGACGGCGGGCGGCTCGCTGGCCCAATCCCGGATCATCGTGAAGAATACGCCGACCACCGTCGCGCCGACGAAAAGCCCGAGTATGCCGCCCGTGGCGAGCCCACCCAGCACGCCGAGCAGTACCACGCTGATGGGAAGATTCGCGCCCCGGCTGATGATGGCCGGTCGAATGACGCTGTCGGCGTTCGCCACGACGATCAACGTCCACAGCAGCAGGAAGACGGCCCAGCCGGTCCGCCCCACGTAGAAGAGCCATGCCGCGACGGCGAGCAATTCCAGATTGATCAGACCCAGGGGGATCAGCGCCAGGAACCCACCGGCCACACCGAGGAAAAGCCATCCCTGGACCCCGGTGAGCCAGAGTCCGAAGGTCGCGAGCAGGCCCTGCACGATGGCCGCGCCGAGAATGCCGTACACCACCGCGCGCATGGTGCTGCCCGCGGCCTGGAGCAGCTTCGGGCCGCGTGTCCCGCCTACCCGTTCGACGATCGCTGTCAGGTTGCGGACGAGCGGGGCGCCGTCCCGGTACAGGAAGAACGCCACCAGCAGGCTTACGATGATCTGAAGAATGGTTTGCCCGACGTTCGCAAAGAGTCCGAGCAGCACTTCTCCGCCCTTGCCGATCCAGGGTCGCAGCGTCGCACCCAGCGCCTGCGTGTCGTGGGCGAGCGCGTTCCACCTATTGGCCGCTGTTTCGCCGAACAACGGAAGCTGTGCGACCCAGGCGGGAGCGGGCGGCAGGCCGTTCGCGAACATGTCCTTGGCGGCCTCGACCAGGGGCGGCACCTCGTCCACCACCTTCACGCTCAAGAAGACGATCGGCACCAGGAGCAGCGCGGCGAAGAACAGGATCATGATGGCTGCCGCGGCGGTGGCACTGCCCTTCAGGCGTTGCCGCAGCCACTCGAAAACGCGCCACGTGGAGACCACGAGAATGACCGCATAGAGAAACCCGGCTAGGAAGGGGCTCAGAAAATAGAGCGTGCCGATCGTGAGCAGCGCAACGAGCGCTATGCCGACGATCTGTTCGATGCGAAGTTTGCCGGTGTAAGGGGGGGTCATGGTTCTCGCCAATGCTCGCAACAGGCCGGCGCGCGGTCGCCGGGACCCAGAACCATAGCAAAATGCCGGGGTCACGCGCCTTCAGGCAGTGAGACTTGCTCCTTGGGCTAAGGCTATGACTTGCTGGCGGAGAGGGTGGGATTCGAACCCACGATAGAGTTGCCCCTATTCCGGTTTTCGAGACCGGCCCATTCAACCGCTCTGGCACCTCTCCGTGGGCGCGAATTCTAACAGCGAATAGCGCGCGTGCGGTCGCCACTTTGACTCGCGCTCCTTGATCGCGGCGGCTGCTACCACACTCCAGCTCGACTATCTCACGATCGACACGCCCACATCCCACCGGCTCAGTACCAGATACGTGTCTCCGGCGCCGACCGCGGCGCAAGCTCGATCGCCACCACCCGGCTGCCGATCACGATGGCACGTCCTGGGTGCCGGTCGTTTCCCGTCTCGCTGTACTCGAAACCATAGACGCGCCGGATCTTCAGGTGACCGTCGTCATCGCGCACCGCCGACAACGTTTCTATTGCCACGGTATCGTCGAGGAACAGGTATCCGTCCGCCTGGCAGGCCTTCCGGCTGGCGTCGACCGCGGCCTCGCGCGCCCGCAGACTGGCCCAGAGCGTCCATCCGCCCAGAGCCAGCAGCAGCACGGTGACGAGCTCCTGTGCGGACACGCTTCGACCCGCCCGCACGCATCCGTCACGCCGGCTCCGCCACGCTCGGCAAGCCGGAAAGCGCCATCGCAAGCTCGCGCTCGTCGTAGACCTGATCGGTGAGCTTGCCGGCGAAATAGTCGGCATAGGCCTGCATGTCGAAATGGCCGTGGCCGCAGAGGTTGAAGAGGATCGCGCGGCTGACACCTTCTTCGCGACACCGTTGCGCTTCCTCGATGGCACCGCGGACCGCGTGGTTCGCCTCGGGCGCCGGCACGATGCCTTCGTGCTTCGCGAAGAGGACGCCCGCCTCGAAGCACTGCAACTGGTGGTAGGCGCGCGCTTCGATGAGACCCAGCTGCTCGACGTGCGACACGAGTGGTGCCATGCCGTGATAGCGCAGGCCCCCGGCGTGGAAGCCGGGCGGCATGAAAGACGAACCGAGGGTGTGCATCTTCGTGAGCGGCGTCATGTGGCCGGTGTCGCCGAAGTCGTAAGCGTAGCGCCCGCGGGTCAGGGTGGGGCATGCTGCCGGCTCGACCGCGACGATCCGCACCTTGCGGCCACCGCGCAATTGGGCGCCCAGGAAGGGGAAAGCGATGCCGGCGAAATTCGACCCGCCGCCGGTGCATCCGACAATGACGTCGGGGTAGTCGTCCGCGAGCTCGAACTGCTCCATCGCCTCCAGTCCCACCACGGTCTGGTGCAGCAGCACATGGTTCAGCACCGAGCCCAGCGCATACTTGGTGTCGGCTCGGCTCGCCGCGACCTCCACCGCTTCCGAGATGGCGATACCGAGGCTGCCGTTGCTGTTCGGCGACCGGGCGAGCACGCCGCGCCCGTATTCCGTCTCCGGCGAGGGGCTCGCGATGCAGCGCGCGCCGTATGTTTCCATCAACGCACGGCGGTAGGGCTTCTGCAGATAGGAGATCCTGACCATGAAGACCTCCACTTCGATGCCGAAGACGGCACCCGCGAAGGCGAGCGACGAGCCCCACTGGCCGGCCCCGGTCTCCGTCGTGATCCGCTTCACGCCCGCCTCGCGGTTGTAGAACGCTTGCGCGACGGCGGTGTTGGGCTTGTGGCTGCCGGCGGGACTGACCCCTTCGTACTTGTAGTAGATCCGCGCCGGGGTCTGCAGCGCCCGCTCCAGGCGGCGCGCCCGATACAGCGGGGTGACGCGCCACTGCCGATAGATGTCCCGCACCGGGCCGGGAATCTCGATTTCCCGCTCGGTCGATGCCTCCTGCTGGATCAGCGATGCCGGAAAGAGCGGTGCCAGATCGTCGGGGCCGAGCGGCTGCAGCGTGCCGGGGTGCAGCACGGGTGGCGGCGGTGCCGGAAGGTCCGCCACGATGTTGTACCAGTGGCGGGGAATGCGGGATTCATCGAGCAGGTACTTGACGCTGTCGTTCACGTTCACGGTCCTCGCGGTGATGGGGTTGGCGAGTGATGGATCGGGTCTTGCCGCGAGGCAGGTCTCATCGCGAGCGGTCCGTCCGACGCGGCTCGCGTCTCAGCCGCCGACGGCACGCCGTCGGAAGTTCTCGGGCACCGGCGCCACCTTGCGCACGCCGTAGTCGAAGAACACGATGCCGGTCTTGCCGCGCGCGACCTCGCGGTTCGAGGCCTTGTCGTCCATGCGCCAGAGGAGATCGCAGCCGTGCTTGCTGAAATCGGCGGCGGCCATGTGCACGATCATCACCTCGCCGTGGAAAGCCTCGGAGCGGTACTGCACTGCCGCGTCGGCCACAACGATGCCGACCTGCTCCACGTCCATCTCCCCATAGCCGAGCGACGTGAAGTACCGTGCCCGCGCCTCGGAGACGACGGTGAGCAGCAGCGCGTTGTCCAGGTGTCCCGTGTAGTTCAGGTGGCTCAAGTAAAGTGTGACCTCCGTGGAGAAGGGCAACTGCTCCGGTAGATCGATCTGGATTCGGGCCATGGGTGGTGGTTTCGCTCAGGCTGCTGCGCGCCGTGCGCTCGGACCAGCCTGCGGATCCGTGGCGCCGTGAGTCACGTTCCCATCATACAAGACGGGCGAACAAGAGAAACGGAAGTCCCAATGTCTTTCCTCGACCCAGACGATAGCTCGCCCGGCCCACCGCGCATGGACCAGGGGACAAGGCTATGGGGCATGCTGCGCCGGCGGCAGGTTCTCGTCCCGACCTGGCGCGGCTGGCTCGCGTTGCTGCTGATCCTGGCTACGCTCGCGTGGCTCGCGCTACGCGAGGCCCATTCCTTCCTTGCCATGACCGAACCCGTTTCCGGCGGTGCGCTGGTCGTCGAGGGCTGGGCTTCGGATCACGTGCTCGAGCAGGCCGTCGCGGAATTCGGGCGCGGCTCCTACGAGAAGCTCTATGTCACCGGCGGCCCCATCGAGGCGGGCGCCCCTCTGGCCGAGTATCGAACCTATGCCGAGCGCGGGGCGGCGGTCCTGCTCAAGCTCGGTCTGGCGGCGGAAGAAGTCCAGGCCGTACCGGCACCGCCGGTGCGCCAGGATCGAACGTATGCCGCCATGATCGCGCTGCGTCACTGGTTCGAACAGCATGGATCGATGCCCGCGAAGGTGCACCTCGTCACCCGGGGTCCGCATGCGCGGCGCTCCCGACTTGTGTTGCAGCACGCGCTCGGAGAGCGCGTGGAAGTGGGCGTGACGGCAGTTCCCGTCCTGGAGTACGACACCGTTCACTGGTGGCGGTCGAGCGCCGGCGTTCGCGATGTCATCGGGGAGGCGCTCGCGTACAGCTACGTTCGTTGGTTTCCGCCAGAGGCTGCGCTTGCCTCTGAGCATCGGTGAGACGCGCGCAATCCGACAGACACCTTCCGATTCTGGGATCGGTCTACTTAG
>JBDHRV010000083.1:0-15709 GCA_039807745.1 Burkholderiales bacterium
CCGCAGCCCGCGCAGTTCCAGATCGACCTCTTTCTGGAGCAGGTCAGCATCGTCGTCCCGGCGTTGAAGGCGGCGCAGCTGATCCCCGGCGCGGGCACCATGCCGGCCCACCTGGAGCCCGACCCGGCATCGTCCGAAGTGCGGCTGGTCGGCGACGCAATCCTCCGCATCACGAACGGTCCGGGGGGCTGGGCCGGGCCGATCCTGGTGGACTTTCCGGACCCGCTGGTGCCGGGCTCGCCCACCGGCGCGGTGGGGTCGATCCAGTTCGTGCCCCCGCACTTCTTCGTCGCCAGCTCGGCGATCGGGCTCACCGTGCGCAAGCTCACGTTCGATGCCTCGACCACGTACACGCCGGCCGACATCATGGCGCGCAATCACGGGCCGGACTGGACGGGGCTCGCCATTAGCGAGGCGCTGCTCTATCTGCCGCGCGACACGCCGTTCGTGGGCAACCTGGTCCTGGGCGTGCGCGACGTGCTGCTGGGCGACCCGTTCGGCATGCAGGGCGAATTGCGCGCGGAGTGGGGCGCCGATGCGGTGACCGCCACGCCAGTGCAGGTGAGTCAGGCGCTCGGCGAGGCGCCAGACGATGGCTACGACGCCATCACCGTCGCCCCGACCGAAGGCGACTTCGACCGCACCGTGACGATCGAGCCGGACCGTCCGCTGCGCTTCTTCGCCCAGGTGACCTCGGGTCCAGGCACGGACGCGACGGTGCGCTGGATCCTGCCCGACGGCTCGACGGCAACGGGACTCGTGACGCCCGAATTTCGCGCCCGCGCCGGCGACACGCTGGTATGCGTGCGCAGCGAAACCGCCGAGGACGGCTCGGTGGTCGACGGACCCGAGATCCGGCATCGCTTCATCACTGCACAGGCGGCGGCAAAGATCAACGTTGCCCTGAGCAGCCAATCGCGCGCGAACGTGGTGCACCTGTCCGGCTCGCGCGAGGCGATCGTCGGCGCCGACCTCGTGTTCACCGCCGATCCGCCGCCTGCCGACCCGGCAACGATGGCGTGGCAGCTCGGCGACGGTCCCACGGCCCAGGTCGCCACGGGCGCGAGCTTCGCACTCACGAGTATCGCGGGGCTGCCCGAATCCGGCCGCGCAGACCTCGTGCTGGACGACGGCAGTGGGGGAATCCGCCGCGTGCGCCTCCACTGCCTCGCCCGGGCCTCGCTGCTGATCGGTGCCGAAGACGGCGTCTTCGACGAAAGCGGTACCGAACTCGCCGCGCAGGCCGTCGAGCGCACGGTCGAGCTCAACCTCTTTCACGACGACGGCAGCCTGGTGCCGGCGGCCGAGCCAGCGCAGGGTACGGGCTTTTCCGTCACCGTGCCGACCAACGCGCTGGCGCAGATCACGGTGAGCCACGCCGCACCTCCGGCGCCCGAGCCCGAGCGGCACGTGCGCGTGCGCATGGTGTTCGACGAGGCGAATCCGTCGCACGAGGGCGAGGACATCGAGGCGGTCGAGCAACTCCTCTCCGACTTCCCGGCAGGCCGGCTGGTGCTGATCGGGCGCTGCGACGATGTCGGCGATGCGGCCTACAACGCCGTGCTCGCGCGCGAGCGCGCGGCGTCGATGCGCGAGCGGCTCGCCGGGCTGGGCGTGGCGGCCGATCGCATCGTGTACCGCGGGGAGCAGGATGCCACTTGGATCGGCGAGGGCGGCGTCCCCGATGAAGGCGAGCTGAGCGTGCCGGAGGACCAGCAGGGCGCGCAGTGGTACGCCTTCGCGCAGGAGCCGTCCCACCCGCTGCCGAATACGTCCGGGGAAAGCAGCGAGCTGCGCGCGCGGCGCGAGGAGTATCGCCGCGTCGATCTCTACGCGGAAGGCGATCCGGCAGCAGACGCGGCCCTGCCGCCCGCCGCTGGCGCGTTCGCTCCGACGCTGCGCCGCGCCTGGATGCCGGGGCCCGACGGCGAATCTCCCGCGCCGCCGCTGCCCGCTTCGCCCGAGCTGATCCATCGCGTGAGCGTGCGCGTGGCCTGGGACAGCCCGACCGCGACGACACTCGCGGACTTCGTACCGACGCTGGCCGAGGTGACGGTGGCGTACGAGAGCGAGCGTCTCGAAGACCCGGCCAACATGCCCGCGGAGCTGCCGGGGACCAGCGTCGGTACAGGCAGCGGCGCGAGCAATGCGGTCGAAGTCCTCACCGTGACCGGGCGCTGGACCTACGACGCCCGCTCGGGCGAGACGCTCTTCGCCGCTTCGGTCGATTCCACCGGCGACCCGCTCGGGTTGTTCTATCTGGACGGCGATGCGGTCGCCATCGCCGCCGCCTTCGGCCCGGCCGTGGTCGCCACCGTCAGCCCGGCCTTCGGCGGTGCGGGAGCGGTGGGCATTGCCGGCGTGGCGGCCGCTTCGCTGGTGCTGCAGGAAGCCGTGAAAGAGGACAGCGGTCGCGTCGTCTGCACGGGTCTCGCGGTCGAGCACAAGCAGCGCGCGCTGGACACGCTCGCCGGCAGCGGGCAGAAGATGCTGTTCGACTACGAGAGCTCGTTCCAGGTCGACCTCTCGGTGCTGGGCGGCGTGCTCGCGCTGTCGACCTCCAAGCCGCTCAAGGTCCGCTACCGCGATGTCGGCATCCAGCTCGACTGGTCGAAGACGAAGTGGTGGGAGATCGCCTCGTTCGTCTACGAGGGCATCAGCATGGAGGTGGTCGAACCCGGCCAGTGGCAGATCGAGGGGCCGCTCGGCAAGTTTCTCGGCATCGTCGCGGTGCGCATGGGCACCGGCTCCACCTGGTTCGAGGTCGACATGGTGTTCAACCTCGATCTGGGCGTGGTGCGGCTCACCTCGGCCACCATCCGCATCGTCGCCGACGCCGGCAAGATCTCCGCCGAGGTCCGCGGCCTGGGCGTGGCGCTGTCGATCCCGGGTGTGCTGGAGGGCAGCGGCGTGGCCCTGCTCAACAGCGAAGGCGGGCTGTCGGCGAGCCTGGAGGTGAACGTGGTCGCGGCGGGCCTCTCGGCGCTGGCGGAGCTCGAGCTGCAGGCGGTGACAGGTCCGCCCGACTACACCTACGTCGCCATCGGCGTGCGTGTGCTGCTGCCGGTCGGCATCCCGCTCGCCAACACCGGGCTTGGCATCTTCGGCTTCGTCGGGCAGTTCGTCTCCAACGGCGAGCGGACGTTGCAGGTAGAGCCCGGCGACGACCCGGTGCAGGCCGAGCTCGACTGGTACGTGAGCCCGTTCGCAGACAAGTGGGGACCAGACAGAGGCCAATGGGCGCTCGGTTTGGGCGTCATCATCGGCACCTTGCCGGACATGGCCTTCACCTTCAACGCGCAGGGCATGTTCGTCGTCACCTTCCCCGACCCGTCGGTGATCCTGGGCATCGACGCCAAGCTGCTCGCGAGCCCGGGGCAGGCCACCGACGAGGGCCAGCTTCCCGACACCGAAATGCGTCTGATCGGCCTTGCCGTCATCGACCCGGCGGCGGTGCTGATCGGCGTGCGCGGCACCTGCGAGATTCCGCAGGTGCTGGAGGTCGACGTGCCGCTGTCGGCGTACTTCCCGCTCGCCGGCGACCCGCGCGGCAGCTACGTGCACCTCGGCTCGGACAACGTGGTCGCGAGCGACAAGGTCGGGATCTACTCGCGCGCCGGCGACCCGGTGTCGATGACGCTGCTGCCGGGTTTGCTGGACGCCAACGTCTGGGCGTTCTTCATGCTCGAGGAGCGCGAGCTGCACTGGCTCGGCAACAAGGAAGCGTTCTCCTTCGACGGCTTCTCGGTCGGCTTCGGCGCCGGCTGGCACCTCGAGTGGGAGGCCGGGCCGTTGTCGCTCGACGCGAGCGCGGAAGTGCTGGTGGGGCTCGGTACGTCGCCGTTCAAACTGGTCGGGGGCGTCGAAGTGGACGGCCGCCTCGACGCCAAGGTGGCTTCGGTCGGGGTGACGGGCAAGCTGCTCGTGGAAGTGGTGGACACCGGTACGAACCTGCTCAAGTACCTGTCCGGCGAGTTCTGCGGCGAGATCGACGCGCCGCTCGTGCCGCCGATCAGGAAGTGCATCGAGATCGACATCGGCAGCAAGCCGACCGAGACCATTCCCGTTCCGCCGCACCCGCTCAAGGGCGTGGACCTCACCGACCGGCGTGGCAACCGCGTCGCGTCGGCAACGAGCGGGACCGCGGGCCCGGACCACACGGTCTGGCCCGACACGGTGCCGGTGCTGGGCTTCTCGCACGTGCCCGAGATCGGTGCCGGTCTCGAAGACCACTGGACGCTCGCCGCGCGCCCGAACAACCCGTCACCGTGGGCCGGCACCTCGGAGCTCAAGTACGCGTTCCGCCTCGACGCGGTCGAGTTGCACGCCCTGACCGCGGAGGGCTACCAGCAGGTTGCCGGCCCGCTCGACGCCGTGTTCTGGCTGCCGACGCACCGCGGCGGCGTGATGAGCGCAGCCGGCGATGCGATCTGGCCGTCCGAGCACGAGGGGGCCGCGCTGGCGCTGCTGTCGTGGGTGCCGTTTACCGTGTTCCGCAATCTCACGAGCGGCGGCGCGGGGCTGCCGGCCGATCCGGTGCGCACCCTGAGTGAAGTCTGCAAGACCATCACCATCGGCCACGAGACCTGCGCACCGGGCGTCGACGCGGAGCAGATCGAACCCGGCAGGATTCGCATCCGGTCGCGGCGAGGCGACGGCGACCCCGTCGCCGCGGTGTTCACCGTGTTCGGCATCGCGACGCTGGGTGGGCTCACGTGGCGCGAGCTCGGACCGGCGCTCGCGCAACTGGGTCTGCATCCCGTGGCGGCGGGCATCGTCGATCTGGCGCTGCCGGTGCGCCTGCCCGACGGCCGCCGCGTCAAGCGCGGGTACGAGCTGCCGGGCATCGGGCAGGCGGGGCCGCGCTACGCGTCGCTCGGCTGGCTCGCGCGCTTCGAGCCTCACATCGCCCGCGGAGAGGTGCTGCTGGAGGTGTGCGACCAGGGTTACGGCGTCGGCGGCGGGACGCGCTGCTTCCCGTTCGACGGCGTGAACCGGGTCAACGGCGCGGAGAGCTGGGAGACGGCGGGGCTGCGCTTCGTCAAGACGGTCACGCCGGAGGGTGCGGCCAGGCTTACGGGCGTGAACGATCTGCTGGTGATCGGTCTGGGAACCGTGCGCATCGTCCTGCCGTTCCCGGTCGCCTGGTTGGCACTGGGCGTATTGCATCCCCTGGGCGTGGCGACGATGACGATCAAGGGCGTCAACGGTCACACGCTCGACACCCGCGTGATTCCGCGTGCCACCGACGTGCAGAGCATCGTGGTCGAGAACCTGGGGCCGTTCGTCGAGATCGTGATCGTAAGCCTCGACGGGCGTCTTGGCATCGCCTCGGTGTGCGTGCGCGCCGGCCTGGGTCCGGTCGACGGGCCGCTCGAAGCGCCGCCGCTCGTAGGCCAGCGCTCGACCGGCGAGCTCGCCTTCTGGGAGGCGGATGTGCTCGCCGACCAGACCTTGCCCAACGGCCGGCGCTGTCTCCATGTGCGCTACGCCTCGCCGGACGCGAACGGCTGGCAGGCGATCGGCATTCCAGCCATGCAGAGCGCCACGGTTCGCATGGCGGGCGTCTGCGGTCTGACCACCACGCTCGAACAGGTGCGCGTGCGCGATCAGGAGGCGCGCGACACCCTGAAGGACGGCTGGAACCTCAAGGCCGGTCTCACGAGCGAGACGCGGCCGCTGCTCGTCGCCGATACGCTCTACCGGCTGAGCGTGTCGATGAGCTGGGCCGGCTGGCGGCCGACAAACCCCGGACAGCAGCCGCCCGCCACGGTGAGCGCGTGGACGGCTCTGGACGCCGCGGAATACTACTTCCGTACCGCTGCCGAGGCGATCGACACGGAGAGCTCGCCACCGGCGGTGTCCCTGTCCGACGAGAAGGCGTTCGATCCGCGCGCCGTCGCGCGCTACCTCATCGGCTTCGCGCCCGAGAATGCGGATGCCCCGCCGCATCTGCTCGACGACGCGCTGCAGGCCGCTTTCGAGGTCGACCACGTCGAGCAGTTGCTCGCTGCCTACGGCCGCGATCTCGTGTTCACGCTGCGCCGTACCGATCCGCCGGCCGGGAGCGTCGAGGACGGCCCGCTGCCGCTAATCCCGGTCAACCTCCGACGCACCGCGCTCCCTCCCGCCCGGCTCGACACGGTGGACGGGCGCGTGATCACCGCGCTGCGCGCCGATCCCCGCTGCCTCGCGACCAACGTCAACACCGGCGGCGTCGCGCTCTCGATCTACGCCGAGCTCGAACCGGACGCGCAGTACGACCTCATGCTGTTCGCACCGCCGGCGGGACAGTCCGGGGACGAGAGTCTGCTCGTCGCGCGCACGCACTTCCGTAGCTCGCGCTACGCCGACGTGAAAGCGATGCTCGAGGGCCTGGGCTTCGCACTCGACCCGGAGGTCGCGCCGTTCATCCCGTTCGACTTCGTCGTGGCCGACGGTGCCGCGATGCCGGCACCCGATCCGACCGCGAGCGACGCCGCGCTGGAGGATGCGCTGCGCACGCTCGGCATGGCCCCGTGGCCCGTGGTCGGCTTCGGCCGCACGGTGGCGATCTGGCGACCCGGCGCGGCGGCCGGCGAATACCGGCTGGCGGGTCTGCTGCTGGAGAGTCCCGAGCCGATCGAGCGGGGCGAGCGCTGCGGCATCGTGCAGGCCGGGGTGAGCGGCGGCAGCACGAACATGCTCCTCATGCCCAGCCGCGCCAGCACCGCGGGCACCCGGGTGCTGCTCGCCACGACCGATACGAATGGCACCGTGCTGGACCCGGGCGCGCATCTCACGCTCGCGCTGCAGATGCGCGACCGCGGTGTCTTCACCCGCCTCGGTGCGCGCGTCATGCGCCCGCGGCCGCGCATCGCCTACCAGGAGCTGCCATGAAGGGCGGCGTGCGCGACTCGTTCACGATCGAGGCTCATGGGGTCACCGGGCCGCCGCGTTTGCGGACGAGTTGGTACGGGCGCACGAGATAGGCGAGCGAACCCACACCGCTCCAGATGTGCACCATGCGCGTGAACGGCGATACCAGGAAGATGGTGAAGCCGAGCAGGATGTGCGTCTTGTATACCCACGGAATGCCTTGCAGGATCGTGGCGCCGCCGCCCTGGAAGTAGACGATGGATTGCACGTAGGCGACAAGACGCTCGAATTCCCCGCCATCCATGTGTTGTGCGGAGAACGGTATCGTGGCGAGGCCGAGCGCAAGTTGCAGCCACAGCATGATCAGGATGGCGATGTCCCACTTGCGGCTGTTGCCGCGGATACGCCAGTAGTACAGGCGGCGGTGGATCAGGATGCTCATGCCGATGATCGCGATCAGGCCCGCGATGCCACCCGCCACCATTGCCAGCAGCATGTGCTGGGTCGGGCTCATCAGCCACAGCACCAGCGACTCCGGCATCAGGAAACCCACGAAGTGGCCGAGAATCACCACGAGCACGCCGTAGTGGAACAGGTTGGAGCCCAGCTTCAGCTGGCCGTTGCGCAGGATCTGCGAGGAGTCGCTCTTCCACGAGTAGGGTTCGCGGTCGAAGCGGATCAGGCTGCCTACCAGCAATACCGTAAGGCAGATGTAGGGATAGATGTCGAACAGGAATGCGTCGAGTGCTAAGGGCTGGGTCATCGTGGCATCTCCGGAGAATCGGGCCGTGTCTTGCGGGAGATGGTGCGTTACCGTGAGTCGTCGAGCTCGCGTATCGGGATGATCTTGCGCCGCCCCATCTTGCCGCCGAACAGGCCGGCCTTGGCGTCGATGCCGTCGCAGCCGTTGCCGAAGGTGAAGCCGCAGCCGCCGCGCAGCTGGTAGGCGTTCTCGGCTTCCTCGCGGTGGGCCGTCGGGATCACGAAACGGTCTTCGTAATTGGCGATTGCAAGGTAGCGGTGCATGTCGTCGACGGTGGCCTCGTCGAGGCCGACGCTGGAGAGCAGCGCCGGGTCCCGTGCGGCACCCAACTGCTTGCCCCGGAACCAGGCGCGCATCGCGAGCATGCGTTCCAGCGCGCTCACGATCGGCGGTTCACTGCCGGCGGTGAGCAGGTTGGCGAGGTAGCGCACCGGGATGCGCAGCGCGCCCACGTCGGGCAATCCGTTCGCGGCGCTGTCGATGTTGCCCGAGTTCGCATGCGCACTGATCGGCGACAGCGGCGGGACGTACCACACCATCGGCAGGGTGCGGTATTCCGGATGCAGCGGGAAGGCGATCTTCCATTCCACCGCCATCTTGTAGGTGGGCGAGCGTTGCGCGGCTTCGATCCATGCAGTGGGCACGCCGTCCGCGAGCGCCTTGCGCTGGATGTCCGCATCGAACGGATCGAGGAACACGTCGAGCTGCGCGCGGTAGAGGTCGTGCGGGTTTTCGATGCTGGCGGCCTCCTCGATGCGGTCGGCGTCGTACAGCAGCACGCCGAGGTAGCGAATACGGCCGACGCAGGTTTCCGAGCACACCGTGGGCAGGCCGACCTCGATGCGCGGATAGCAGAACGTGCACTTCTCGGCCTTGCCGCTGACCCAGTTGTAGTAGATCTTCTTGTACGGGCAGCCGGATACGCACATGCGCCAGCCGCGGCACTTGTCCTGGTCGACGAGAACGATGCCGTCTTCTTCGCGCTTGTAGATCGAGCCGGACGGGCAGGACGCCACGCAGGTCGGGTTGAGGCAGTGTTCGCACAAGCGCGGCAGGTACATCATGAAGGTGTTTTCGAACTGGCCGTAGATGTCTTTCTGCACGGCTTCGAAGTTGTAGTCCTTGCTGCGCTTGTCGAACTCGCCGCCGAGGATCTCTTCCCAGTTCGGGCCCCATTCGACCTTGTCCATGGTGCGGCCGGAGACGAGCGAGATCGGCCGTGCGACCGGCGCGGTCGGCAGCTCGGGCGCGGTCTGCAGGTTCTCGTAGTCGAAGGTGAATGGCTCGTAGTAGTCCTCGATCTCGGGCAGGTTGGGGTTGGCGAAGATGCGCATCAGCACCCCGAGGCGGCCACCCTGTTTCGGCACCAGCTTGCCATTGGCCTTGCGTTCCCAGCCGCCGTTCCAGCGTTCCTGGTTTTCCCACTCCTTGGGATAGCCGATGCCGGGCTTGGTCTCGACGTTGTTGAACCACGCGTACTCCATGCCCTTGCGCGAGGTCCACACGTTCTTGCAGGTGACCGAACAGGTGTGGCAGCCGATGCACTTGTCGAGGTTCAACACCATCGCGATTTGTGCGCGAATCTTCATTTGTGTGCCTCCACCATTCTGGCGCCCAGCTCGGCTTCGCGCGCGGCGCGCTGCACCCGGTCCATCCAGTCGATGCTCGCCATCTTGCGCACGATCACGAAGCCGTCGCGGTCGTTGCCGACCGGGCCGTAGTAGTTGAAGCTCCACGAGAATTGCGCCGCCCCACCGATCATCTGGGTGGGCTTGGGCATGATCCGCGTGACCGAGTTGTGGATGCCGCCGCGCATGCCGGTGATCTCCGAGCCCGGCACGTTCACGATCTTTTCCTGCGCGTGGTACATCAGGCACATGCCTTCGTTGACGCGCTGGCTGACCACCGCGCGCGCAGACAGCGAACCGTTGGCGTTGAAGCACTCGATCCAGTCGTTGTCCTCGATGCCGACTTTCTTCGCGTCGACCTCGGAGATCCATACGATCGGACCGCCACGCGACAGCGTAAGCATGATCAGGTTGTCGGTGTAGGTGCTGTGGATGCCCCACTTCTGGTGCGGCGTGATGAAGTTCAGCGCGATCTCGGGATGGCCGTTGGATTTCTTGCCGAGCAGCGGACGCACCGTGCGGGTGTCGACCGGCGGGCGATACAGCGCAAACGACTCGCCGTAGTCGCGGATCCACGGGTGGTCGAGGTAGAAATGCTGGCGGCCGGTCAGCGTGCGCCAGGGCACCAGTTCGTGCACGTTGATGTAACTGCCGTTGTAGCTCACCTCGTCGCTCTGGATTCCCGACCAGATGGGCGAGGTAATGACCTTGCGCGGTTGCGCCTGCAGGTCGCGGAAGCGGAGCTTTTCCTGCTCGCGCTCTTTGGCGAGATGCGTGAGGCTGAGGCCGGTGGATCTGGAGACATCCTCCCAGCCGCGTACTGCGACCTCGCCGTTGGTCTCCGGCGCGAGCATCAGGATCGTTTCCGCGGCATCGATGTCGCTCACGATGCGTGGTCGACCCTTGGCCGGGCCGTCGGCCACGGTTTGGTTGAGCCTGGCGAGCGCCGTCACTTCGTCCAGCGCATCCCAGTGGACGCCCTTGGCGCTGTCGCCGAGAGTGTCCAGCAGCGGTCCGAGCGAGGTGTAACGGGCGTACACCGCCGGATAATCGCGCTCGATGAAGGTGATGTTCGGGCCAGTAACACCGGGCACGAGGTCGCAATCGCCTTTCTTCCAGTCGCGCACCTCGAACGGCTGGGCGAGTTCGTTGGGGGTGTCGTGCATGATCGGCGACAGCACGACGTCCTTCTCGGCCGTACCGAGTTGGCCTTGGGCGAGTTCGGAGAACTTCTTCGCGATGGCCTTGAAGGTCTCCCAGTCGCTCCTCGACTCGAACACCGGATCCACCGCGGCCGAGAACGGATGGATGAACGTGTGCATGTCGGTGGTGGAGAGATCGTGCTTCTCGTACCACGACGCGGTGGGCAGTACGACGTCCGAATACAGTGCGGTGGTGGACATCCGGAAATCGAGCGTCACCACGAGATCGAGCTTGCCTTCGGGCGCGGGGTCGCGCCAGACGACCTCCTCGGGTTTGGCGCCGCCCTCCACGCCGAGGTCCTTGCCCTGCAAGCCATCGCGCGTGCCGAGGAAGTGCTTCAGGAAATACTCGTGGCCCTTGCCCGACGAGCCGAGCAGGTTGGAGCGCCACACGAACAGGTTGCGCGGGAAGTTGTCGGGGTGGTCGGGGTCTTCGCAGGCGAGCGCGAGCTTGCCCGACTTCAAGGCATCGACTACGTATTGTTTCGGGTCGCCGCCTGCGGCCGCCGCCTCGCGCGCCACTTCCAGCGGATTGCGATTCAACTGCGGTGCCGACGGCAACCAGCCCATGCGTTTTGCACGCACACCGCAATCGACGATGTTGCCGGTCTGGCGCGAGCGGTCGGCGAGCGGCGAGAGCAGATCGTCCAGCCCGAGCGTTTCGTAGCGCCACTGGTCGGAGTGCAGGTAGAAGAAATCGGTACCGGCCATGTGTCGCGGCGGGCGCACCCAGTCCAGCGCGAACGCGAGCGTGGCCCACCCGGCTTCCGGGCGGATGCATTCCTGACCGGTGTAGTGCGCCCAGCCACCGCCCGATTGGCCGACCGTGCCGCACAGCAACAGCAGATTGATGACGGCACGGTAGCTGACGTCCTGGTGGAACCAGTGGTTCATGCCCGAGCCGATGATCACCATCGAGCGCCCGTGGGTCTTTTCGGCGTTGTGAGCAAATCCACGCGCGACTTCTATCGCCTGTGCAGCGGGCGTGCCGGTGATCGACTCCTGCCAGGCGGGCGAGTAGGGAACGTTGTCTGCGTAACTTATCGCGCAGATACCGCCGAGACCGCGGTCGAGGCCATAGTGCGCGCACAGCAGGTCGAATACCGTCGCGACCACGGTCTCGCCGCCTTTCGTTGCGAGCTTGCGCACCGGCACCTTGCGCACCAGCACGTCTTCCTGTTCGTTGTGCGGGAAGTGTTCGTTGACGACGCCACCGAAGTAGGGGAACGCAACATCCAGCGCGGCGTCGCGACGCTCGATCTCGGTCAGCTGCAGTTCGATCTCGTCGCCGTCGGCGGTTTTCTGCTCGAGGTTCCATTTGCGCCGATCGGGGCTGTCCTGGGTAGGCCAGCGAAAACCGATCGAGCCGCGTGGGGCGACTGGCCGGCCCGCCTTGTCGAAGCCGACCGTCTTCCAGTCGGCGTGTTCGGGCGTGCCGAGCGAATCGGCGAAATCGCTGGCGCGCAGGTAGCGGTCGGGCACCCATCGCTCGCCGTCACGGCGCAGGGTGACGAGCATCGGCAGGTCGGTCAGGCGACGGCAGTAATCCTGGAAGTAGTCAACCTGACGGTCGAGGAAGAACTCGCGCAGGATCACGTGACCCATGGCCATCGCGAGCGCGCCATCGGTGCCCTGTTTGGGGTGCAGCCAGATGTCGGAGAGCTTGGAGACCTCGGAATAATCGGGGCTGACGGCAACGACCTGGGTGCCGTTGTAGCGTGCCTCGACGAAGAAGTGGGCATCCGGCGTGCGCGTTTGCGGCACGTTCGAGCCCCACGCGATCAGGTAACCCGAGTTGTACCAGTCGGCCGATTCGGGTACGTCGGTCTGCTCGCCCCAGACTTGAGGGCTGGCGGCGGGCAGGTCGCAATACCAGTCGTAGAACGACAGGAGCGTGCCACCGATCAAGCTCAGGTAACGCGTTCCCGACGCGTAAGACACCATCGACATGGCGGGAATCGGCGTGAAACCCGCGATGCGGTCGGGGCCGTGCTGCAAGATGGTGTAGACGTTGGCTGCGGCGGCAATTTCCAGCGCCTCGTCCCACTTTGCGCGCACGAAACCGCCGAGGCCGCGCGCGGCCTTGTAATCCTTGGCGTCGGGATCGCGCATCAACGCGGCCCAAGCTTCCACCGGTTGCAGCGTCTCGCGCATCTCGCGCCAACGCTTCAGCAGGCGGCCGCGCACCATCGGGTACTTCAGGCGGTTGGCGCTGTACAGGTACCACGAGTACGACGCGCCGCGCGAGCAACCGCGCGGTTCGTGGTTGGGCATGTCCGGGCGCGTGCGCGGGTAGTCGGTTTGCTGGGTCTCCCAGGTGACCACGCCCTGCTTGACGTGGATCTTCCAGCTGCACGAGCCGGTGCAGTTCACGCCGTGGGTGGAACGCACCACGTTGTCGTGCGCCCAGCGGTTGCGGTAGCCGTCTTCCCACTGGCGCGCCTCGACGCGCAGTTCGCCCCAGCCGTGGGAATACGGCACGCGGGGGCGTTGGAAGTAGCGGAGGCGTTCGAGAAACTGACCCATGGCGGCGTCCTCGGTGGCTAGCGTCGTCGCGGGCGGGTACGGTGCGTGCCGTGGACATCCACGCCCTCGACTTCGGTGAAATGGATCAAGACGGCGAGGTCCACACGCTCCCGCAAGGCAGGTACGAAGGCACAGCTTTACGCCGATGCCGGAGGTGACCGGGCCGTGAATGTTGTCGGCGACAAGCGTAGGCTTCGACAGACGGTGCGACGACCAGGTTCAGTGCCGCCACGGATGCCGGTGTGAAAGACGCCCGAGCGGCCACGATCTCGATATGCCCCATCCGGGTTCAGGCAGACAACCGTATCTCCCGACAACTTCTCGGTGAAACCACAGTCCGAGCAAAGCGGGTTGTCGTCCCGTGGTCTTCGTGCGCCGTGCGCGCATCGCCTACCAGGAGCTGCCATGAAGGGCTTCGCACCGCGCATGCTGCTGTCGTCCCAGGGCATTCTCGCGCGGGCCGACCCGCACGCCCGCGACGGCTACCACATCCGTGTGCATCCGTCGTCGCTGCTCGGGCTGCCGATCGCGCCGCTCCTCGTCTTCCGCATCGCTTTCGACAGCCCGCGCTGGCGCCACGAGGTGGCGTGGATCGACGGCCAGGGACGCACCCTCACGCCGCCGTTTCACGTGACGCCCGGCAGTCCGGCGTACGGCTATCTGCCCCCACCGTACGACGGCGCGTGCGGCTGGTTCACGATCGAGGGCAAGGGCTCCGGCAGCGCCGGCCTGAAGCTCGAAGCACAGGTGATGACGCCGCGCGGCTGGGCCGGCGTGGCGACGCGTTCCGCCGCCCCGTGGGTGGTGACGGCCACGCCGATCGAGCGCGTCGCGGTGAGCGGCAGCGGCCGCGTCGAGCGCGCTCGCTGGATCGATCTTCTGCGGCTGCCGGACAACATCGACCAGCGACTCGCGCTGCTCGCCTTGCCGGTGACCGCGGGCCGCCGCTACCGGGGCGTGGACGACGCCTACGCCTTCGCGCGCAAGCAGGCCACCCGCATAGCACCGGCGCGGCGCGCCCTGCAGGAGGTGCCCTGGGTGGCCGACCCGCCGTCCGCCCCGGCCTGGACGGCCGAGCAGGAGGGCAACCGCGTCGACGCCCTCGCGGACGATTTGGTCACCGACGTGCAGGCACTCGTGGACGACCCGCTGCGCCAGAGCGACGTGCGCGGCGAGCATGCCATCGAGACCGGCGTACCCGGCGGCGGCACGATGTCGTACCCGCTGCTCGCCGGTGTGCTGGCGGCGGCGCAGGATCCGGGCATCGCGCGCTTTCTGGGTCTGCTCACCTGGGACGATTTCCCGCCCTTCCGCAAGACCACGGTCAGTCCGGACAACGGCCTCGTCTATCACGTGCTCGGCTACTGGGAAGTCGAGGCGCGCGACGGCGAGTACGGCGTGGTGCAGCCGCTCGACGCGGCCGAGCGACTCGAACAGGGGAGAGACGACATCTTCTGGCCGCTGCCGACCGATGCCCGTGTCTTCCGCAAACGGCAGGTGCTCGAGGACGAGCTGCGATCACACGGTCTCGAATTGCCGGCCGGCTTGCTGGGCCCGGTGGCGCGCCTCTTCACTTCGGTCGTGGTGCTGGCCGAGGATCCGATGCCCGACGCGCCGTCCGCCCCCGCGCTCGCCGCCATCGGCCCGACCGATCCGCCCTGGCAGCCGGGCACCGCACCGGCGGCACGCCGCCGGGTGGCGATCAGCCTGGCGGGACTCGTCCCTGGGGCGGGACTCGCCTTCGCACGGCGCTCGGATGCGCTCCCGCTGTGGCGGCCCTTGAATCCCGCGGTGGACGCCTGGCATACGCTCATCGTGCCCGGGGTACCGCCTGCCGCCGACGCACCGGGCCACGGCGGGTTGGGCGATCGCGATGCGCCGGCAGTGGCGGCCGAGTACCGCATCGCGCAAGCCGACAGCTTCGGCCGCTGGAGCGCGTGGGTCGAGGGTGAAGTCCCCGCGGGCGTGCGTCCGCCGCCGCCGCGCCCGGTGATCGAAGCCACGTTCACCCCCGCGCCGCTCCCGCAGCCTCCTACCGACGAGCCCTTGGCAGGCACGATCCGCGTTTCGGTCGCCGTGCCCGCGCCTGCCGGCCTGCCCCCGGGCGCCTATCTGCTCGACCGGGTGCGCATCCTGTTGGACAGCGTCGAGGTCGCGAACCGCGCGCCCGGCAGCGGGGCTACGGTGGTCGTCACACCCGCCGGTCCGCCCCTGGCGCCGACGGCCCGGCAGACGGTGCGGGTCAGCGCCTTCTGGGTCGACACGGCCGGACAGTCGTCGCCCGAATCGCTCCCGGTGTCGGTCGACTGCTACGACCTTCGCGCGCCGCCGCAGGTGGTGCTGGCCAACGGCCTGCAGTACGCCGCACGGGCCGACGCCACGGGGCATTGCCGCGCCGAGATCGCGTGGCCGGTGGTGGCGGGGCAGAGCCGCTTCCGGGTGTACGTCGCGCACGAGACCGCGCTGCGCTCGCACTTGGAAGCGCTCGGCGAGTCGGCGCTGCTGGCGGAGCTCGACACCCTGTCCGCGCCCGACCGTGCCGCGCGGCTGCGCGAGCACCGGTCGATCTTCCCGCGCAACCTGTTCGAGCTCCTGACCGATACACCGCTCGAGACCTCCGGCACGAGCGCGCGCTTCGAGCATGCGCTGTCGGCGTCGCTGGCGGGCTTGAGCTGCTACCGCGTGGTGGCGGTCGCCGACACCAACGTCGAGGCACCGTTCGAGGCAGGCGA
>JBDHRV010000084.1:0-15682 GCA_039807745.1 Burkholderiales bacterium
CCGAGGCGATCAGCTCGATGTGGTCCTCCTGACGCCTCGATTCCGCCTCCAGCGCACGCCACAGATCGGGATCGAAGGCGGCAATCGTCGTTTCCGTGCGGTCCAGCATGGTCATCTCCTCCGGTTTGGCAAAGGGTCTCTGGGGCACCAGGGTTCGCCTTATGTTTCAGGATCGAAAAGTGTATTTCGTATGTCAGGAAAGAAATACTCAATCGTTCTGATTCTTTCGATAAGCGCTGGTTATCCCGGCGCCCACGACGGGGTCAGACGACTTGCACGTGCTCGCCGACGGACAACCCGAGCACTCCCGCCGCACTGCCCCGGTTCACCGCGATCTCGACCAGTCCGATGCTGTTCTCGTACCAGACTGCGGCACCCGGCGCGACGGCGGAAAACACCCGCGCGTGCGGTATCGTCCTGCCGGCGACAGCGATCTTGGCCGCCGCGGAAACGGCGGCGGCGCGCAGCCCGGTGAAGGCGTTGCCGTAGTGATCGATGTAGATGATCTGCGCGAGGTCTTCGTTCCGGAGCACCACCTGCAGCCCGCCGACTGGCGTCACGTTGCTGTTGGGAAAATCCTCGGTCGCGACGGCTGCCGCCATCGGAGCGAAGACGTCGCGCCCGTGAAAGGACGGCGCAATGTGCTCGTGCTCGACCTTGATCTGCCAGAATTGGCGGGCGGCGGCGCGCCCCGCGATTACGGAGAACAGACCGTTGTCCGGACCGACGAACCAGCGCCCGTCCGCGCGCACGACCACCGCACCGCGCTCGGTGCCGACGCCGGGGTCGACCACGCCCATGAAGATGTGGCCCTTGGGAACCCTGTGCGCGAGCGCTGAGAGCAGGTGCGCGCTTGCCTCGATATCGAACGACGGCGCATCGTTCAGGAGGTGAATCACGCGTACGGCGGGCGCGTAGCGGTCCAGCACTGCTTCCACCTGGCCGACGTAGAGATCGCTCGACCCGAAGTCGCTAAAGAGGATGATAGCCATCGTCTACGGCCGGCCTCGCCCTCTCTGCGTGCGCCCGGAACCTCTCGCGCAGGAGCGGCCGCCGGACGTCGAAGCCTGCGAACATGAACCGATCCTCGTCGCGCCGCACCGGGCTGTGCGTGCGCTCGTAGGGGTGCTCGCGGGCGGTGAGCCCCTCCGGGACGAGCGCGTGCTTCTTGTGCGGGTCGAGGAGCAGGATCTCGCCCGTTGCATGGCGATGCGCGCGAGAGCGGGCGTCGACCACGCCAAGCGCTCCGCCGTGGACGACGACGATCACGAAGTAGACCCCGGGGTAGTTGTGCCGATCGTCGTGCAGACTCACCGGACCGCAGCCGTGCAGGGTGAAGCGGTCCAGGCTCAGCCATTCGAGCGGCATGCCGGTCTGCGCGGACACTTCGCGCCGCAAGGCGCCGGCGAAGGCGAGGCTGACGTGCTCGCCCAGCACATCGAGCTCCTTCGTCTCCTCGGCAGGGAAGCCTTCCGGGCACAGCCTGCATGCCAGCGGATAGAGGGCCTCGAGACCCGCACGGCAGGCCTCGACCCGGAGCCCGGTGCGGATGAGCGTAGCGTGCCGCATGGACCTCGTCAACGAAAAAGGCCGGGACAGTCCCGGCCTTTCTTGATCTGCCGACCGGCGAGCCGTCAGGCGTTCGCCTCGGTCGGGGCAGCGGCCTCCTGCGGCCGGTCCATCAGCTCCACCAGTGCCATGGGCGCATTGTCACCCTGGCGAAAGCCGAACTTCAGGATGCGCAGATAGCCGCCATTGCGCTTGGCATAGCGCGGTCCGAGCTCGTCGAACAGCTTCACTACCATCTGCCGGTCGCGCAGCCGGTTGAAGGCGAGGCGACGATTCGCGAGTGTCGCCGTCTTGCCGAGCGTGATCATGGGCTCCACCACGCGCCGCAGCTCCTTGGCCTTGGGCAGCGTGGTCCTGATGACCTCGTGCCGGAGCAGCGAGTTGGTCATGTTGCGGAACATCGCGAGGCGATGACTGCTGGTGCGGTTGAGCTTGCGTAGACCGAGGCGGTGGCGCATGGTGGTTACTCCGTTTTTCCTGGCCCGGCCTTATGGCTTCTCGAGCCCTGCAGGCGGCCAGTTCTCGAGCTTCATCCCGAGGGTGAGACCGCGCGAGGCCAGAACTTCCTTGATCTCGTTGAGCGACTTGCGCCCGAGATTGGGGGTCTTCAGCAGCTCGGTCTCGGTACGCTGGATGAGATCGCCGATGTAGTAGATGTTCTCGGCCTTGAGGCAATTGGCCGAGCGCACCGTGAGCTCGAGGTCGTCCACCGGACGCAGCAGGATCGGATCGACCTGTGGCGCCCTGGGCGCCTCGATCGCGGCGGGAGTGGGGCGGATGTCCGCGAAGAGCTGCAACTGGTCGACCAGGATGCGCGCCGCGAAGCGGATCGCCTCCTCCGGTTCCACGCTGCCGTTGGTCTCGATGTCGATCACCAGCTTGTCGAGGTCGGTGCGCTGCTCGACGCGCGCCGACTCCACCGCATAGCTCACGCGGCGCACCGGGCTGAAGGAAGCATCCAGCATGATGCTGCCGATCGAGCGCGAATCCTTGTCGGTGATGCGCGAGGTGGCAGGCACGTAGCCACGGCCGTGCTCGACCTTGAGCTGCATGTCGATCTTGCCGCCGGCTGCAAGATGAGCGACGACGTGATCCGGATTGATGATCTCGACGTCGTGCGACACCTCGATGTCACCGGCGGTGACGACTCCCTCTCCCTCCTTCCTGAGGGAAAGCAGCGCATCCTCGCGGTTGTGCAGCTTGAGGACCACCCCCTTCAGATTGAGCAGGATGTCCACCACGTCTTCCTGCACGCCGTCGAGCGTCGAGTACTCGTGCAGCACGCCCGAGATCTTCACCTCGGTGGGCGCGTAACCCGGCATCGACGAAAGCAGCACACGGCGCAGCGCGTTCCCGAGCGTGTGGCCGTAACCGCGCTCGAAGGGCTCCATCGTGACCTTCGCGTGCAGTGGCGAGATGTTCTGGACGTCGACGATCCGCGGCTTCAAGAATCCGGTGCTTTGCATAGACTGTGGTCCTGGCAATGATTACTTGGAGTAGAGCTCGATGACCAAGCTTTCATTGATGGTGGGTGGCAGCTCGGAGCGCTGCGGCAAGGCCTTGAAGGTGCCCCTGAGGCCCTTCACGTCGACCTCGATCCAATCCGGAAAGCCGCGGCCCTCCGCCGCTTCGGCGGCGCCCTTGACCCGCAGCTGCGCTTTCGCCTTCTCGGCCACTTCGACGACGTCGCCGGGGCGAACCCGATAGGACGGGATGTTCACCCGCCGGCCGTTGACGACGATGCCATTGTGGCGAACGATCTGCCGCGCCTCCGAGCGCGACGCACCGAAGCCCATGCGGTAGCACACCGTGTCGAGCCTGCTCTCCAGCACCTGCAGCAGGTTCTCGCCGGTGATGCCGCGACGCCGGTCGGCCTCCTGGTACGCGCCCCGGAACTGGCGCTCGAGCACGCCATAGATGCGCCGCACCTTCTGCTTCTCGCGCAACTGGTTCGCATAGTCCGACTTGCGCAGGTTCTTCTGCCCGTGCTGCCCGGGCGCGTAGCTGCGGCGCTCGATCGCGCACTTGTCGGTGTAGCACTTCTCACCCTTCAGGAAGAGCTTCTCTCCCTCGCGGCGGCAAAGACGACACTTGGCGTCCGTATAGCGGGCCATGGGCGAAATACTCCTAGATGCGGCGCTTCTTCGGCGGCCGGCAGCCGTTGTGCGGCACTGGCGTCACGTCCGAGATGCTGGTGATCTTGAAACCGCAGGCGTTCAGGGCGCGCACGGCCGACTCGCGGCCGGGTCCCGGACCCTTGATGCGGACCTCGAGGTTCTTCACGCCGCACTCCTGCGCCGCTCGACCCGCCTGCTCCGCGGCGACCTGTGCGGAGAACGGCGTGCTCTTGCGCGACCCCTTGAACCCAGCGGAGCCGGAGGTCGCCCACGAGAGCGCATTGCCCTGCCGGTCCGTGATGGTCACGATGGTGTTGTTGAAGGATGCGTGAACGTGGGCGATACCCTCCGCCACGTTCTTCTTGACCTTCTTTCGCACCCGGGTGCTTGCCTTAGCCATGCTGGATCGTCCTCACTTCCCGGCGGCGCGACCGGCGCCGATCGCCTTGCGCGGACCCTTGCGGGTGCGCGCGTTGGTGCGCGTACGCTGCCCGCGAACCGGCAGCCCGCGGCGGTGGCGCAAGCCTCGGTAGCAGCCGAGATCCATGAGCCGCTTGATGTTCATCGTGGTCTCGCGGCGCAGATCGCCCTCGACCGTGAACTTGCCGACCTGCTCGCGCAGCCGGTCCATCTGCTGCTCCGATAGCTCCTTGACCTTGGCGTTCACCTCTACGCCCGCGGCGGTGCAGATCGCCCGCGCGCGTGCGCGGCCGATGCCGTAGATCGCGGTCAGCGCAATCTCGGCGTGCTGATGATTGGGGATGTTTACCCCGGCAATCCGGGCCATGGATGCTCCGCGAAAGAAAACCGGTAATTATATGCAGCCTGGTCGCTTCGTTCAACCCTGCCGCTGCTTGTGACGCGGGTCGGAGCAGATCACGCGCACCACCCGCTTGCGCCGGATGATCTTGCACTTGCGACAGATCTTCTTGACCGATGCCTGAACTCTCATGTCCCTCTCCTATCGCGGCTGCACTCCCCGGGGAGTGCAACCGAAGCCTGCTCTGGATGTTGCGCCCTACTTGGCCCGGAATACGATGCGCGCCCGGGACAGATCGTAGGGAGTCAATTCCACCGTCACCTTGTCGCCCGGCAGGATGCGGATGTAATGCATGCGCATCTTGCCGGAGATATGCCCGAGGACGATGTGACCGTTTTCGAGCTTGACGCGGAACGTTGCGTTGGGCAGGGTCTCCACCACCTCACCCTGCATCTGGATCGTCTCTTCCTTCGACATGCGATCCTATCGAGGACGTGGAAGACCACCGCCCTTGATGGGCGACTTCTTCAAGAGTGGCTCGTACTGGTGCGAAATCATGTACGCCTGCACCTGCGCCCAGAAATCCATCGTCACCACCACCACGATCAAGAGACTGGTGCCCCCGAAGTAGAACGGAACGTTCCATTTCACGATCAGAAACTCCGGCAGCAGGCAGACGAGCGTGACGTAGGCCGCGCCGGCGAGCGTGAGACGCGTCAGGATCTTCTCGACGTACTTTGCCGTCTGGTCGCCGGGCCGGATGCCGGGCACGAAGGCGCCGCTCTTCTTCAGGTTGTCCGCCGTCTCCTTCGGATTGAAGACGAGCGCCGTATAGAAGAAGCAGAAGAAGACGATGGCGGCACCGTAGAGCAGAACGTACACCGGCTGACCAGGGTGCAGCGTCGCCGCGAGGTCCCGCAGCCAGTTGGTCTGCTCGCTCTGACCGAACATGCCGGCGATCGTTGCAGGGAACAGGATGATGCTGGACGCGAAGATCGGCGGGATGACGCCCGCCATGTTGAGCTTGAGCGGCAGGAAGGACGTCTGCCCGCCGTAGATGCGCTTGCCGACCTGCCGCTTCGCATAGTTCACCAGGATCTTGCGCTGGCCGCGTTCGACGAACACCACGAAAGCGGTGACCAGGATCGCGGCGGCGAACAGCAGCAGCACGAACGGGATCGAGAACGCGCCGGTGCGGGCAAGCTCCAGGGTGCCTCCGATGGCTTGCGGCAGGCCCGCCGCGATGCCCGCGAAAATGATGATCGAGATGCCGTTGCCCAGGCCCCGCTCCGTGATCTGCTCACCCAGCCACATGAGGAACATGGTGCCGGTAACGAGCGTGATGACCGTGTTGAAACGGAACATGAGACCGGGATCGAGCACCAGTCCCGCCTGTCCCTCGAGCGCGACGGAAATGCCCACCGCCTGAAACGTGGCGAGCACGACTGTGCCGTAACGCGTGTACTGCGTGATCTTGCGGCGCCCCGCCTCGCCTTCCTTCTTCAGCGCCTCGAGCGTCGGGACCACCACCGTCATGAGCTGCATGATGATGGAGGCGGAGATGTACGGCATGATGCCGAGGGCGAAAATCGTGAAGCGGGAGAGCGCGCCGCCCGAGAACATGTTGAACATGTCGAGGATGCCGCCGCGCTGCGTCCGGAAGAGCTCTTCCAGCACCACCGGGTCGATGCCTGGCACCGGGATGTGGGCGCCGATGCGGTAGACGATCAGCGCACCGAGCAGGAACAGCAGCCGCCTGCGCAGATCGCCGAAGCGCCCGGACAGACCCAGGGCGGAAGTCGTGGAGGCCACGTGAGTTTGTCCCTCAGGCCTCGATGCTGCCGCCTGCCGCTTCGATCGCGGTGCGCGCACCCTTGGTCACGAGCACGCCCTTGAGCTTGAGCGCACGCTCCACCTTGCCCTTCAGGATGACCTTCGCCGAGCGCGCCGCCGCACTCACCAAACCGGCTTCCCTCAGCACCGCCAGGTCGATCACGTCGGCCGCGATGGTGCCGAGCGCGACCAGCCGCACTTCCTCGGTCTCGCCCGCGCCGGGAGGCGTGAAGCCGCGCTTCGGCAACCGGCGCTGCAGCGGCATCTGCCCGCCCTCGAAGCCGACCTTGTGAAAGCCGCCGGAGCGCGCCTTCTGGCCCTTGTGGCCGCGGCCCGCGGTCTTGCCGAGTCCGCTGCCGATGCCGCGGCCAACGCGACGGCGGGGGCGCTTGGCTCCGGCAGCGGGTTTGAGCGTGTTCAATCGCATCTCAGCCCTCGCACTTCACCAGGTAACTCACCTTCCGGATCATGCCGCGCACGGCGGGCGTGTCCACGACTTCGACGCTCTGCCGCAGCCGTCTCAGACCCAGGCCGCGCACGCAGGCGCGATGGGACGCGAGCGTGCCGATCGTGCTTTTCACCAGCGTGACCTTGAGCTTCTTGTCAGATTGGGTCATCGACATTACCCCGTAATTTCTTCCACCGTCTTGCCGCGCTTGGCGGCAATCTCCGACGGCGTGTTCATCTCGGCGAGGCCGTTCAACGTGGCACGCACGACGTTGTAGGGATTGGTCGAGCCGAAGCACTTGGCCAGCACGTTGGTGACACCCATGACCTCGAACACCGCGCGCATTGCGCCGCCGGCGATGATGCCGGTCCCCTCCGAGGCAGGCTGGATGTAGACCGTGCTGGCACCGTGCTTGCCGATCACCGCGTGATGCAGCGTGCCGCTCTTGAGGCTCACCTTGAAGAGCTTGCGGCGCGCCTCGTCGAGCGCCTTCTGCACCGCCACCGGCACCTCGCGCGCCTTGCCCTTGCCCATGCCGACGCCACCATCGCCGTCGCCCACCACCGTGAGCGCTGCGAAGCCGAGGATGCGACCGCCCTTCACGACCTTCGTGACGCGGTTCACGGAGATCATCTTCTCCTTCAGACCGTCGCCGCGGTCCTCGCCCGACTGCATCTTGGGTTGCATTCTCGCCATCGTGGACTCCGACTAGAACTTGAGCCCGGCTTCGCGGGCGGCTTCGGCGAGCGCCTTCACGCGGCCGTGGTAACGGTAGCCGGAGCGGTCGAACGCCACCTGCTCGATGCCGAGGCCGCGCGCCTTCTCCGCGATGCGCTTGCCGACCACCGCCGCCGCCGCTGCATTACCGCCCGACTTGAGCGACTGGCGCACTTCGGGTTCGAGCGTCGACGCGCTCGCGAGCACGCGATCGCCTTCGGCGCTGATCACCTGCGCGTAGATGTGGCTGTTGCTCCGATGCACGCTCAAGCGCAACTGCTTCAGCTGTGAAATCTTGGCCCGGGTGCGGCGCGCACGGCGCAGCCGCGATTCGTTCTTCTCGCTCATCGTCTCTTACTTCTTCTTGGTCTCTTTCAGGACCACGACCTCGTCCGAGTAACGCACGCCCTTACCCTTGTACGGCTCTGGCTTGCGGTAGGCGCGAATCTCGGCCGCCACCTGGCCGACCAACTGCTTGTCGATGCCTTTCACCAGCACGTCGGTCTGGCTCGGCGTTTCCACCTTGATGCCCTTCGGCATCTTGTGGGCGACAGGATGCGAGAACCCGAGCGTCAGATTCAGCGTGTCGCCGGCAGCCTGTGCGCGATAACCGACGCCGACCAGCTGCAGCTTGCGTTCGAAGCCCTTGGTGACGCCTTGCACCATGTTGGCGAGCAGCGCGCGCACGGTCCCCGACATGGCGCCCGACTGCTGCGAGGCGTCCGCGGCCTTGACCTGTATCTGGTCACCTTCGCGCTCCAGCACGACCGAACCCGAGAGCGGCTGGGTCAGGGTGCCGAGCGGCCCCTTCACGAGTATCTGTGCTTCGGTCACGGTCACCTCGACACCGGCGGGCAACGTGACCGGAATCTTTGCTACGCGAGACATGGTTCGGCTCTCCGGATGGCGGGGGTCACGCAACGATGCAGAGGACTTCGCCCCCGACACCGGACGCGCGCGCCTTGCGGTCGGTCATGACGCCGCGCGAGGTGGAGACGATCGCGATGCCGAGTCCGTTCATGACTCGCGGGATGTCGCTCGAGCCCTTGTAGATGCGCAGCCCCGGGCGGCTCACACGCTCGATCTTCTCGATCACCGGGTGGCCGGCGTAATACTTGAGTCCGATGTCGAGCTGCGGCTTGCCGGTCTCGCCACGGATGGCGAAATCCTCGATGTATCCCTCGTCTTTCAGCACCTGCGCAATCGACACCTTGAGCTTCGAAGAGGGCATCGACACCGAGACTTTCTCCGCACCCTGGGCATTGCGGATGCGCGTCAGCATGTCGGCGATCGGATCGTTCATGCTCATCCTCAGGCCTCCTACCAGCTCGCCTTGATCATGCCGGGAATTTCACCGCGCATGGCGATGTCCCGCAGTTTGTTGCGCCCGAGGCCGAACTTGCGATAGACGCCGCGCGGACGCCCGGTCAGTGCGCAGCGGTTGCGCAGGCGCACCGGGCTGGCGTTGCGGGGCAGCGCCTGCAGCTTCGCGCGGGCGACGTCCTTGTCCTCGTCCGACGCCTTCGCGTCGCGCACGATGACGAGCAACTCGGCGCGCCGGGTGGCAAATTTCGCAACCGCCTTGCGGCGCTTGTTCTCACGATTAACCAGCGACAGCTTGGCCATGGATCCTAGTTCCGGAACGGGAATTTGAACGCGCCGAGCAGCGCTTTCGCCTCTTCGTCGCTCTTCGCGGTGGTGGTGATGGTGATGTTCATGCCGCGCAGGGCGTCGATCTTGTCGTACTCGATCTCGGGGAAGATGATCTGCTCCTTCACCCCCAAGTTGTAGTTGCCGCGGCCGTCGAAGGCGCGCGCCGACATGCCGCGGAAGTCGCGGATGCGCGGAATCGCGATACTCACGAGACGGTCGAGGAACTCGTACATGCGCGCTCCGCGCAGCGTCACCATGCACCCGATCGGGTAGCCTGCACGGATCTTGAAATTCGCGATCGACTTCCGAGCCTTGGTGACGACCGGCTTCTGCCCGGCGATCTTCTCCATGTCGCCGACCGCGCTCTCCATCACCTTCTTGTCGGCCACCGCTTCGCCGACGCCCATGTTGAGCGTGATCTTCTGGATGCGCGGGACCTCCAACAAGGAGTTGTAGCCGAACCGCTTCATCAGATCCGGCACCACGTGCTCGCGGTAGTGGGCATGCAGACGGGCCATCGCTTACGCCTCGACGAGTTCGCCGTTCGACTTGAAAAACCGCACCTTGCGCTTGTCCTCGAGCATGCGGAAGCCGACCCGGTCGGCCTTCTGAGTGGCCGGATTGAAGATCGCCACGTTCGACACGTGCAGCGGCATCTCCTTGTCGACAATGCCACCGGTCGTGCCTTTCATGGGATTGCCGCGCTGATGCTTCTTCGCGCGGTTCGCACCCTCCACCAGCACGTGCTCGGCATCCACCACGCGCAGCACGGTGCCGCGCTTGCCTTTGTCCTTGCCGGCGATGACGATCACGCTGTCGCCTTTCCTGATCTTTCGCATGGGAGCCTCGTCAAAGCACTTCCGGCGCGAGCGAAACGATCTTCATGAAGCGCTCGGTGCGCAGTTCGCGCGTCACCGGACCGAAGATGCGCGTGCCGATCGGCTCGAGCTTGTTGTTGAGGAGCACGGCCGCGTTGTTGTCGAAGCGGATGAGCGAACCGTCGGGGCGGCGCACGCCCTTCGCCGTGCGCACGACCACAGCGCTGTAGATCTCGCCCTTCTTCACGCGCCCGCGCGGCGCCGCGTCCTTCACCGTGACCTTGATCACATCACCGATGCTGGCGTAGCGTCGCTTGGAGCCGCCCAGCACCTTGATGCACATGACGGACCGCGCGCCGGTGTTGTCGGCAACGTCGAGCACACTCTGCATCTGAATCATGGCTTTTTCGCCTTTTCCAACTTGATCCGTCGCGGGCTGCGGGAGCCCGGTTTGCAGACGGTCAGTCTTGGAACCCGCCCGGGGTGATTGACCGCCCCCGACATGGGGTAGCGGCCTTCGGAAAACCGCGCATTGTAGTGAAGTACGCTTCGAGGAGCAAGTGCCGCCCGCACCTGCAGGCGACACCTACACGCGACGCCTACACGCCGCGCGACTTCTCCAGCAGCCGCGACACGCGCCACGCCTTGGTCTTCGAGAGGGGGCGACACTCCACGATCTCGACCATGTCACCCTCGTGAAACTCGTTCTGCTCGTCGTGGGCGTGGTACTTCTTCGAGCGCGTCATGACCTTGCCGTAGACCGGATGCTTTACCTTCCGCTCCACCAGCACCGTGACGGTCTTGTCCATCTTGTCGCTCACCACGCGCCCGAAGAGCGCCCGCGCTACCGTGTTCTCGCTCATGCCTGCTTTGCCTTCTCGGTCATAACGGTGCGCACCCGCGCGATGTCGCGCCGCACCTTGCGCAGCTGGCTCGGGTTGGAGAGCTGCTGTGTGGCGTGCTGCATGCGCAGGCTGAACTGCGCCTTCAGGAGTTCCATCAGCTCCTGCCTGAGTTCCCCCTGCGACTTCGATCTCATCTCCGCGGCGTTCATCGCTCACCCCACCTGCCTGGTCACGAAAGTGGTCGAAATCGGCAGCTTCGCGGCGGCGAGCCGAAATGCCTCGCGCGCCGACGCCTCGTCCACACCGTCCATTTCATACAGCACCTTGCCTGGCTGAATCTCGGCCACGAAGTACTCCGGGTTGCCCTTGCCGTTACCCATACGCACTTCGGCCGGTTTGCGGGAGATCGGCTTGTCGGGGAAGATGCGGATCCAGATGCGACCGCCGCGCTTGATGTGGCGCGTCATCGCCCGCCGCGCGGCCTCGATCTGACGCGCCGTGAGCCGTCCCCGGCCGACCGCCTTCAGCCCGAACTCGCCGAAGCTCACCTTTGCACCGCGGGTGGCAACGCCGGTGTTGCGACCCTTCTGCTGCTTGCGGTACTTCTGTCTAGCTGGCTGCAGCATGCTTCACTCCTGGTTTCCTCGACCGGCGTTCGCCATCGCCCGGGCGCGCCTTGCGCTCCGGTTCGGCGGCCGGCGCCGCGGGCTGCTCGCCATGCGCCATCACCTCGCCCTTGAACACCCACACCTTGATGCCGATGACACCGTAGGTCGTCTTCGCCTCCGACACGCCGTAGTCGATGTCGGCGCGCAGGGTGTGCAGCGGCACGCGGCCTTCGCGGTACCACTCGGTGCGCGCGATCTCGGCGCCGTTCAACCGGCCCGCGCTCATGATCTTGATGCCCTGTGCGCCCAGGCGCATGGCATTTTGCATCGCGCGCTTCATCGCGCGGCGGAACATGATGCGCTTTTCGAGCTGCGCGGCGATCGAGTCCGCGATCAGCTGCGCGTCGAGCTCGGGCTTGCGGATCTCCTCGATGTTGACGTGCACCGGCACACCCATCATGCGCTGCAAATGGTGGCGCAGGTTTTCGATGTCCTCGCCCTTCTTGCCGATGACCACCCCGGGACGGGCGCTGAACACCGTGATGCGCGCGTTCTTGGCCGGCCGCTCGATCACCACCTTGCCGACCGCCGCGTTGCCGAGCTTCTTCCGGAGAAACTCCCGCACCCGGATGTCCTCGATCAGCATCGACGGGAAGTTCTTCTTGTTCGCGTACCAGCGCGAGTTCCAGTCGTGCTTGACGCCGAGCCGGAATCCGGTCGGGTGGATTTTCTGTCCCATGGCTACCTCTTGTCGCCTACGGTGAGAAAGATGTGGCAGGTCGGCTTCATGATCCGGTTGGCGCGACCCTTCGCGCGCGGCATGAAGCGCCGCAGGAAGGTGCCGCGCTCGACGTGGATCGTCGCCACCTTGAGCTCGTCGATGTCTGCGCCCTCGTTGTGCTCGGCATTCGCGATGGCCGATTCCAGCACCTTCTTGATGATGGCGGCGCTGTGCTTCGGACTGAAGGCGAGCACGTTCAACGCCTTGTCCACGGGCAGTCCCCGGATCTGATCGGCGACCAGCCGCGCCTTCTGGGCGGAGAGCCGGACGCCACGCAATACTGCTCTGGTTTCCATCGTTGCCCCCGTTACCGCTTCGCCGCCGCGGCCTTCTTGTCGCCGGAGTGGCCCTTGAAGGTGCGGGTATGCGAAAACTCGCCGAGCTTGTGGCCGACCATGTTCTCGGTCACGAACACGGGGATGTGCTGCTTGCCGTTGTGGACCGCGATCGTGAGCCCGACGAAATCAGGCAGGACGGTCGAGCGGCGCGACCAGGTCTTGATCGGGCGCTTGTCGTTGGTCGCACGCGCGGTCTCCACCTTCTTGACGAGGTGCAGATCCACGAACGGGCCCTTCTTGATCGAACGTGCCATGTCTTAAGCCCTCTACTTCGCGCGTCGCCGCACGATCATGCCGCGCGTACGCTTGTTTTTGCGGGTGCGATAGCCCTTCGTGGGCGTGCCCCACGGGCTCACCGGGTCGCGGCCGGCCGCGGTCTTGCCTTCGCCGCCGCCGTGCGGGTGATCGATCGGGTTCATCGCCACCCCGCGCACCGTCGGGCGGATACCGCGCCAGCGCTTCGCCCCCGCCTTGCCGATCGACTCGAGCGAGTGCTCCTCGTTGCCGACCTCGCCGACGGTCGCACGGCAATCGACATGCACCCTGCGAATCTCGCCGGAGCGCAGGCGCAACTGCGCATAGCTGCCTTCGCGGGCGAGCAGTTGCACCGACGTGCCGGCCGAGCGCGCGAGCTGCGCGCCCTTGCCGGGCGTCATCTCGATGCAGTGGACGGTCGAGCCGACCGGGATATTGCGCAGCGGCAGCGTGTTACCCGGCTTGATCGGGGCGTCGACGCCGCTCATGAGCTGCGCGCCCACCACGACGCCCTTGGCCGCGATCACGTAACGGCGTTCGCCGTCGGCATAACAGAGCAAGGCGATGTGCGCGCTGCGGTTGGGGTCGTACTCGATGCGCTCGACCTTGGCCGGAATTCCGTCCTTGTTGCGGCGGAAGTCGATGAAGCGGTAGTGCTGCTTGTGGCCGCCGCCCTGATGGCGCGTCGTGATGTGGCCGTAGCTGTTGCGGCCTGCCTTGCGCGACTGCTTCTCGACGAGCTTCGCTTCGGGACGCCCCTTGTGGAGCCCCGGTGTCACCACCCGCACGACCGCGCGGCGGCCGGCCGAGGTGGGTTTCATCTTGACGAGTGGCATTATTTCATCTCCCCGGCGGCGAAGCTGATCTCCTGCCCGGCCGCTAGCGCGACATAGGCCTTCTTCCAGTGGTTGCGGCGACCCATGAAACGGCCGAACCGCTTCTCCCGTCCTCTCACGTTCGCCACCTGCACCGATTTCACCTGCACCTTGAACAGGTGCTCGACCGCGGCCTTGATTTCGGGCTTCGTGGCATCGCGGGCCACCTTGAAGACGACCTGATTCGCCTTCTCGCCCACGAAGGTGCTCTTCTCGGACACGACCGGGGCGAGGAGCACGAGCATCAGGCGCTCGGGAACGGCTGCGGACGTCTTCTGAGCTTGTGCGTTCATCCCAGCATCTCCTCGAACTTCGCCACGGCGCCGCGCGTCATGAGCACGTGGCCGAAGCGCATGAGGCTCACGGGATCGGCCTCGGCGGGTTTCAGCACCAGCACGTGCGGCAGATTGCGCGCCGACAGATAGAGGTTGTCATCCGGCGCATCGGTGATGATGAGCACGGAGTCGAAACCCATCCCCTTCACCTTCTGCGAGAGCAGCTTGGTCTTCGGCGCATCGACCCCGAACTGCTCGACCACCGCCAGCCGACCGTCGCGCGCGAGCTGCGACAGGATCGAGGAGACGCCGGCGCGGTACATCTTGCGGTTGACCTTGTGGCTGAAGTTCTCGTCCGGGCTGGCCGGGAAGATCTTGCCGCCACCGCGCCACAGCGGGCTCGAGGCCATGCCGGCGCGCGCCCGCCCGGTGCCCTTCTGCCGCCACGGCTTGCGCGTCGACTTCGCGACGTCGCTGCGGCCTTTCTGCGCGCGCGTGCCCTGGCGGGCGTTGGCGAGGAATGCGGTCACGATCTGGTGCACCAGCGCTTCGTTGTACTCGCGCCCGAAGGTGACGTCCGACGCGGACACGCTGGAGGTCGCCTGCCCGCTATCGTCGATCAGCTTGAGATCCATCACGCACCTCCCTTCGCAGCCGGACGCACCACGACGCTGCCGCCCGCCGCGCCGGGAATGGCGCCGCGCACCAGCAACAGCTGGCGCTCGGCATCGACGCGGATCACCTCGAGACTGGAGACGGTGCACCGCACGTCGCCCAGGTGGCCGGCCATGCGCTTGCCCGGAAACACGCGCCCCGGATCCTGGTTCTGCCCGATCGAACCGGGCTTGTTGTGCGACACCGAGTTGCCGTGGCTCGCCCGGTTGGATCCGAAGTTGTGGCGCTTGATGGCACCCGCGAAGCCCTTGCCCTTCGAGGTGCCGGTGACATCAACCTTCTGCCCGACCTTGAAGATCTCGACGGACACCACGCCGCCGGGCTGGAATCCCGCGAGGTCGGCGTCGCTGATGCGGAACTCCTTCAAACCGATGCCGGCTTCCGTGCCGGCCTTGGCGAAGTGGCCCTGTGCGGGCTTGCTGACCCGGCTTGCGCGACGCTTGCCGTAGGTGACCTGCACCGCGGCATAGCCGTCGCGTTCGGGGGTCTTGACCTGCGTGATGCGGTTGTCGGACACGTCGAGCACCGTCACCGGGACGGAATCACCGTCGTCGGTAAAGATGCGCGTCATGCCGACCTTGCGGCCAACCAAACCTAGACTCATCTTCTTGCCCTCGTCAAAGGGGCCGGCTGCAATTGGCCGGCGGATTAAAAGCGGGAAGGCGGGAGGGGAAAGGCGGGAGGCAAATCCACTTGCTCCTTCCCCTCACTCCTCACCTACAGCTTGATCTCCACGTCCACGCCCGCGGGCAGGTCGAGCTTCATCAGCGCATCCACGGTCTTGTCGGTGGGATCGATGATGTCCATCAAGCGCAGGTGCGTGCGGATCTCGAACTGATCGCGCGACGTCTTGTTGACGTGGGGCGAGCGCAGCACGTCGAAACGCTCGATGCGCGTAGGCAGCGGCACCGGCCCCTTCACGACAGCGCCGGTGCGCTTCGCCGTCTCCACGATCTCGAGCGCCGACTGATCGATGAGACGATAGTCGAACGCCTTCAGGCGAATACGGATTTTCTGTTTCTGCAACGCGGCCATTTTTTACTCGATCACTTTGGCGACGACGCCGGCGCCGACGGTGCGTCCGCCCTCGCGGATGGCAAAGCGCAGCCCCTCTT
>JBDHRV010000085.1:0-15644 GCA_039807745.1 Burkholderiales bacterium
AAGAGGGGCTGCGCTTTGCCATCCGCGAGGGCGGACGCACCGTCGGCGCCGGCGTCGTCGCCAAAGTGATCGAGTAATAGAGACGCGAGGGCGGCCGTACTCGCGGCGGGCACGGGGGCGAATTGCGCCCTATTGCCGTCTGAGTTCCCGCCTTCTCCTGGTCAACAGGCCAATAGCTCAATTGGTAGAGCGTCGGTCTCCAAAACCGAAGGTTGGGGGTTCGAGACCCTCTTGGCCTGCCCCTTACGCCCATCATGGCTGACAAAATCAAGCTCACGTGTGCGGCACTGCTGGTAGTGGCTGGACTCGTCGGCTACTACTACCTGAAGGACAGTGCCACCATCGTGCGCGCGGGCTCGGTCGTGGTCGGACTGATCGCGGCGTCCGGCGTGGCATGGACGTCGGCTCCCGGCAAGCAGCTCTTCGCCTTCGCGCAGGAGTCGGTCGCCGAGACCAAGAAGGTCGTGTGGCCGACGCGCAAGGAAACCTTGCAGACGACGGGGCTCGTGTTCCTGTTCATCCTCTTGATGGCGCTTTTCCTGTGGCTCGTGGATGCAACGCTCTTGTGGCTGGTGAAACTGATCATGGGTCGCGACTGATGAGCAAGCGATGGTACGTGGTGCACGCCTATTCCGGCTTCGAGAAGAGCGTGCAACGAACCCTGCTCGAGCGCATCCAGCGCGCTGGCATGCAGGAGCAGTTCGGTCAGATTCTGGTGCCGGTCGAGGAAGTGGTGGAAATGAAGGGCGGCCAGAAATCCATCAGTGAGCGCAAGTTCTTCCCGGGTTACGTGCTGGTCGAAATGGAGATGACCGACGACAGCTGGCACCTGGTCAAGAACACCCCCAAGGTGACGGGGTTCGTCGGCGGCACTGCGACCAAGCCGACCCCGATCTCGGCGAAGGAAGTGCAGAACATCCTGAACCAGATCCAGGAGGGGGTGGAGAAGCCGAAGCCGAAGGTGCTGTTCGAGGTGGGCGAAGTGGTCCGGGTCAAGGAAGGCCCATTCACCGATTTTCACGGCTCGGTCGAGGACGTGAACTACGACAAGAGCAAGATACGGGTGTCAGTGACGATCTTCGGGCGCTCGACCCCGGTCGAGCTCGATTTCGGTCAGGTCGAGAAGGCCTGACCCCGGTGTGGCAGCGGTGACGCTGCCGAAAGGACGGGGAGGATGCAGGACGCATCCGCTTGCACCCGCTGAAGGAGCATAGAGCGTGGCAAAGAAAATCGTCGGCTTCATCAAGCTTCAGGTTCCGGCGGGCAAGGCGAATCCGAGTCCGCCCATCGGGCCCGCACTGGGTCAGCGCGGCCTCAACATCATGGAGTTCTGCAAGGCCTTCAATGCCCAGACCCAAGGCATGGAAGTGGGTCTGCCGGTGCCGGTGGTGATCACGGCCTACCAGGACAAGAGCTTCACCTTCGTGATGAAGACGCCGCCGGCGTCGGTGCTCATCAAGAAGGCGGCGAAGATCGACAAGGGCAGCCCCAAGCCGCACCTCGACAAGGTGGGCAAGCTCACGCGCAGTCAGGTCGAGGACATCGCCCGGACCAAGACGCCGGACCTGACCGCCGCCGATCTCGATGCCGCGGTGCGCACCATCGCCGGCAGCGCCCGCAGCATGGGTATCGAAGTGGAGGGCGTGTGACATGGCACATGATTCGAAGCGTTACAAGCTGCTGCGCGGAACGGTCGAGCGCGCGAAATCCTATCCGCTGGCGGAGGCACTCGATCTCGTCAAGCGCAATGCGACTGCCAAATTCGACGAGTCCGTCGATGTGGCGGTGAACCTGGGTGTCGACGCCAAGAAGTCCGACCAGCAGGTGCGCGGCTCGGTGGTGCTGCCGAAGGGCACCGGCAAGACCAAGCGCGTGGCGGTGTTCGCGCAGGGCGACAAGGCCAAGGACGCGCTTGCCGCCGGCGCCGACATCGTCGGCTTCGAAGACCTCGCCGAGAAGGTGAAGGGCGGCTTCATGGAGTTCGACGTCGTCATTGCATCGCCGGATGCCATGCGCGTGGTGGGCGGACTTGGTCAGATCCTCGGTCCGCGCGGTCTCATGCCCAATCCGAAAGTGGGCACCGTGACCCAGGACGTGGTGCAGGCGGTGAAGAATGCCAAGGCCGGCCAGGTGCAATACCGCACGGACAAGGGCGGCATCATCCATTGCAGCATCGGCCGGGCGTCGTTCCCGGTCGAATCCCTGCGGGAGAATCTGGTGGCGTTGGTCGATGCCCTGAACAAGGCAAAACCGGCGAGCTCGAAGGGCGTTTACGTGCGGAAGATCTCCGTGGCGAGCACGATGGGCGCCGGCGTGCGCGTGGATCAGGCAACGCTCACAGCGTGAGGAATGAAGGGGGCTGCGTGCGAGAAGCGCGTGGCGAGTTTGAACTTTGGGCCCGACCGCTGGTACGGGGTCGGGGTTGTCAAAGACCGCTGGGGTGCGGCGAGCGGTTGGCGCCGGACTTAATCACTGTCCTGAGCGAGCGGCAGCGCATGATCTGTCGAACGTTCGGAAGCGGTACCCAGCGCAGACGGCGAACCCTGTGCAGGCTTGGAATGACTCCTGGCTTCGAGGTCGCTGTGGTTGAACCGGGAGCCTCGACTATCGCGCCCGCGGGTGCGGCGGAAGAGGATTCCCGTTAACTGGAGGGTGGACCTTGGGTCTCAATCTTGAAGACAAGAAGGCGGTCGTCGCCGAGGTAAGCGCCGAAGTGGCGCGCGCCCAGGCGATCGTGCTGGCCGAGAACCGCGGTCTGGAAGTGGGTCAGATGACCGAACTGCGTAAGCGTGCACGAGGCGCGGGAGTCTACTTCCGCGTCGTGAAGAACACGCTGGCGCGCCGCGCGGTCGCCGATACACCGTTTGCGGAGCTGGCCGACCAGATGGTGGGTCCGCTCGCGTACGGCATGTCGAGCGATCCCGTGGCGTTGGCGAAAGTGCTGCATGAATTCGCCAAGGGCAACGAGAAGCTCGCCATCAAGGGCGGCGCGATGGCGAACTACGTCATGTCCTCGAAGGATGTGGCGAGTCTCGCCACGCTGCCGAGCCGCGAGGCGCTGCTCGCCAAGCTGCTGGGCACCATGCAGGCGCCTGTCGCGCAGTTCGTGCGGACGCTGAACGAGGTGCCTTCGCGCCTGGTTCGGACTCTCGCCGCAGTGCGAGATGCCAAAGAAGCATCTTAGCTGCGTCGCCCGTGCCCTTTTCCTTACCGATCCCGTCACGACTTTCGAATCAGGAGTAGAAAATGGCTGTTGCCAAAGCTGACATTCTGGACGCCATCGCCAACATGACCGTGCTCGAGCTGTCCGGGCTCATCAAGGAGATGGAAGAAAAATTCGGCGTCTCCGCGGCTGCTGCCGCGGTCGCCGTGGCTGCACCCGCGGCCGGTGCCGCGGCGCCGGCGGCCGAGGAGCAGACCGAGTTCACGGTCGTGCTCACCGGCGCCGGCGAAAACAAGGTGAACACCATCAAGGTGGTACGTGCCATCACCGGGCTTGGCCTCAAGGAAGCAAAGGATCTCGTGGACGGCGCGCCCAAGCCCGTGAAGGAAGGCGTGTCGAAGGCCGACGCCGACGCCGTCGCCAAACAGCTCACGGATGCCGGCGCCACTTGCGAGATCAAGTAAAGCCTCATGGCATCGTTGCAGGCTGGCGGGCGACCGCCAGCCTTTTTCCGCTTCTAGGGACAGTGTTGCGAAAAGTGCAGGCGCCTGACGCCGCGGGCCCCCGCGTTGCCGCCGCGATGCGGAATCTTTGGCGCGTCATACCCTCTCAGGGGTGTGACGCTGCGGCGCCTGTCTCCGAGTTTTGCCCTTCGTGCCAGTGCTGTGGAGTAACCTCATGACGTACTCGTTCACCGAGAGAAAGCGCATCCGCAAGAGCTTCGCCAAACGTGCCAGCGTCCTGCCGGTGCCGTTTCTGCTGGCAACCCAGATCGACTCGTTCAGCGCTTTCCTGCAGGCGGAAACGCCGCCGGACACGCGCAAGAACGCCGGATTGCAGGCGGCGTTCACGTCGATCTTCCCGATCTCGAGCCACTCCGGGAACGCACGTCTGGATTTCGTGAGCTATGCCCTCGGTACGCCGCCGTTCGACGTGAAGGAGTGCCAGCAGCGCGGCCTTACTTTCGCTTCGCCGCTGCGGGCGCGGGTGCGGCTCACCATCATGGACCGGGAGGCGTCCAAGCCGACCGTGAAGGAGGTGAAGGAGCAGGAAGTCTACATGGGCGAAATCCCGCTCATGACGAGCACGGGATCCTTCATCATCAACGGCACCGAGCGCGTCATCGTGTCGCAGCTCCACCGCTCACCCGGGGTGTTCTTCGAGCATGACCGCGGCAAGACCCACAGCTCGGGCAAGCTCCTGTTCTCGGCGCGCGTGATTCCGTATCGCGGATCGTGGCTCGATTTCGAGTTCGATCCCAAGGACTACCTCTACTTCCGCGTCGACCGCCGGCGCAAGATGCCGGTGACCACGCTGCTGAAGGCTATCGGCTACACGCCCGAGGCGATCCTGAAGGAGTTCTTCGTGTTCGACACCTTCCACTTCGCGCGCGGCGAGATGGAGTTCGAGATCGTGCCGGAACGCCTGCGCGGGGACATCGCGCGCTTCGATATCGTCGCCAACGGTCAGGTGATCGTGCCCAAGGACAAGCGCATCACGGTCAAGCACATCCGCGAGATGGAGAAGGCCGGATTGAAGCGCGTGGCGGTGGCGTCGGATTTCGTCCTCGGCCGCGTGTTGGCGCGCCATGTGATCGACAAAGACAGCGGCGAGATGATCGCCCGCGCCAATGACGAGATCACCGACGAGGTGCTCAAGCGGCTGCGTGAATCGGGTGTGCCGGAGGTCCAGACGCTGTACACCAACGACCTCGACCAGGGCCCCTTCATTTCGCAGACGCTGCGCATCGACGAAAGCGCCGACGACATGGCGGCGCAGGTCGCCATCTACCGCATGATGCGGCCGGGCGAGCCGCCCACCGAGGAGGCGGTGAAGCAGCTCTTCCAGGGACTGTTCTTCTCCGAGGAGCGCTACGACCTCTCCGCGGTCGGCCGGATGAAGTTCAACCGCCGCGTGGGTCGCGAGGAGTTGACCGGTGCCGCCACGTTGTCGAAAGAGGACATCGTGGCCGTGATCAGGATCCTCGTTGAGCTGCGCAACGGGCGGGGCGAGATCGACGACATCGATCACCTCGGCAATCGCCGCGTGCGCTCCGTGGGCGAGCTGGCGGAGAACCAGTTCCGGGCGGGTCTGGTGCGGGTCGAGCGCGCGGTGCGGGAACGCCTGTCGCAGGCGGAGTCGGAAAACCTGATGCCGCACGATCTTATCAACGCGAAGCCGGTGTCGGCGGCGATCAAGGAGTTCTTTGGCTCCTCCCAGCTGTCGCAGTTCATGGACCAGACCAACCCGCTCTCCGAGATCACCCACAAGCGTCGCGTCTCGGCGCTGGGTCCGGGGGGTCTGACGCGGGAGCGCGCCGGCTTCGAGGTGCGCGACGTGCACCCCACGCACTACGGCCGCGTGTGCCCGATCGAGACGCCGGAAGGTCCGAACATCGGCCTCATCAACTCGCTCGCGCTCTACGCCCGCACCAACGAATACGGCTTCCTCGAGACGCCGTACCGCAAGGTGCAGGACGGGCTCGTCACCGACGAGATCGAGTTCCTCTCGGCGATCGAGGAAGGCAAGTACGTCATCGCGCAGGCGAACGCCGCGCTGACCCAGACGGGTGCGTTCGTCGATGAAATGGTTTCCTGCCGCCACCACAACGAATTTGCGCTGTCCGCCCCGGACCGGGTCCAGTACATGGACGTGGCGCCGTCGCAGATCGTCTCCGTGGCCGCCTCGCTCATCCCGTTCCTCGAGCACGACGATGCGAACCGGGCGCTGATGGGTTCGAACATGCAGCGCCAGGCGGTGCCCTGCCTGCGGCCGGAAAAGCCCCTGGTCGGCACCGGCATCGAGCGCACCGTGGCGGTCGATTCGGGCACTGCGGTGCAGGCGCGCCGCGGCGGCGTGGTCGACTATGTCGACGCGGGGCGCATCGTGGTGCGGGTGCACGACGAAGAGACGGTGGCCGGCGAGGTGGGTGTCGATATCTACAACCTGGTCAAGTACACGCGCTCCAACCAGAACACCGACATCAATCAGCGGCCGCTCGTGAAGGTGGGTGACGTGATCGCGAAGGAGGACGTGATTGCAGATGGCGCCTCCACCGACATGGGCGAGCTTGCGCTCGGCCAGAATCTGCTGGTCGCGTTCATGCCGTGGAACGGCTACAACTTCGAGGACTCGATCCTGATCTCCGAGCGCGTCGTAGCCGACGACCGCTTCACCTCGATCCACATCGAGGAGCTCTCGGTCGTGGCACGCGATACCAAGCTCGGGCCGGAGGAAATCACCCGCGACATCTCCAATCTCTCCGAAGCGCAGCTGTCGCGGCTCGACGAATCAGGTATCGTCTACATCGGTGCCGAGGTGGAAGCCGGCGACGTGCTGGTAGGCAAGGTCACGCCGAAGGGCGAAACCCAGCTCACCCCGGAGGAAAAGCTGCTGCGCGCCATTTTCGGCGAGAAGGCGTCCGACGTGAAGGACACGTCGCTGCGCGTGCCCTCGGGCATGTCGGGAACGGTCATCGACGTGCAGGTCTTCACGCGCGAGGGCATCGAGCGTGACAAGCGCGCCCAGCAGATCATCGATGACGAGCTGAAACGCTACAAGAAGGATCTTGCCGACCAGTTCCGAATCGTCGAAGACGACACCTTCCTGCGTATCGAGCGCCTGCTCGTGGGCAAGATCGCCAACGGCGGACCGAAGAAGCTCGCCAAGGGCACCAAGATCACGAAGGCCTATCTCATGGAAGTCGAGCGCCACGGCTGGTTCGACATCCGGCTTGCAGCCGAGGACGCGGCGCATCAGCTCGAGCAGCTGATGGAGAGCCTCAGTCAGAAGCGCGTCGAGTTCGACATCGCCTTCGAAGCGAAGAAGAAGAAGCTCACCCAGGGCGACGAGCTGCCGCCCGGCGTGCAGAAGATGGTCAAGGTCTACCTGGCGGTGAAGCGCCGCCTTCAGCCCGGCGACAAGATGGCCGGCCGCCACGGCAACAAGGGCGTCATTTCCAAGATCGTCCCGGTCGAGGACATGCCCTATACCGCAGACGGCGTGCCGATGGACGTGGTGCTGAACCCGCTCGGCGTGCCGTCGCGGATGAACGTTGGGCAGATCCTGGAAACGCATCTCGGCTGGGCGGCGAAGGGCTTGGGTCAGAAGATCGGGCAGATGCTGAAGGCGCAGGCGCAGATCGCCGATCTGCGCAAGGCACTGGGACTCATCTACAACTCGAGCGGCAAGGCCGAGGACATCGATGCGCTCACCGACGCGGAGGTGATCGACTTGAGTCAGCACCTCGAGCGGGGTGTCCCCTTCGCCACGCCGGTGTTCGACGGTGCGACCGAGGAGGAGATCAAGGCCATGCTCGAGCTTGCCGGCCTGCCGCGCTCGGGACAGATCCACCTGTACGACGGCCGCACCGGCGATACCTTCGACCGGCCGGTGACTGTGGGCTACATGCACATGTTGAAGCTGCACCACCTGGTGGACGACAAGATGCACGCGCGCTCCACCGGACCGTACAGCCTCGTCACCCAGCAGCCGCTCGGCGGCAAGGCGCAATTCGGCGGTCAGCGCTTCGGCGAGATGGAGGTGTGGGCGCTCGAAGCGTACGGCGCGTCGTACACGCTGCAGGAGATGCTGACCGTCAAGTCGGACGACGTGACCGGGCGCACGAAGGTGTACGAGAACATCGTGAAAGGTGAGCACAAGATCGACGCCGGCATGCCGGAATCCTTCAACGTGCTGGTGAAGGAGATCCGTTCGCTCGCGATCGACATCGATCTGGAACGGTATTGATGACGTGTGAGGGGTGAGGGGTGAGGGGTGGGGCGGAAAACCTTCCCTCTCCTCGCGCCTAACGCCTAACGCCTCACGGAGAAACACATGAAAGCACTGCTCGATTTGTTCAAACAGGTCACTCAGGAAGAGGAGTTCGACGCCATCAAGATCGGGCTCGCCTCGCCGGAGAAGATCCGCTCGTGGTCCTACGGCGAAGTGCGCAAGCCGGAGACCATCAACTACCGGACCTTCAAGCCTGAGCGCGACGGCCTCTTCTGCGCCAAGATCTTCGGTCCGGTGAAGGACTACGAGTGCCTGTGCGGCAAATACAAGCGGCTCAAGCACCGCGGCGTGATCTGCGAGAAGTGCGGCGTCGAGGTGACGCTGTCGAAGGTGCGCCGCGAGCGCATGGGTCACATCGAGCTCGCGAGCCCGGTTGCACACATCTGGTTCCTGAAGTCGCTGCCCTCGCGGCTCGGGATGGTGCTCGACATGACGCTGCGCGACATCGAGCGCGTGCTGTACTTCGAGGCATACGTGGTGGTCGATGCCGGCATGACGCCGCTCAACCGCGCTCAGCTTCTGACCGAGGACGACTATCTCGGCAAGGTCGAGGAGTATGGCGACGACTTCACCGCGCTGATGGGTGCCGAGGGCATCCGCGAGCTCTTGCGGCATCTCGACCTCAGGCGCGAGATCGACCGCCTGCGCAAGGAGCTGGAAGCCACTTCCTCCGACACCAAGATCAAGAAGATCGCCAAGCGGCTCAAGGTGCTGGAAGCGTTCCAGAAGTCCGGCATCAAGCCGGACTGGATGATTCTCGAGGTGCTGCCGGTGCTGCCGCCCGAGCTGCGGCCGCTGGTCCCACTGGATGGCGGGCGTTTCGCGACTTCGGATCTGAACGACCTCTACCGCCGCGTCATCAACCGCAACAATCGCCTGAAGCGCCTGCTCGAGCTGAAGGCGCCGGAGATCATCGTCCGCAACGAAAAGCGGATGCTGCAGGAAGCGGTGGATTCGCTGCTCGACAACGGGCGCCGCGGCAAGGCGATGACCGGCGCCAACAAGCGCCCGCTCAAGTCGCTCGCCGACATGATCAAGGGCAAGGGCGGGCGCTTTCGGCAGAACCTGCTCGGCAAGCGCGTCGACTATTCGGGGCGGTCGGTGATCGTGGTCGGCCCGCAGCTCAAGCTGCACCAGTGCGGACTGCCGAAGAAGATGGCGCTCGAGCTCTTCAAACCCTTCATCTTCCACAAGCTGGAAGTGCTCGGCATGGCGACCACGATCAAGGCCGCCAAGCGCCTGGTGGAGGCTGAAGTGCCGGAGGTGTGGGACATCCTGGAAGAGGTGATCCGCGAGCACCCGGTCATGCTGAACCGCGCGCCGACCCTGCACCGCCTCGGCATCCAGGCATTCGAACCGGTGCTGATCGAAGGCAAGGCGATCCAGCTGCACCCGCTCGTGTGCGCGGCGTTCAACGCCGACTTCGACGGCGACCAGATGGCGGTGCACGTGCCGCTGTCGCTGGAGGCGCAGATGGAGGCGCGCACCCTGATGCTGTCCTCCAACAACATCCTCTCGCCGGCCAACGGCGAGCCGATCATCGTGCCGTCGCAGGACATCGTGCTCGGCCTGTACTACATGACGCGGGAGAAGTTGGGCGCGCGCGGCGAAGGCATGTCCTTCATCAACACGTCCGAAGTGGCGCGTGCCTACGAGTCGGACCAGGTCGACCTGCAGGCCCGAGTCGCCGTGCGCATCCGCGAACAGGAAATCGACGCCCAGGGCGAGCGGCGCGAGAAGCTCACCCGCTATCCGACCACGGTCGGCCGCGCGCTGCTCTCGGAGATCCTGCCCGCCGGGCTGCCGTTCGAAGTCATCAACAAGCCGCTCAAGAAGAAGGAGATCTCGCGCCTCATCAACGGCTGCTTCCATCGCGTCGGCCTGCGCGAGACGGTGATCTTCGCCGACAAGCTGATGTATACGGGTTTCTCGTACGCGACCCGCGCCGGCATCTCGATCGCGGTCGACGACATGCTGGTGCCGATGCAGAAGGGCGATCTCATCTCCGCGGCCGAGCACGAGGTGCAGGAGATCGAGCAGCAGTACACGTCTGGCCTTGTGACCCAGGGTGAACGCTACAACAAGGTGGTGGACATCTGGGGCCGCGCGGGCGACATGGTGGCGAAGGCCATGATGGAGCAGCTCGGCACCGAACCGGTGAAGGTCTGGGACGTCAAGGCCGGCGGCTGGGTGCCGCTCGTGAACGACAAGGGGCAGCCGACGTCGCAGGAGTCATTCAATTCCATCTACATGATGGCCGATTCCGGGGCGCGCGGCTCGGCGGCACAGATCCGCCAGCTAGCTGGCATGCGCGGCCTGATGGCGAAACCCGATGGCTCCATCATCGAGACGCCGATCACCGCCAATTTCCGCGAGGGCCTGAACGTTCTGCAGTACTTCATCTCGACCCACGGCGCGCGCAAGGGCTTGGCCGACACCGCGCTCAAGACCGCAAACTCCGGTTACCTCACGCGCCGGCTGGTCGACGTGACCCAGGATCTTGTCGTTACCGAGGAAGATTGCGGCACTGGCAACGGCGTCACTATGCGGGCTCTGGTCGAGGGCGGCGAGGTGGTCGAGCCCTTGCGCGATCGCATCCTCGGCCGCGTGGCCGCGAGCGACGTGGTCAATCCCGAGTCCGGCGAGACCCTGATCGAGGCCGTCAGTCTGCTCGACGAAGCGGCGGTGGATCGGATCGAGGCGCTCGGCATCGACGAGGTCCGCGTGCGCACACCGCTGTCGTGCGATACCCGCTACGGCTTGTGCGCCAGGTGCTACGGGCGCGACCTTGGCCGCGGCACGCTCGTGAACGTGGGCGAGGCGATCGGCGTGATCGCGGCGCAGTCCATCGGCGAGCCCGGCACGCAGCTCACCATGCGCACCTTCCACATCGGCGGCGCCGCTTCGCGGACCGCGGTGGCGAGCCAGGTGGACAGCAAGTCGAACGGCGTGGTGGGATTCACGGCCACGATGCGCTACGTCACCAACGCGCGCGGCGAGCAGGTGGTGATCTCGCGCAGCGGCGAGGTGGCGATCCACGACGAGAACGGGCGCGAGCGCGAGCGGCACAAGGTGCCGTACGGTGCCACCCTGCTCGTGAAGGACGGCGCCCCGGTCAAGGCTGGTCAGGTGCTGGCGAGCTGGGATCCGCACACCCGTCCCATCATCACGGAGTATGCGGGCACCATCAAGCTCGAGAACGTGGAGGAAGGCGTGACCGTCGCCAAGCAGATCGACGATGTCACCGGCCTCTCGACGCTGGTCGTGATCGACCCGAAGCGGCGCGGCGTGTCCACCGCCAAGGGCCTGCGGCCGCAGGTCAAGCTGATCGACGAGACGGGCCACGAAGTGAAGCTTGTCGGCAGCGAGACGCCCGTCACCTACACCTTCCAGATCCACTCCATCATCAACGTCAAGGATGGACAGCCGATCAACATCGGGGATGTGCTGGCGCGGGTGCCGCAGGAGACGTCGAAAACCCGCGACATCACCGGCGGTCTGCCGCGGGTGGCGGAGCTGTTCGAGGCGCGTTCGCCGAAGGACGCGGGCCTGCTGGCGCAGATCACCGGCACCGTCTCGTTCGGCAAGGACACCAAGGGCAAGCAGCGCCTCGTCATCACCGACCTCGACGGCGTGCCGCACGAGTATCTGATCCCGAAGGACAAGCACGTGATGGCGCACGACGGCCAGGTCGTGAACAAGGGGGAGATGATCGTGGACGGGCCGAAGGATCCGCACGATATCCTGCGCCTGCAGGGCGTGGAGGAACTCGCCCGCTACATCATCGACGAGGTGCAGGACGTCTACCGGCTGCAGGGCGTGAAGATCAACGACAAGCACATCGAGGTGATCGTGCGCCAGATGCTGCGTCGGGTCACCATCGCCGATGCGGGCGATACCCGCTTCATCCCCGGTGAGCAGGTGGAACGCGCCGAGGTGCTGGAGGAGAACGAGAAGAACGAGGCCGAGGGGAAGAATCCGTCGACCTACGAGTTCATGCTCCTCGGCATCACGAAGGCATCGCTGTCCACCGATTCGTTCATCTCCGCCGCATCGTTCCAGGAGACGACACGGGTGCTCACCGAGGCGGCGATCATGGGCAAGAAGGACGATCTGCGCGGGCTTAAGGAAAACGTCATCGTCGGCCGCCTCATTCCGGCCGGAACCGGCTTGGCCTATCACAACACCCGCAAGAACCAGCAACTGGGGGTCGACATGGGGATGGGCGAACTGGTCGAGGAAGCGCAGGCTGGTGCCGGCGAGACCCAGGCCCCGGGAGAAGAGCAGGTTGCTTGACAGGGATATCCTGACTACTTAAACTCCGCAGTCTTTTTCACCGTCCGGCCGGCTAGCAAAGCGAGGTTCGGGCGCAAGACGCGGAAGCCTCGGGGACGGCGGAGACGCCGTCCCGGCTTTTTGCGCGGACAAAACGTGGTGCCGCGCCCGGCATTTGCTCCGTCGCCAAGCAAGCGAGCGGTTGAATTGCCCGGCTGGCCCATCGACGACAGGGTAAGCGATGCCAACCGTCAACCAGCTCGTGCGCAAGTCGCGCACGCGCCAGGTCACCAAGAGCAAAGTGCCGGCGCTGCAGAATTCGCCGCAGAAGCGCGGCGTGTGTATCCGCGTCTACACCACGACGCCGAAGAAGCCGAACTCGGCCTTGCGCAAGGTCGCCAAGGTGCGCCTTACGAATGGCTTCGAGGTGATCAGCTACATCGGTGGCGAGGGCCACAACCTGCAGGAGCATTCGGTCGTCCTCATCCGTGGCGGTCGCGTGAAGGACTTGCCGGGCGTGCGCTATCACACCGTGCGCGGCAGTCTCGACACCGCCGGCGTGAAGGACCGCAAGCAGAGCCGCTCCAAGTACGGCGCCAAGCGCCCCAAGGCGGGCTGACGGCGGCGGGACCAACGACACGGAAGCAGATCCATGCCTCGACGCAGAGAAGTCCCCAAGCGGGAAGTCCTTCCAGACCCCAAGTTTTCGAGCCAGGAAGTGGCGAAGTTCATCAACGTCCTGATGACCCGCGGCAAGAAGTCGGTGGCCGAGCGCATCATGTACGGGGCGCTTGACCAGATCCAGAAGCGTAGCGGCAAGAATCCGCTCGAAGTCTTCACCCAGGCGCTGCAGAACGTGCGGCCGGTGGTGGAGGTGAAGAGCCGGCGCGTCGGCGGCGCAAACTATCAGGTGCCTGTGGAGGTCCGGCAGGTGCGCCGTACCGCACTTGCCATGCGCTGGCTGCGCGAGGCCGCGCGCAGGCGCAGCGAGAAGTCGATGGGGCAGCGCCTGGCCGGCGAGCTCGCCGAGGCGGCGGAAGGTCGCGGCGGCGCGATGAAGAAACGAGAGGAAGTGCACAAGATGGCAGAGGCCAACAAGGCCTTCTCCCACTACCGCTTCTAAGAGGCTGGCCGGCGGTCCCCACCGGGAAGCCGGCAGCCATACGAGGGCGGCGCGCCAGAAGCGCGCCGCTGCGATCAGCAAGAGAGTCGACAGTCCGTGGCACGCAAGACACCCATTCAGCATTACCGGAACATCGGCATCATGGCGCACATCGATGCCGGTAAGACCACGACCACCGAGCGCATACTCTTTTACACCGGGGTATCGCACAAGCTGGGCGAGGTGCACGACGGTACCGCCGTCATGGACTGGATGGAGCAGGAGCAGGAACGCGGCATCACCATCACGTCCGCCGCCACCACGTGCTTCTGGAAGGGCATGGACGGCTCCCTGCCCGAGCACCGCATCAACATCATCGATACGCCCGGGCACGTGGATTTCACCATCGAGGTCGAGCGCAGCCTGCGCGTGCTCGACGGCGCCTGCACCGTGCTGTGCGCGGTGGGCGGGGTGCAGCCGCAGACCGAGACGGTGTGGCGGCAGGCTAACAAGTACCGCGTCCCGCGCCTGTGCTTCGTGAACAAGATGGATCGCGCGGGCGCGAATTTTCTGCGCGTGTATGAGCAGGTTCAGACGCGCCTGAAGGCGTACCCTGTGCCGATCCAGCTTCCCATCGGTGCCGAAGACAAGTTCGAAGGGGTCGTCGATCTGGTGCGGATGAAGGCCATCTACTGGGACGACAGCACCCAGGGGACCAAGTTCGAGCTGCGCGATGTCCCCGCCAATCTGGCTGACGAAGCGGCGAAGTGGCGCGAAAAGATGCTCGAGACCGCGGCCGAGGCGAACGAAGAGCTGATGCACAAGTATCTCGACGAAGGCGACCTTTCGGTCGAAGACGTGAAAGAAGGCCTGCGCGTGCGCACCCTCGCGAACGAGATCGTGCCGATGCTGTGTGGATCCGCGTTCAAGAACAAGGGCGTGCAGGCGATGCTCGACGCGGTGGTGGATTACATGCCGTCGCCGGAGGACATTCCGCCGGTCAAGGGGCGGCTCGAGAACGGCGAAGAGTCTTCGCGCGAAGCGACCGACCAGGCACATTTCTCCGGGCTCGCCTTCAAGATCATGACCGACCCGTATGTCGGTCAACTCATCTTCTTCCGTGTGTATTCCGGTGTGGTGAGCTCGGGCGACACCATCTACAACCCGGTCAAGGGACGCAAGGAGCGCATCGGCCGTCTGCTCCAGATGCACGCCAATACGCGTGAAGAGATCAAGGAAGTGCGCGCCGGCGACATCGCGGCGGCGGTCGGCCTCAAGGAAGCGACGACGGGCGACACCATCTGCGATCCGCAGCACGTCATTGTGCTCGAGAAGATGATCTTCCCGGAGCCCGTGATTCATGTCGCGGTCGAGCCCAAGACGAAGGCCGATCAGGAGAAGATGGGCGTCGCGCTGAATCGGCTGGCGCAGGAAGACCCTTCTTTCCGGGTGCGCACCGACGAGGAATCGGGCCAGACCATCATCTCCGGCATGGGCGAGCTGCACCTGGAGATCATCGTCGACCGCATGAAGCGCGAATTCGGCGTCGAGGCGAACGTGGGCGCGCCCCAGGTTGCTTATCGCGAGGCGATCAAGAAGCAAGTCGAGATCGAAGGCAAGTTCATCAAGCAGTCCGGCGGCAAGGGGCAGTATGGCCACGTCTGGCTCAAGATGGAGCCGAACGAGCACGGCAAGGGTTTCGAGTTCGTCGACGCGATCAAGGGCGGATCGGTGCCGCGCGAATATATCCCGGCGGTGAACAAGGGGCTCGTCGACACGCTGCCGAATGGCGTGCTCGCCGGGTTCCCGGTGGTGGACGTGAAGGTGACGTTGTTCGACGGCAGCTACCACGAGGTCGACTCGTCCGAAAACGCATTCAAGATGGCTGCTTCGATCGCATTCAAGGACGGCATGCGCAAAGCCAACCCGGTGCTGCTCGAGCCGATGATGGCCGTCGAGGTCGAGACACCGCCCGACTTCATGGGTAACGTGGTCGGCGACCTGTCGTCGCGCCGCGGCATGATCCAGGGCATGGAAGACGTGGCCGGACTGAAGGTGATCAAGGCCGAGGTGCCGCTCGCCGAGATGTTCGGCTACTCCACCGCGCTGCGGTCGGCGACCCAGGGTCGCGCGACGTACACGATGGAGTTCAAGCACTACTCCGAGGCGCCGAAGAACGTCGCCGAGGCGATCATCAACAAGAAGTAGGGTTTCCTCAACTCAAGGGGCTGGACATGGCGAAGGGCAAGTTTGAGCGGACGAAGCCGCACGTGAATGTAGGGACGATTGGGCACGTGGACCATGGGAAGA
>JBDHRV010000086.1:0-15627 GCA_039807745.1 Burkholderiales bacterium
AGTAGCGATGTCGGTCCGATCGCGCCGCCTTCTTTTCGCGCGAGCTACCTGCGTAATCCCGAGCCCGTCTACCCAGCCGCGTCGCGGCGGCTCGGGGAGGAAGGGACGGTGCAGCTCAGGGTGCGGGTGAGTGCCGAGGGGCATCCGGTCCAGGTCGACGTGCACCGGTCCAGCAGTCATCCGCGCCTGGACGACGCGGCAACGGCGGCGGTCCGTGAATGGCGGTTTCTCCCGGCCAAGCAGGGCACTACGGCGGTCGAAGCGACCGTGATCGTGCCGATCGTCTTCAGGCTCGAAGCGGAGTAGCAGCGGCCTGCGTCGGGGGGTCCGCGCCGCGGGCGTTGTATAATCCGCGCTCCTCGTGATCTCCCGAAACCTCCCCCGTTCACCATGGAGCAGTTTCACGGCACCACCATCCTCTCGGTGCGGCGCGGTTCCCGGGTCGCACTCGGCGGCGACGGCCAGGTCACGCTCGGCAACGTGGTGCTGAAAGCTTCGGCGCGCAAGGTGCGGCGCCTCTATCACGAGCGTATCCTCGCGGGCTTTGCCGGCGGGACTGCCGACGCCTTCACGCTCTTCGAGCGGTTCGAGTCGAAGCTGGAGAAACACCAGGGGCACCTGCTGCGCTCGGCGGTCGAGCTCGCGAAGGACTGGCGCACCGATCGCGTCCTGCGCCGGCTGGAGGCAATGCTCGCCGTCGCGGACCGGGAGAGCTCGCTCATCATCACCGGCAACGGTGATGTGGTGGAGCCCGAGCACGGCGTCATCGCGATCGGCAGCGGCGGCCCGTATGCGCAATCGGCCGCGCGCGCCCTGCTCGACAACACCGAGCTCGACGCCGCCGACATCGTGCGCAAGTCGCTCGCCATTGCGGGCGACCTGTGCATCTACACGAACCAGCAGCATGTGGTGGAGGTTCTGGAGTGAAGGGAGAAGGGGGAAGGGAGAAGGGTTGATGGCTCCGCCGCCCCACGCCAGCGTGGCCGGTGTGCCTTTCACCCTTCCCTCCTCCCGCATACAGCCATGTCCGCAATGACCCCCCAGGAAATCGTCCACGAGCTGGACAAGAACATCGTCGGCCAGCACGCCGCGAAGCGAGCGGTCGCCATTGCGCTGCGCAACCGCTGGCGGCGCCAGCAGGTGCCCGAGCCGCTGCGGCGCGAGATCACGCCAAAGAACATCCTCATGATCGGACCCACCGGGGTCGGCAAGACCGAGATCGCGCGACGCCTGGCGCGGCTTGCCAACGCGCCCTTCGTCAAGGTGGAGGCGACCAAGTTCACCGAGGTGGGCTACGTGGGCCGCGATGTCGACACGATCGTTCGCGATCTGATCGAGAATGCGATCAAGGACGCGCGCGAGCACGCGAAGCAGAACGTGCGGCATCGTGCCGAAGATCTGGCGGAGGAGCGCGTGCTCGATGCCCTCCTGCCGACGGCCCGGCCGGTCGGATTCGGCGCGGAGGTCGAGCCGAAGGAGAGCGCCGCGCGCCAGGTGTTCCGCAAGAAGATCCGCGAGGGCGAGCTCGACGAGAAGGAGATCGAGATCGACGTGGCGGCACCGCAGCCGAACATGGAAATACTCGCACCCCCCGGGATGGAGGAGCTGACGGCGCAGATCCAGGGCATGTTCCAGAATCTCGGCGGCGCCAAGCGGCGCACGCGCAAGCTCAAGGTGAAGGAAGCGGTCAAGCTCATCGCGGACGAGGAAGCGGCGAAGCTCGTCAACGACGAGGAAATCAAGCTGAACGCGCTTGCCAACGTGGAGCAGAACGGCATCGTCTTCCTGGACGAGATCGACAAGATCACGAGCCGCTCCGACGCCCACGGGCCGGATGTGTCACGCGAAGGCGTGCAGCGCGATCTGCTGCCTCTGGTGGAGGGCACCACCGTCTCGACCAAGTACGGCATGATCCGCACCGATCACATCCTCTTCATCGCGAGCGGCGCGTTCCACCTGGCGAAGCCTTCCGATCTCATTCCCGAGATGCAGGGCCGTTTCCCCATACGCGTGGAGCTCTCGTCGCTCGGCGTGGCCGACTTCGAGCAGATCCTGACCAGTACCGACGCCTGCCTCACGCGCCAGTACGAGGCGCTGCTCGCCACCGAAGGCACGACGCTCGAGTTCCGTCCCGAGGCGATCCGCCGCCTCGCGGAGATCGCGTGGCAGGTCAACGAACGCATGGAAAACATCGGCGCGCGCCGCCTGCACACCGTGATGGAGAAGCTGCTCGAGGAAGTCTCCTTCGACGCCGCCAAGCACGGCGGGACCGTTTTGATCGATGCGGCCTACGTGGACCAGCGGCTCTCCGACCTCGCGGGCAGCGACGACCTCGCGCGCTACGTACTGTGAGCACCAGGGGATTTGCGCCTGCCCGATCCGGCCGCATGGCGCTGCGCCCCTTGGCGCGCGTGGCCTGGCTCGCGGCGGCGCTGATCGTTGCCGGGTGCGCGTCGTTCGGCAAGGGCGGCGATCCAAACGTATCGGCATGGCATGCGACCTGGCCGACGCCTCCCGATCACGCGTACTGGGGTACCTGGCAGTCGTCGGACACGTGGCTGCAGATCGAGTCGAGCGGCGAGGGCGCGCTCTTTCGCGCAGTCGGCGAACCGGAGCCTGGGTGGATCAGAGTCCCGCTGCGCGTGGTGCCTGCGCGGTGGGGCGGCGGCTGGGACTTCGTGGCCGAGTCCGGTGCGCGCTATCGCTTGCGCGGCGCGGGCGACGACTGGATCGACGTCTCCGGTCCCGCGGGTGAACAGCGCTATGCACGGGGAAGTCTGCCCGCCGATGTGGCCTCGGCGGCGCCCTACCGTCCGGCGTCCGCGGAGGACTCCCGGCCCGAATTCAACACCGACGAGGACTGGGCCCAGTCCATCTGGCCGTTCTGAGCGCGCGGCGGTACGTCTTGCATCAAGACGCGAGCGCCTCGCGATAGACCTGCAAGGTTCCCGACCACATCTTCTCGAGCGAGAACTCGGTGAGCGCGCGCTCGCGACCGGCTTCTCCCATCCGCTGCGCCAGGGGGCGATCGGCGAGCAGGGTGTTGAGCGCACCGGCGAGCGCTACGGGGTCGCGCGGCGGCACGACGAGCCCGGTCACGCCGTGCTGGTTGACAAAGGTCGCGCCGTTGCCGAGCTCGCAGCCGACGACGGGGCGCGCGCACGCCATCGCCTCCAGCTGTACCAGTCCGAACGCTTCGCTCGGCTCCACCGAAGGCATGCAGAACACCTCGGCTGCGCGGTAATACGCGGGCAGTGCCGCGTCGGGAATGCGTCCCAGCAGCCGCACGCGGTCCTCGATCCCGAGCTCGGCCACGAGCTGCCGGTACTGCGCGGTCAGCGGACCGGTGCCGCCCAGAAGCAGCATGACATCGGCGGCCACGTCCGGCATGGCCCGGATCAGGTGCTCGAATCCCTTGTAGTAGACGTGCCGCCCGACCGCGAACACGAGCCGGCGCTCGCCCTGAGTCGCGCGGATGTCCGCCGCCTGGCGGTCGAGCTCCGGCGCCAGATAGGGGGCGTAGTCGAGACCATAGGGCACCACGCGGAAACGCTCCGGATGACGCGAGCTGCTGAGCTGCGTCGACGCGGAGAAGTGTCGCGGGGTGGCGGCGATGATGGCGGTGGCGCGGTCGATGATGCGGTCGAGAAACGGACGGTAGAGTCGGAGCAGCGTCTTCTGCCGCACGATGTCGCTGTGCCAGGAGATGATCACGCGCCGCGTGCCGGGCAGCGCCGCGAGCGCCAGGTGCGACATCGGGTCGGGGAAGTGCAGGTGATAGAGGTCGAAGCGCGCTTCCCGCTCCAGCGAACGGATCAGCGCCGGCATGGTCGGGCAGACCGGCATGCTCGCGAGCAGCCCCAGCGAGGGCGCCTTGTAGACCTTGTAGTGCGGCAGCTCGATCGCGTCGAGCCCCCAGCGCTCGTTCGCCACCACGTTGGCGACGTGAATGCTGGTGGACAGTCCGTCGAGCAGGTTCGCGACGTGACGCTCGAGACCGCCGAAGTTGTCGTTGTAGAAGCGCCCGAAATGCAGGACCCGCACGCCGCTCCCCGCAGGCGTCACGCGGCGGCCAGCGCGAGGCGATACACGCGCTCGGTCTCGATGGCGCAGCGGGTCCAGGTGAATTGCCGGGCGCGCTCGACGCCGGCGGTACCGCGCGCCGCGCGCGCCGCGGGGTCCTCCGCGAGCATGCGGATCGCCTCCGCGAAGCCTTTCTCGTCGCCCGGCTCGACGGTGATGCCGACGTCCCCGACCACCTCGGGCAGCGACGAGCGATTCGACGTGATGACCGGGATGCCGGATGCCATCGCTTCCAGCGCCGGCAGGCCGAAGCCCTCGTACACCGACGGGTAGAGCAGCAGCGTGGCGCCAGCGTAGATCTGCAGCAGCTCGTCGGTGGCGAGGTAGCCGAGTGCGCGCACCTGTCCCTGGTTCGCGAGTGCGTCGATCTCCGATTCGATGCCGTCGGTGAGCCATCCCTTCATGCCCACGATCACGAACGGCATGCGTTCGCGCAGCGCCTCCGGCAGGCTGCGGAATGCGCGCAGGCCCTGGATCAGGTTCTTGCGCGGCTCCAGCGTACCCACGGCGAGCATGTACTGGCCGTGAACGAGGCCGTACTTGGCCAGCACGGCAGCCGTCTCCTCGGCCGGGCGCGGGCGATAGGCGGGCGACACGCCAAGATGGATCGGGTGGATCTTGGCCGGGTCGATGCCGAACACCGAAACCACCTCGTCGCGCACGAACGCCGAATCCGTGATGATGCCGTTGCAGCGCTCCAGCACCGGCGGCAGATGCTTCTCCAGAAAACGGATGCGCAGCGCGGGGTGAGTCTCCGGAAAACGCACGAAGGAAAGGTCATGCACCGTGTTGACGATTGCACCGGAGAAATCGAACGGCAGGTAGTTCGGGTCGTGAAAGAGATCGCAGCGGAACTTGGCCACGCCGCGCCGAAACTGCATGCGCTGTACGGCGCGAAACAGCTCGTGCGGATTCGGCACCACGCGCTTGACGAACTCCTTCGCACGCACGATGCCGGGCATCGGCGTCTCGCGCAGCTCGCGGCCCCAGCCGTGGCCATAGAAGTAGTACAGATCGAAGTGGCCCCGGCGGTCGATCGTCCGCATGAGGTTCTGCGTGTATTGGCCGATGCCGGTCAGCGGAGAGAGCAGCGACGTGGCGTTCACCGCGACGCGGATCGGCTGCGCTCTGGCCTCCGGCGCGAACGGGGCACGCGAGTGGTTCGCTGGACTGGACGGCGCGCTCATCGGTCATACGTCCCGGGTGGCGCCGAGCGCGATGCGGTAGACGCGCTCGGTCTCCTCGGCGCAGCGTGCCCAGGTGAAGGTGCGCGCCCGCTCGAGACCGCGCGCCGCACGTGCGTTGCGCTCCGCGGGGTCTTCCGCCAGCCGCCGCATCGCATCCGCCAGCCCCGCGTCGTCGGACGGATCGACGGTGATGCCGACGTCACCGACGACCTCGGGCAGTGACGAGCGATCCGACGTGATCACCGGAATGCCCGAGGCCATCGCTTCCAGCGCCGGCAGGCCGAAGCCTTCGTAGATCGACGGATAGACGAGCATCGCAGCCCCTGCATAAAGATGCAGCAGCGCCGCGTCGGGCAGATAGCCGAGCGGGCGCACCTGCCCCTTCTCCGCCAGCGCAGCGATTTCGGACTCGATGCCTTGGGTGAGCCATCCCTTCATGCCGACGATGACGAACGGCATAGCCTCGCGCAGCGCCGGGGGCAGGCGGCGGTACGCGCGCAGACCCTGGATCAGATTCTTGCGCGGCTCCAGCGTTCCGACCGCCAGCACGTAACGGCCGTAAGCGAGACCATGCTCGGACAGGGTCGCCCGCGTTTCTTCGGGGCCGCGCGGGCGGTATGCCGGCGAGACTCCGAGGTGGATCGGATGGATCTTCGCGGGCTCTGTCCCGAATGCCTCGACGAGCTCGTCGCGCACGAACACCGAGTCGGTGATGATGCAGCAAGAGCGCTCGAGCGCCCCCGGGAAGTACTTCTCCATGAGCTGCCGGCGCGGCTTCGGATGCATCTCCGGGCAACGCACGACGGACAGGTCGTGGACGGTGGTCACGATCGGCCCCGGAAAATCGTACGGCAGGAAATTCGGATCGTGGTAGAGATCGCACCGCAGCCGGCGCGCGCCGCGCGCGAACTCGACGCGCTGGATGCGCCGGCTGAGCTCGTGCGGGTTGGGCAGGAACCGCTTGACGACGCGCTTCAGCCGATTCAAACGCAGCGACGCAGCGTCGGGCATCTCGCGTCCCCAGCTGTGGCCGGAGAAATAGTTGAGCTGATACCTCCCGCGCGCGCCGATGGCCTGCATCAGGTGCCGTGTGTACTGCCCGATCCCGGTCAAGGGCGACAGCAGGCACTGGGCGTTCACGGCGACGCGAGGGGTGATGGCCGCTGGCATCGGGGCTGCGAAAGAAGGCTGCGGGGATCGAATCACGCCGGCTTCATCGCCTCCAGCTCGAAGGCGATGCTGTACAGGGGATAGAGGAAGGCATAGCGGCTTTCATAGGTGTCCTTGTTGCGGTTGGCCCACCGTAGCAGCCAGCCGTGCAGGCCCTTGCGGTAGGGGATCTGGTCGCTATCGTACGCCACCGACAAGAGCCGGAAAGCGGCCTTCGAGTAGCCGTACTGGTGCGCCATGCTGCCCGGGATGAAATAGTCGAAGCTGTGCGACGTGAACGCACGGCGGTGGGTCGGGTCGGAAAAATAGTTCACGCTGCTCATGAACGGACCGTGCACCTCGATGCGTGCGGCGGGACCGGCGATGCGCCAGATCTCTTCCATGGTGTGAACGAAATCCGCGACGTGCTCGAGCACGTCGTGGCAGATGATGCGCTCGAACTCGTTGTCGGCGAACGGGTACGGGAAGACATCGAGGTCGTGGATGATATCGGCTGCCGAGCGCGGATTGATGTCGACCCCGATCGCGCCGGGGGTCTTGCGGTTGCCGCAGCCTAGCTCGAGGATCTTCTGAGCCACGATGCCTGTGCCAGCCGTTGCACCAGCGCGCGGTCGTCCGCGCTCGCGAAACCGAACGCTATCCACGCCGCGAAGAACGTGCAGCCGCCGAGTGCCCCGATCGCGGCGAGGCTCGCCCAGCCGGAGACGAACCCGCGCAGGGCGAACAGCACCAGCGCCTGCGCGGCCAGACATACCGAGACCTGGACGAGGAAGCGTCGGCGGCTTCTGAACCATCCAAGCCCGAGCGAGCGCTCGAGCAAGCCGGCGTATACCACCCCCTGCAGCATCCCGATCAGCACGCCCAGCGCGACGCCGAGCACACCCAGCGGCGCGATCAGCGCCAAGCTGCCCGCCGCGGTGAGCAGTACCGCGATGCCGCTGAACAGAGCGCCGACGCGGGAGTTGCCCAGGGCATTGAAGACGAGCGACGGCACCACCGACACGGCAGCGATCGCGTAGGCCGCCACCAGCACCAGCGCCGGCCACGCCATCTCGCGCCGGAATGCGTCGCCCATCCACAGCTGCAGGGCAGGCTGCGCCAGCAGGAGCATCAGCACCGTGAGCGGCGCGAGCGCGAGCGTGAGGTAGCGCGAGACGCGGACGTACAGGTCCTGGATCGGCGCATTGGCGTCGGCGGTGGAAAGGTGTGCCGCGCGCGGATAGACGAAGGCGGCGAGCGCCGCGGCCACCATCGGCAGCTTGGCGGCGATGTTCGAGACGAGGCTGTAGTGGGCGACGCTCACGGGGCCGAGCACGGACGAGATCAGCAGTTTGTCGAGGTTGTTGACGAGCGCGGCGTTGATCTGGGCCGCGAAAGCGAACGCATTGAAGCCGATCGCATCCCGCAGATGCGCCAGCTTCCGCGTCGGCCGGAAGCTCGTGCCGGGGCAATGGTACAAACCCCAGGCGGCGAATGCGAGCGCCAGAAGCAGATTCGTGACAACGAGCCAGCCGAGGATCGCGACCAGCCCCTGGCCGAACGCCACGAGGCCCCACGCGCCCAACCAGATGGCCGTGCTGTAGAGCCCTTGCAGGGCGGAGACGAAGGGCATCGCTTCCATGCCCCGCGGCAGGACGGCGGAGCCTGCACCGACGAATGCGACGGCGGCGAGCACGGCGGCGAGCGCCACCACCTGCCGGGTTTCCGCAGGTGGGAGCGAGGCGCTGGGGAAGAGCAGCGCTGCCAGGGGGTCCGCCAGGGCGAGTCCCGCTCCCGCCACCAGAATGGCCAGCCCGACGAAGACCGTGAAGACCTCGCGCACGACCTCGGTAACCGCCACCATGTCGCCCTTGCCCGAAGCCCGTGCGACCAGTCGCACGCCGCCGGCGCCCAGGCCCAGATCCATGCTCGTGACCAGCGTCGTCACCGCGACCACGACCATGAGGACGCCGAAGCGCTCCCGGCCGAGTCCTTCGACGACCTTCGGCGCCGCAACCACGAAGGCGGCGATCGGTGCGAGCAGACCGGCGAGGCTTGCCGCGGCGCTGGCAAGAGCGGTCGGCCGTCGGACCCGAGGCGCTGGCAAGGGCACGCAGCAGGCTGTTGACGGACTTGCCGCGTCATGCCTGCGCGAGCTTTTGCTCCCACCACGCGAGCGCGTTCGCAAGCGAGGTGCGAAGCTCGGTGGTGGGCGTCCAGCCCGTGCAGCGATGAAGCTTTTCGTACGACCCGAGCAATCGCTTCTGCTCGGCCGGGCGCATCAGCGCAGGGTCCTGCACGATCTTCGCGTCGATGCCGGCGAGCTCGATCAGCATGGGCAGCAGGTCGCGGATCCACACCTCGCGGCCGGAGGAGATGTTGTACACCTCCCCGCCTGCGCCGCGCTCGAGCAGGCGCAGGTACGCTTCGACCACGTCGCGGGCATCGGTGAAGTCCCGCGTGACCTCGAGGTTGCCGATCTTGATGACGCCTGGGCGTTGCCCGAGTTTGATCGCCGCCACCTGGCGCGCGAAGTTCGCGACCACGAAGCGATCCGTCTGCGCCGGACCGATGTGGTTGAACGGCCGCGCGATGACGACGTCGAGGCCGCCGGTTTCGTGCCATTGCACGCACAGCGCCTCGGCCGCGACCTTGCTGACACCGTAGGGGCTGCGCGGTCGCGGTGCCCGACCCTCGTCGATCGGCATCTGCTCCGGGTCCACCTGCCCGTACACCTCGGCCGAGCTCACGTACAGCACGCGCCCCTTGAACCCGCGGTTCTGCAGCGCCTGGAAGAGGTTCAACGTGCCGAAGAAATTCACGTCATAAGTGCGCTTCGGATCGCGGAACGATTCCGGCACGAACGACTGCGCGGCCAGATGGATGACGAAGTCGAACGCCTCGGCCGGCAATGCGCGCTCGAGGGCGGCCTGGTCCCGAAGATCGTAACGCGCGGTGGGCAGGACGATCTCCCAGTCGCGGGCGCGGGCGTCCGCGGTCGCCAGCAACGATCGGAGGGTCTGGCCGACGAATCCTTCGTGGCCGGTCAGGAACAGGCGCTTCATTGTGGAAATCGTTCCAAGTTCGGAGCGCTCGCGCGCCGGGGAAGGGAGAGTTCGCGTGGGGGGTGGATCTCGCAAGCCCTGACCGGATCGCCGCAGTCTACCAGAAAGCCCGGTGCGGCCCGCGCTGGCCGGGCACACGCAACCACCGCGCCCCGACCGCTCGCCCCATCTCCTGTAGAATCCGGGTCTTCGCGCTGGGCGCGTGTGCGTCCTTCCCATTCATGGCCGTCGTCATCGCCCTTCCCGCCGCCGCGTTCGTGATCACCTCGGCATTGATCGCGTGGATGCTGAGGAGCCGCTTCGCGCGGCTGGTGCTGGATCATCCGAACGAGCGCTCGCTGCACGTCGATCCAGTACCGCGCACGGGCGGCCTCGCGATCATGGGCGCCGTGACCTGCGCCGGTTTGGCGCTCCTGCCCGCGAGCCTGATCTGGCTCGCGCCCGCGGCGTTGCTCGCGGCCCTCTCGTTCGTCGATGATCTGCGCGGTCTGCCGGTGCCGGTGCGCTTCGCAGGCCAGCTCGTCGTCTGCGGCTTGTTCGCAGCCTGGCTGCTGGCGGATCGGTCACTGCTCTGGATCGCCGTGGCGACGCTCGCGGCGGCGTGGCTCGCCAACCTCTACAACTTCATGGACGGCTCGGACGGGCTTGCGGGTGGCATGGCCGCGATCGGCTTTGGCTGTACCGGACTGGCGGCGCTGGGGGCCGGCGAGGTGTCGCTTGCGATCGCGAGCCTCTGCATCACGGGGGCGGCCGCCGCGTTCCTCGTCTTCAACTTTCACCCGGCCCGCATCTTCATGGGCGACGTGGGCTCCATCCCGCTGGGCTTTCTGGCGGCGGCATTCGGCCTGCTGGGCTGGCGTGGCGGCGCGTGGCCGGTGTGGTTTCCGCTGCTCGTGTTCTCGCCCTTCGTGGTCGATGCGACCGTTACCCTGGTGCGGCGGCTCATCCGCGGCGAGAAGGTGTGGCAGGCGCACAAGGAGCACTATTACCAGCGTCTCGTGCGCTTGGGCTGGGGCCACCGTCGCACCGCGCTCACCGAGTACCTGGTGATGCTCGCGGCCGGCTCCAGCGCCCTGTGGGCGGCGCAGCGCGAGCCCTCGGTCCAGTTCGTCGTGCTCGCCGCGTGGGCCGGGCTCTACGCCCTCGGCATGGCGGCCATCGACCGGCGCTGGAAGATGCACTCGTCTGCCTGATCGTGGCATCCCCCTCCAAGCTAAGCCTGCGCGCCCTGCTCGCGATGCTGCACGACATCGCCGCCGCCGCGTGCGCCTGGATGCTTTCGTACTGGCTGCGCTTCAACCTCGACGTGCCGCCCGAGTACGCCCAGAACCTGGTGCAGACCCTGCCCTGGGTGGTCGTGCTGCAGGCGGTGTGCTTCCACGGCTTCGGTCTCTATCGCGGCATGTGGCGGTACGCGAGCCTGCCCGATCTGAAACGCATCGCGCTCGCGGTGGGGCTCGCGGCGCTGGCCGTGCCGCTGCTCGTCTACATGCTGCAGCTCGCGCGCCCGGTGCCGCGGTCGGTGCTGATCATCGACCCGGTGCTGCTGCTGCTGATCATGGGCGGCAGCCGCATCCTCTATCGCGGCTGGAAGGAGCGCCGCCTCTACAACATCGCGGCGATGTCGGGGCGCCCGGTGCTGGTGCTCGGCGCCGGCGATGCCGCAGTCACACTGATCAAGGAGCTCACGCGCAGCACGGAGTGGCGCGTCGTGGGCCTGCTCGACGACGACACGCGCAAGACCGGGCTTTTCCTGCAAGGACTGCGTATCCTGGGCCCGCTCGCCGAGCTCGAGCACTGGTCGCGCGAGCTCGACGTGGAAACCGCCATCGTCGCCATGCCCGGTGCCAGCCATTCCCAGCGCCGGCGCGCGGTGGACCTCTGCGCGGCGGCCGGGGTGAAGGCGCTCACCGTGCCGGCGATGGAGGATCTGGTCGGCGGCAAGGTCACCATCTCGCAGGTGCGCCGCGTCGAGCTCGACGACCTGCTCGGCCGCGATCCGGTCGAGCTCGATCTGGACCGTCTGCACGGCTGGCTCGACGGGCGGGTGGCCATGGTGACCGGCGCTGGCGGGTCGATCGGCTCCGAGCTGTGCCGCCAGCTCGCGCGCTTTCAGCCGACGCGGCTCGTGCTGTTCGACCACAGCGAATTCGCGTTGTACCGGATTCAGCAGGAGTTTCACGACCGACACCCCGATCTCGACGTGGCGTGCGTGATCGGCGATGTGAAGAGCGCGGAGCGCGTCGAACAGGTCATGACCGCGCAACGGCCCGCGGTCGTTTTTCACGCGGCCGCCTACAAGCACGTGCCGCTGATGGAGGAGGAGAACGCCTGGGAGGCCGTGCGCAACAACGCTCTGGGCACGCTCGTCATCGCCCGCGCGGCGCAGCTGGCGGGCGTCGAGAAGTTCGTGCTGATCTCCACCGACAAGGCGGTGAACCCCACCAACGTCATGGGCGCGACCAAGCGTCTGGCGGAGATGCTTTGCGAGGCCCTGCAGCGGCCGGACGGGACGCGCTTCGTGATGGTGCGCTTCGGCAACGTGCTCGGCAGCGCCGGCAGCGTCATCCCGCGCTTCAAGGAGCAGATCGAGCGCGGCGGTCCGGTCACCGTCACCCATCCCGACATCACGCGCTACTTCATGTCCATCCCGGAGGCATCGCAGCTCGTCCTGCAGGCCGGTCTCATGGGCCAGGGCGGCGAGATCTTCGTCCTCGACATGGGCGAGCCGGTGCGGATCGTCGATCTCGCGCGCGACATGATCCGGCTCTCCGGTTTCGGTGAACACGACATCCGCGTCGTGATCACCGGCCTGCGGCCGGGCGAGAAGCTGTACGAGGAACTGCTGGCGGACGACGAGCACACCCTGCCGACCCCGCATCCGAAGCTGCGCGTCGCCAGGGCGCGGACCGTGGAGCCGAAGTGGTTCGCCGAGGTCGTCGCGTGGCTCTCGCGAGACGGCGCACTGGACGACGATGCGGCACGGGCGGGGCTCATGCGCTGGGTGGAGGAGTTTCAGGCGACGGATCGCTCGCCAACCGCGACCCGGGCCACCGCGTGACAGCGGCGCGACCCGGCCGCGCGCTGCGGGCGCGCAGCGCGAGTGCCGCGCGCTGGCTCGCGGTCGCACTCGGCTTCGCCATCCCGGTGTCGGTCGCCGCCGACGGCGCGCTGGTCGCAGCCTTCGTACTGGCCTGGCTCGCGAGCGGTGACTACGCCGGCAAGTGGCGCGCCGCGCGGGACAATCCCGCGGCGCTCGCCGCGCTGGCGCTCTTCGCGCTGCTCGCGCTCGGCACGCTGTACGGGCCGGCACCCATCGCGACCGCTGTGGACCAGCTCGGCAAGTACCAGGACCTGCTGCTCCTGCCGATGCTGGTCTCGGTGTTCGCGGCACCGGAGTTTCGCCGCTATGCAATCTGGGCGTTTCTCGGCGGCATGCTGGTGACGCTCGTCCTGTCCTACCTCATCGGTCTCGGCCTCTTCCCCGACGGCGTGTTCCGCGGCACGCGCGAAGACGCGACGGTCTTCCGCCTGCACGTGACGCAGAACTTCTTCATGGCGTATGCCGCGTTCGCGCTCGCCTGTCTCGCACGCGACGAGGCGAACAAGGCACGGCGCGGCGTGGTGTACGCGATCGCGTTTCTCGCGCTCTTCAACGTGATCTTCATGGTGCAGGGACGCACCGGCTATCTGGTCGCAGGTCTGCTCCTCGTCTTCTTTTTCTTCGAGCGCACCGGATGGAAGAGCGTTGTGCTCGGCATGGTCGCCCTGGTCTTGCTGGGCGGCGGCGCATTCTTCGGCTCGACCTCGTTTCGCGATGCAGTGACCCGGGGCATCACGGAGTATTCGCAGTGGCGGCCGGACCGGCCGGCGGATACGTCGATCGGCTGGCGCCTCGAGTTCTACTCCAATACCGCGCGCATGATCGGCGAGCGTCCCCTCGCCGGAGTCGGCACCGGCGGTTTCCCGATCGCCTACGCGCAGCGCGTCGAGGGCACCGGCCGCGTCGACCCCGGACATCCCCACAGCGAGTACCTGCTGATGGCGGCGCAACTCGGCGTGTTCGGCCTGGCCGCATTCGTCGGACTGCTGGTGATCCACTGGCTGGCCGCGCGCCGGGTGTCGCCGCCGCTCGACCGCAGCCTCGCGTCGGGGCTGGTGCTCGCGATGGCGCTGGGATGTCTGTTCAACACGCTGCTGCTCGACCATTCCGAGGGCCTGTTCTACTGCTGGCTCATGGGCGTGCTCGGCGCCGGCACGGCACCGCGCGGCGAACCTGCCTGATGGACAAGCCGGCGCACGCGCGCGAGAATCGGCGCTCCGTCGGGAGGTGCCACCTCGCCTTGGGCGGCACCCCGCCATCCCCGCCACGACCATGAAGACCATATCCGCGTACGTCATTGCCTTCAACGAGGCCGACAAGATCGAAGCCGCCGTCTCGAGCGTGCTGTGGGCCGACGAGGTGATCCTGTGCGATTCCGGCAGCACCGACGGCACGGCGGAGATCGCCCAGAAGCTCGGCGCGCGCGTGGTGCAGATCCCCTTCGAGGGCTTCGGCGATCTGCGCAACCGCGCCATCGCCGCATGCACCGGCGACTGGATCTTCAGCCTGGATTCCGACGAGCGCTGCACGCCGGAGACGCGCGACGAGATTCTTCAGTTGCTCGCCGGCGAACCGCCGCACGATGTCTATCTGGTGCCGCGACGCAACTGGATGATGGGCCGCTGGATCAAGTTCGGCGGGTGGTATCCCAACTACCGGCAACCGCAACTCTTCAAGCGCGGCGCCCTGAGCTACACGCTGGAGCCGGTGCACGAAGGCTATACGAACCATAGCCCGCGCGGCTTGGGTCATCTGCGTAAACCCATCTGGCAGGTGCCGTTTCGCAACTTCGAGGAAATCATCCGCAAGATGAACCGCTATTCGACGCTCGGTGCGGTGAAGCTCGAGCGCGAGGGTGCGACCATGTGGCGCGCCGTCGGCCACGGCATCTGGGCGTTCATCAAGCACTACTTCATCAAGCTGGGTTGCCTGGACGGCTGGGCGGGCTTCGTGATCGCCTTCGGCAACCTGGAGGGAAGCTTCTGGCGCCACGCCAAGTGCCACGAGCTCAAGCAGGACTGGAGCGCGCCACGGCAGGAACCGCTCACGCGCCCGCCGCGATCGTGAGGGGCGACCCACCACCGGTCCACGTCGTCGAACCGACGCTCGAGGGGGTATCCGGCCACGCCCTCAACGTCGTGAAGAGTCTGTGCGTGTCAGGCGAGGGTCTGCCGTTTCACCTGTGGGTTGGGCGGGCCGCGGTGTTACCCGACCTCGAAGGCGTCGTGAGCGCGGTGCACCCGTATTTCAGACGACGGCTGCGCAAGCTCCAGGCGTGGCTGCTCTACCGCCGGCTGTTGCGCCAACCCGGTCGGATCGTGGTGACGACGGCCGGCACCCTCGATCTCTATGCGCTCGACTGGGCCGCGAGCACGCCGATCCCGCCGCGCAAGGTGTTCCTCTATTTCCACCAGGTGCGCCGGCTGGGGGACCGCAAGCTCGCGCGCTTCAGGGCCTTGGCCGCCAAGCAGCCGCACCTCACCCTCATGGGCACGACCGCGGCCATCGAGCAGATCTTCCGTGACTGCGGATTCGCCAACACCTTGACGCTGAGCCTGCCCCCGGGCATCGACACTGAGGCCTTTCCGTCCGATCCGGCGCCATTCCGGCATCTGCTGTACGCGGGCGCGGCGCGTGCAGACAAGGGATTCGGTGCGGTCGTCGACCTGGTCGCGCACCTCGCCGCCATCGGCGCCACCGTGCCGATCACGGTGCAGACCTGCGGCGATCACTACGGCCGCCACGACTCCGCAACCCGTGCGCATATCGACCGGCTGCAGGCAATGGCGTATCCCGCGCTCACCCTGCTGCCCGACCCGCTCATGCCAAGGGAGTACGCGGCGCTGTTCCCCGGCGGCATCTCGCTGCAGCCATACCAGCGCGCCGAGTACGCGGCCAAGATGAGCGCGATCACCCTCGACTCGCTGAGCGCCGGCTGCCCCGTCGTCACCGTTGCCGGCACATCGATGGCCGCACTGGTCGGGCGTTTCGGCGCCGGGGCGGTCGTCGCCGACACCCATCCCGATGCCCTGTGGGCTGC
>JBDHRV010000087.1:0-15249 GCA_039807745.1 Burkholderiales bacterium
TGCAATGCGGCACGATAGGTGCAGAGAGGTTACAGACCCGCTCCCAAGAGCTCAGACAGATGTCTGATAGAACTGCAGACTGCCCGCTTTGCACGAGCGCTGGCGGCGCCCTACTCTGGCGCGACGATCAGCTGCGCGTCGTCCTCGTGGACGAGCCCGGCTACCCGGGCTTCTGCCGCGTGATCTGGAACGCGCACGTGAAGGAGATGTCGGACCTTTGTGCGGAAGACCGCGGCCGGCTGATGGCGGTGGTGCTCGAGGTGGAGATTCTGCTGCGTGAGGTGCTGCGCCCGGACAAGATCAACCTCGCGAGTCTGGGAAACATGACACCGCATCTGCATTGGCATGTCGTGCCGCGCTGGCGCGACGATCCGCATTTCCCGGGATCGGTCTGGAGCGAACGCGTGCGCGAGCCGGCGCTGCGCGCGCTACCCGACCTCGAAGCGACGCTGCGCGACCAGCTCGCTGTCCGACTCGGGCAGCGGCTCCTGGGGTGAGGCGACTTTCTCCGCGGGCGCGGCGAGGACGCGGGCGCCGGGAAAGACGACGCTGAAGGTGCTCCCCTTGCCTGGCTCGCTCGCAACCTCGAGCCGCGCCTGGTGGCGGTGGAGCACGTGCTTCACGATCGCAAGCCCCAGACCGGTGCCTCCGGTGGAGCGCGAGCGGCTGCGGTCGACGCGGTAGAAGCGCTCCGTGAGCCGCGGAATGTGCTCCGGCTCGATGCCGATGCCGCTGTCCTGGACCCAGAACACCGACTCCGCGCCCCGGCCGCTCCAGCCGATGGTGACGCACCCGCCTTCGGGGGTGTAGCGGACCGCGTTGCTCACGAGGTTGCCGAACGCGCTGCGCAGCTCGTCTTCGCTGCCATTCAACCGGCTGTGGCTGTCGAGGTCGAGCCGCACGCGGTGCCGGCCGTGGCTCAACCCGCGCGCGTCGGCCCCGAGCTTCCGGACGAGATCGCACACGTCCACCGGCGCCTCCTTGAGCGGATACTGCTCGCTCTCCAGTCGCGACAGCGTGAGCAGATCTTCTACCAGCCGCTGCATGCGCAGGGTCTGATCGCGCATGAGATGGACCGATCGCTCCAGGAACTCCGGCGGCGGCTTCGGCGTATCGGCGAGGTTCTCCAGGAATCCCGCGACCACGGTGATCGGCGTGCGCAGTTCGTGCGAGACATTTGCCACGAAGTCACGCCGGATCGTCTCCACCTGTTCGAAGCGCGTCACGTCCCGGCTCAGGAGCAGCTTCTGCTCCTGGCCATAGGGCACCATCTGCAGCGCGAGCGCAAGCTCGCGGCCGTCGCGCATCACCCTGATCGGCAGCGGCGCATCGGGCTCGGTGTGCAGGAACGCGACGAACTCGGGTTGGCGCATCAGATTGGTGATCAGAATCCCAACGTCGCGCTTGGCATCGAGGCCCAGGTGCACCTCCGCGGTCGGGTTGCACCACTCGATGCGGTCGTTGACATCGAGCATGCACACGCCATCGGGGATCGCCGCTGCGGCAAGCCGGAAGCGGTCCAGGGTGACGCGCAGTTCGGCGGAGCGCCGGCGCTGGGAACGGATCAGGCGCGCGAGCTGGGTGAACGTCGGCTCCCAGGCCGCGGAAACATTCGGCATGGTCTCCGGCCGGGGGTCTTTCAGCCACCGCTGGAGGGCCGTCAAGTCACGCAGGTGCGCGACCAGGATCAGCATGAGGACGACGCAGGCAAACGCGAGCGCGACGACGATGTTCGCAAGTGCCCCCACGATCACGGCTCCGATCGCGATGGCGATGAAGAGCGTGATGGGTCGCCGCCAAGTATCCAATCGACTGAGCCTCCGCGGCGCCATTATCTCACGCGAGGCGGCGGCCGCGACGCTTCGCCGTGCGTGCTAGCTCGCGGAGAAGCGATAGCCGCTGCCGCGCACCGTCTGGATCAGCCGGTCGTGGCCGCTTGGCTCGAGCGCCTTGCGCAACCGCCGGATGTGCACGTCCACCGTGCGCTCCTCGACGAACACGTGATCGCCCCAGACCTGATCCAGGAGCTGGGTACGCGAGTGGACGCGCTCGGTGTGGGTCATGAGGAAGTGGAGCAGCCTGAATTCGGTCGGACCGAGCTCGATCGGCTGGCCGCTGCCCGTGATGCGGTGACTCGCCGGATCCAGCCGCAGGCCGTCGATCTCCACCAGGTCGTCGGTCATCTGCGGGGCGCGCCGACGCAGTACCGCCTTCACGCGCGCGTTGAGCTCGCGCGGTGAGAACGGCTTCGTGATGTAGTCGTCGGCGCCCGTTTCGAGCCCGGTCAGCTTGTCCTCTTCTGCCGCACGCGCGGTGAGCATGATGATGGGCACCGTCTTCGTGCGCTTGTCGGACTTGATGCGCTTGGCGAGCTCGATGCCGCTCAGACCCGGCAGCATCCAGTCGACCAGCACCAGATCCGGCAGGGCGTGGCGCATGATGTTGAGCGCGTCCTCGGCGCTGCCGGCGCGCATGGGCTGGTGACCCGCCTGCTGCAGATTGTAGGAGATGAGCTCCTGGATCGCAGGCTCATCCTCGACCACCAGTACAGTTGCCGCCATCCGTGACTCCTTAAGGGAAGTGTTACGGGTTGCGATAGTATGAAACCAGTGTTACAGGCGGGTGACAAAGTTGACGGGCCTGCGCGATCCGGTGGCCGCCGGCCCCTGCGCGCCGGTTTTCCGGGACACGCGGGTCGGCTATGATGCCTGATCCCGATCCTTCCTCTCGCGAAACGCACCATGGCAGGGCCCGACAAGCAAACGCCCACCCCGACCGAGATCAAGCTGCACCAGAAATCCCGGATGATGGAGGTGAGCTTCTCCGACGGCCGCACCTTCGAGCTGCCTTACGAGCTCCTGCGGGTCTACTCGCCCTCCGCCGAAGTGCGCGGCCATGGACCGGGACAGGAAGTGCTGCAGGCCGGGAAGCAATTCGTCGAGATCCGCAATATCGAGCCGATCGGCACCTACGCGGTGCGTCCCGCGTTCTCGGATGGCCACGACACGGGCATCTACTCGTGGGACTACCTCTACTGGCTGGGCGATCAGAAGGAAGCCCTCTGGACGCAGTATCTGGAGCGCCTCGAAGCAGCCGGCGAGAGCCGCGAGCCGCGACCCGATCTGCCGGCCCGGCCCAAATCCAAGTGACCGGTAGCGCGCCATGACCAGGACGACCGATTTCGGATTCGACAGCGTCCCCGAGGGCGAGAAGCAGAAGCGCGTCGACGGCGTCTTCGATTCCGTCGCCGACCGCTACGACCTCATGAACGATCTCATGTCGGGCGGTCTGCACCGGCTGTGGAAGCGGTTCACCATCGCGCAAAGCCATGTCAAGCCGGGGCAGCGCGTGCTCGACCTGGCGGGCGGCACGGGCGATCTCGCGCAGAAGTTCGCCGAACGGGTGGGCACCGCGGGTACGGTCTGTCTGGCCGACATCAACGCGTCGATGCTCAGGATCGGGCGCGACCGGCTGATCGATGCCGGCTGGCTCGCCGCCGCAGTGCAGTGCAATGCGGAGCGGCTCCCGTTCGGCGCCGACGCCTTCGACTGCGTAAGCATCGCGTTCGGGCTGCGCAACGTCACTCGCAAGGACTTGGCGCTGGCCGAGATGCGGCGGGTGATCCGGCCCGGCGGGCGCGTGCTCGTGCTCGAGTTCTCGCGCGTGTGGAAACCGCTCGGGCCGCTGTACGACGCCTATTCGTTCAGCGTGCTGCCGGCGCTCGGCAAGCTCGTCGCCAAGGACGCCGAGAGCTATCGTTACCTCGCGGAGTCGATCCGCATGTTTCCGTCGCAGGAGGAGCTCAAGGTCATGATGGAGCGCGCGGGTTTCGACAAGGTGGATTATTTCAATCTCACCGCAGGCCTGGTGGCGCTGCACGTCGGCGTGAAGTTCTAGACACCCCATTCGCGTCGCGGCGGCAGCGCATGCACGCCACCAGCATCCTCCACGAAGCCGCGCCCGCCGCCGCAGGCGCTGCGCCGCGCTTCAAGGTCGTCCTGATCAATCCCTACGAGCTCGGCCGCCAGCCGTTCGCGTTGGCGTCCGCGACCGCGTGGCTCGCGCGCGCCGGCTTCGACGTCGAGTGCATCGACCTCTCCCTGGAAAAGCTCGCACCGGCCAAGCTCGAGGACGCCGGTCTGGTCGCATTCTACGTCGGCATGCACACGGCCACCCGGATCGCCATCGAGGCGTTGCCCAAGGTGCGTGCGCTCGCACCCGGCGCCCATCTCTGCGTATATGGCCTGTACGCTCCGATGAACGAGGCGTTCCTGCGGCTGCGTGGCGCCGGCACCGTGCTCGGCAGCGAGTTCGAGCCGGCGCTGCTCGACCTGGCGCAGCGACTGCGTACAGCCGGCGCCGTCCCGCCGCGAGGAAACGCGGTGGCGAGCCTCGGGAAGGTCGCCTTCATCGCGCCCGACCGCTCGCGTCTGCCGGCGCTCGCGCGTTATGCGAAGCTCATCCTGCCCGACGGCACGCGACGCGTCGCGGGATTCGCCGAAGGCAGCCGCGGCTGCAAGCATCTGTGCCGACACTGTCCGGTGGTGCCGGTGTACCGGGGCCGCTTTCGCGCCGTCCCCGTAGCGGTCGTGATGGCCGACATCCGTGCGCAGCTGGCGGCGGGCGCGCGCCACATCTCGTTCGGCGACCCCGATTTCCTGAACGGCCCGGCCCATGCGCTCAAGCTTGCGCGCGCGCTGCACGAGGCGTTTCCCGACGTCACTTTCGACGCGACCATCAAGGTCCAGCACCTGATCGAGCACGCAGCGCTGCTGCCCGAGCTCGCGCGGGCGGGCTGTCTCTTCGTCACCTCCGCTGTCGAGTCGGTGGATGATCGCGTGCTCGAGCATCTCGCCAAGCACCACACCGCGGCGGACTTCGAACGCGCCGTGCGGCTCCTGCACGCGGCCGGCATCGCGTTCGCGCCGACCTTCATCCCCTTCACGCCCTGGACCACGCTCGACGGTTATGTGGCGCTGCTCGAGGCAATCGCGAACCTCGGTCTGGTGGAAAGCGTTCCGCCGGTGCAGCTCGCGATCCGCCTGCTGGTGCCGGAAGGGTCTTACCTGCTCGATCTGGCGGGCTTCCGCGAACGGCTCGAGCCCTTCGATGCGGGCCTCCTGGGCTACCCCTGGCGCCACGACGATGCGCGCGTCGACGCGCTCCAGACGCGCATCCTGCAAGAAATCGCCGACGCGGAAGCAGCCGGACGCTCGCGCCGGCAGATCTTCACGACCATCTGGCAGTGGGCTCATGAGGCCGCCGGCCGGCCGCCGCCGGCGCTCCGCGACGCGCATTTCGGCGCGCCGGTGCCGCACCTTTCCGAGCCGTGGTACTGCTGTGCGGAGCCCACCTCGCAGCAACTTGATCTCGTGTGATCGTCGCGATGCCTCGCTTCGCGCTCATGCTGCCGCTCGTGCTGACACTCACCGGATGCGCCGGATCCGGAGCCGGGCTCGGATTCCCACAGTGCGCACCCGACCAGGGGACGGTCGAGGCACCGCAGGTGCGCGCGGGCGCGAGCTGGGTCTATCGCCAGATCGACGATTACACGCAGATCGAGCGCGGCGAGTTCAGGGTGGAGGCCGTGCAGGTCGATGCGGAGGGCATCGCAGCCCGCTTGACCCTGCCGGGCGGTGCGACAGCCGATGAGACGTACGACGCGACGTGGGCGTGGAAGACGGTTTCGAATCGCGGCTGGGATTGGCTCGCACGGCTCGCCCCGGGATCGGGAACGGTGGCTTTTTCGCCCCCCTTCGACGCGACGCCGTTTCCGCTGCGCGCCGGACAGAGCTGGAGCAGGGATGTGGTCGCGATGCACCCGGTGACCGGTGCAAGGATCCCGATCGCGGTCCGCGGCGCCGCGCGCTGCTGGGAGCGGATCCGCGTCCCGGCAGGCGAGTTCGTGGCGCTGCGCATCGAGCGCACCGCGTATCTTCAGGACCTCGAGTGGTACCGCTCGCAGACCACGCTGCGCATGGTCGATTGGTATGCGCCGCAGGCGGGGCGCAGCGTGATGTCCTGGCACGACTCCTACTACTACGATTACCGGCAGCGCGGGCCCAGCATGCTCATCCTCGGCGATCGTTTGCGCTGGGAATGGGTCCGATAGGGCAATAGTCGGGAGCCTCGCCATGCCACACGCCTTTCGCCCACTCGTCCTCGTCGCTTTCGTGATCCTCCTGTCGGCGTGTGCCGGCTCCGGGGGCGGGCTCGGTTTTCCCAGTTGCGCGCCGGATCAGGGATCCATCGAAGCTGCGCCGAAGGTCCGCGCGGGCGACCTGTGGATCTACCGCGAGAACGACGACTACACCGGCATCGATCGCGGCGTGTTCCGGCTGGAGGTCACGGATGTGACGGCGGGCGAGATCCGGACGCGCCTCACGCTGCCCAGCGGCAACGTCGTCGCCGAGTCCTACGATCCGCAGTGGGCCTGGGTCGCCGTGTCGAACCGCAACTGGGACTGGCTCTCGCGTCTGTCCTATGGTTCGCCGACGGTCGAGTTTCGCCCCGCCTTCGACACCACGCCGTTCCCGCTGCACGTCGGCAGAAGCTGGAGCGAGAGTGGGGTCGCGATCAATCCGGCGACGCGCACCCAGGTCCCGATCCAGGTGAGCAGCACCGCACGATGCTGGGAGCACATCACGGTACCGGCCGGCGCGTTCACCGCGCTGCGCATCGAGCGCACCGGCTACGTGCAGGACGTCGACTGGTACAAATCCCAGACCACGCTGCGCATGGTGGACTGGTACGTGCCCGCCGTGAACCGGGTGGTGATGACTTGGCACGACACCTATTACTACGACTATCGCCAGTCCCGGTTCAACGCGCTCATACGCGGCGACCGCCTGCGCTGGCAACTGATCGAATACAAGGCGGCGCAGTGACGCCTCCGTCTTCCGGCGCACGCCTGGCGTTGCACGCAGCGCTGCTGGCCGCCCTGCTCGCGCCGTCTGCCGTGCTGGCCGAGGACCCGGCGCCGGCACCGGTTCTGAAACCGGGAATGTCCTGGAACTACCGCCAGCGCGACGAGATCAGCGGATACGAGGGCGCCAGCATCCGGGTCGAGGTCATCGGCGTCGCGGCCGATCGCGTCACGGTGGGTCGCGCCGTGGCGGACGAGGCGGCGGTGACCGAACGCTGGGATACCACCGGCAACTGGGAGCAGATCGGCACGCGCGGGTGGGCGTGGCTGGAACGGCTGGGCAGTGCGGGGAAGCGCGTGGAGTTCGCCCCCGCGCTCCCGCTGTACCGGTTTCCGCTGCAGGCGGGAAAGACCTGGGTGGAGACGGTGCAGGCGGTCGATCCCGCCAGCGGCAGGAAGACCGCGGTAAGGGTTTTCGCCAAGGCCATCGAGTGGGAAGAGGTCACGGTGCCCGCCGGCAAGTTCAGGGCGATCAAGGTCAGGCGCTCGATCGCGCCGGACGATGGCGACGCGACCCGCTCCCCCACCATCGTGACCCTGATCGACTGGTATGCGCCGCAGGTCGCAGGCACGGTCAAACGCATCTGCGACTGGGAGTATCACGACCTGCGCCGGCCGCACCCCGATCAGATCACGCGCGGACCCCGGCTGCGCTTCGAGCTCACCGCTTTCGAATCGCGCCGGTGACCCGCGTTCTTCTGCTGCTGCCCACGACCTCCTACCGCAACGAGGATTTCCTGGCGGCGGGGGCGGCGCTGCGCGTGGAGATCGTCGCCGCCGCGGATTATTGCCATCAGCTGGCGCCGCTGTGGGGGATGAATCCGGTGCTGGCGCTGCCTTTCTCCGAACCGCTGGCGGCGGCCGAGCGTGCGCTGGCGTATCTCGACCGCAACCTCTGCGCCGTGCTTGCCGTGGACGATCGGGGTCTGGAAGTCGCCGCGCTCATCGCGGAACGGCTCGGCCTGCCCGGCAACCCGCCGGCCGCCGTGCGCATGCTGCGCGACAAGCTCGCCTTTCGCGACCTGCAGCGGCGGATCGGTCTGCCCTGCCCCGACTTCCAGCACCTGCCCGAGCATTCCGACCCGGCGACGCTGGCGCCCCACCTCGACTATCCGGTGGTGGTCAAGGCGCGTCGCCTCAGCGCCAGCCGCGGCGTCATCCGCGCCGACGACGCAGCCGCTTTCGTCCGGGCTGCGGAGCGGGTGCGTGCCATCCAGCGGCGGGCCGATCGTGATGCCGCGGCGCTTGGCCTCGTCGTCGAGCGCTTCGTGTCGGGCCGCGAATACGCTCTGGAAGGATTGCTCACGAACGGTGTGCTCGACGTGCTCGCACTCTTCGACAAACCCGACCCGCTCGACGGCCCGTATTTCGAGGAGACGATCTACGTGACGCCGTCGCACCTGCCGAACGCGGTGCAGCGGGCGATTGCCGCATACGTCGAACGCGCGTGCCGCGCGGCCGGCGTCGTCAACGGCCCGGTGCACGCCGAGATGCGGGTGACGGACGATCGCATCGTCCTGATCGAGATCGCGGCACGCTCCATCGGTGGCTTGTGCGGGCGGGTGCTGCGTCATGGTCTCGGCATGAGCCTCGAGGAGCTCGTCCTGCGCCACGCGCTCGGGCTGTCGGTGCCGGTCCACCGCAGCGGCGCCGCGGCAGGCGTGATGATGATCCCGATCCCGGCGCGCGGCATTCTCGCCGCCGTCACCGGAGTCGAGGCCGCGCGGCGCATCGCAGGGATCGGGGACGTAGTCATCTCCGTGACGACTGGCGAGCTCCTCGTGCCGCCGCCCGAGGGTGGCGCGTATCTGGGATTCATCTTCGCGCGCGGGCAAACCGCCGCGGAGGCGGAAACGGCGCTGCGCCTCGCGCATGCCGAGCTTCAGTTCGATCTACGTCCGGAAATCCCCATCGAAGAAAAGCGCCAGGCGATCGGTAAAGTGTGAACCGACCGTTCTCCGACCTCTCTAAGCTGCACCCAACCCCTGACAGGAAGACGATGAGAAAGCTTCTGATCATTGCTTTTGCGACGCTGGTCGGCCTGAGTCTCGGCGCCCAGCACGCGGACGCGGCCAAACGGCTCGGCGGCGGCCAGAGCATCGGCAAACAGCGCGACTCGATCCAGCGCGAGGCGGCACCGCGCCCGCCCGCACAGGCTCCGGCCGCGGCACCTCAGGGCGCGCCGGCGCAGCGGCCCGGCTGGGGCGGCCCGCTGGCGGGGCTGCTCGCCGGCGGACTGCTCGGCGCGCTGTTCTTCGGTGGCGCATTCGACGGCATCAACTTCGCGGACGTTGCGATCCTGGCGCTGCTGCTGGGCGGCGGCTGGCTGCTGCTGCGCAACCTGGCGCGCGGCCGCGCGCCGGCACGGCCTGCGCTCGAAACGCCAGGCGGTGCTGGCGTCTCCCCGCCGGCGTCGGCCTTCGGCGGTGCCGCCCGCGAGCCGCTGCCGCAGACGGAGGCCGCGCCAGCACGGCGCATCCCCAAGGACTTCGACGAACCCGCGTTCCTGGAGCAGGCGCGCAAGGCTTTCATCCGGCTGCAGGCCGCCAACGACGACGGCGATCTCGACCAGATCCGGGAATACACCACGCCGGAATTCTTCGCCACGCTCGAGTCGCAGATCCGTGCGCGCGGCGGCGCCTCGCAGAAGGTCTACGTCACGACCCTGGACGCCGAGCTCCTGGAAGTGGCGACCGAAGGTGATCTCGCGGTGGCGAGCGTGCTCTTCAGCGGCTTCATCCGCGAATCGGAGGAAGGCGTGCCGGCGCGCTTCGAGGAGATCTGGCACGTCGTCAAGGACCCTGCCGACCGCAAGTCCTCCTGGCTGATCGCGGGCATCCAGCAGGTGGCCTGAGGTGTTGTCGACCGTTGCCGCGGCGGCCATCAACCATCTGCTGCGGCGCGAGGACTGGGCGCGCGAGCGCCTGCAGCCTTTCGCCGGCCGCACTGCCCGCCTTGTCGTGCCGCCGACTGCCGTCACGCTCGCCGTCACCACGGCGGGCGAGGTGACGGCAGCGGAGAACACCGAACCCGACGTGACGCTCACGGTCGCGGCCGGATCACTCTTCGACGTGCTGCGCGATCCCCAAGCCGCCGCCTCCAGTACGGAGGTTGCGGGTGACGGAGATTTCGCCGGGGCCATCAGCTACCTCTTCACCCATCTGCGGTGGGATGTGGAAGAGGATCTCTCCAGGGTGGTGGGCGATGTCGCCGCCCACCGCATCGCCAACTTCGGCCGTGATCTCGCGCATGTGCCGGGACGGGTGGCGGAGTCCGTGACGCGATCGGTGGCCACCTACCTGCGCGACGAAAGCGGCCCCGTGCCCTCCCGCATCGAGGTCGAAGCGTTCAACCACGCCGTCAACGTGCTGCGCGACGATGCGGCACGGCTGGAAAAGCGCCTGGAACGCCTGCAAGCGCAGAGCGACGCTGGAGGCGGTTAAGCCGGGCCCGTACCTTAGCGCCGTTCGCGCGACACGCCGAGCCTTTATACTGGCGGGCTTCGACAAGCTGTTGAACCTCCCTCCCGGCCCGCATGCAGCGGCTTCTGCGTCTTCTCAAGATCCTCTGGGTCAGCTTCCGCTACGGTCTGGACGAGCTCTTCCTCGGGCACGAGCGGGTGCGCGCGCTGCGCGGCCTGATTCGTTTCCTGCTCTTCTGGCGCACCCTGCACGACACGCGCGGCGTTCGCCTGCGCAGGGCGCTCGAGGACTTGGGTCCCATCTTCGTGAAATTCGGGCAGGTGCTCTCGACCCGACGCGACCTGCTGCCGCAGGACATCGCCGACGAACTCGCGAAGCTGCAGGACCGGGTGCCGCCCTTCCCCTCGGCGCAGGCGATCGCGACCCTGGAAAGGGTCTACGGCAAACCGGTCGTCGAGGTGTTCGCGGAATTCGAGCCGCAGCCGGTGGCGAGTGCCTCGGTCGCCCAGGTCCACTTCGCCAAGCTCCCCGACGGTCGCGAGGTAGCGGTCAAGATCCTGCGGCCGGCGATCGAGAATGTCATCGTGAAGGACCTGGCGCTGCTCGACGCTGCCGCCGGCCTGATGGAGAATCTCTGGGCGGAGGGCAAGCGGTTGAAGCCGCGCGAGATCGTCGCCCAGTTCGACCGCATCCTGCACGACGAGCTCGATCTCATGCGCGAGGCGTCGAATGCGAGCCAGCTGCGGCGCAACTTCCTCGACTCGCCGCTGCTCGCGGTGCCGGAGGTGTACTGGGACTGGTGCGCCACCGAGGTGATGGTGATGGAACGCATGCACGGCATTCCCATCAGCCAGGTCGACGCGATCCACGCTCAGGGCACGAGCATCAAGTACATCGCCCGCACCGGCGTCGAGATCTTCTTCACGCAGGTGTTCCGCGACGGCTTCTTCCACGCCGACATGCACCCCGGCAACATCCTGGTCGGTGAGGACAGCCGCTACATCGCGCTCGACTTCGGCATCGTCGGCACACTGAGCGATTTCGACAAGGACTACCTCGCGCAGAACTTCCTCGCGTTCTTCCGCCGTGACTACCGGCGCGTCGCCGAGGCTCACATCGAGTCCGGCTGGGCGCCCAAGAACACTGCCATCGACCAGTTCGAGTCGGCGATCCGCGCGGTGTGCGAGCCGATCTTCGACAAGCCGCTGAAGGAGATTTCGTTCGGCAAGGTGCTGCTGCGGCTCTTCCAGACCTCGCAGCGCTTCAACATCGAGATCCAGCCGCAGCTCGTGCTGCTGCAGAAGACGCTGCTCAACATCGAGGGCCTCGGACGGCAGCTCGACCCCGACCTCGACCTGTGGAAGACGGCGATGCCTTTCCTCGAGCGGTGGATGAGCGAACAGACCGGCTGGCGCGCGATCGTGCGCGGCGTGCGCGACGAGGCGCCGCGCTGGGCCACGCTCCTGCCGCGCCTGCCGCGCCTCGCACACGACCACCTCACGGCGGATCGCACGTCGGCGCTGCGCGATGCGCTCGCCCGCCTCGCCGACGAACAGCGCCGCCAGAACCGGTTGCTGCTCGCTGTCGCCGTGCTCCTGGCAGCACTGCTCGGCTGGCAGATCTTTCTGCATTTCGCCTGACAGGCCGTTGCAGCGCGCCGGGCGCGCGGCGAGGCCGTAAGCGCCGTTTGCTACAATCCGGGCCGTTCGCGCCGCGCCCGCCGAGGGATCTCAAGTGCTGCTCTGGTTCGTCGTGCTCTACCTGCTGGTTTCCATCGGCATCGGGCTCTTCGCCGCCACCCGCGTGCACAATGCGAAGGACTTCGCCGTCGCGGGACGCAGGCTGCCGCTGCCGGTCGTCACGGCGACGGTGTTCGCGACGTGGTTCGGCGCCGAGACCGTGCTCGGCATCTCGGCCACCTTCGTGAACGAAGGTTTGCGCGGCGTGGTGGCCGATCCGTTCGGCTCCAGTCTGTGTCTGATCCTCGCGGGGCTTTTCTTCGCGAGCAAGCTCTACAAGCTGAACCTGCTCACCATCGGCGACTACTACCGGCTGCGCTACAACCGTCCGGTGGAGGTGGCCACCACGCTGTGCATCGTAGCGTCCTATCTCGGCTGGGTATCGGCGCAGATCAAGGCACTCGGCCTCGTCTTCTTCGTCGTCACCGACGGCGCCGTGAGCCAGGAGCTCGGCATGGTGATCGGGGCGGCGATCGTTCTCACGTACACCTCGTTCGGCGGCATGTTCTCGGTGGCGATCCTCGATTTCGTGCAGATCACGGTGATCATGGGCGGCATGCTCTACATCGCCTCGGTCATCGCCGGCCTCACCGGAGGCGTCGGCGCGGTCGTCGACCATGCACGGGAAGCTGGCAAGCTCGCGTTCTTCCCGGCCGCCAAGGCGAGCGAGTGGATCCCCTTCATCGGCGCATGGGTGACGATGATGCTCGGTTCGATCCCGCAGCAGGACGTCTTCCAGCGCATCACCTCCGCCAAGGACGAGAAGACCGCGGTGCGCGGGTCGGTGCTGGGCGGCTCGCTCTACTTCGCCTTCGCGTTCGTGCCGATGTTCCTCGCCTACTCCGCGACGCTGGTGGATCCGAAGATGTTCGGCGTGCTGCTCGAGTCGGACTCGCAGCTCGTGCTGCCGACACTGATTCTCCAGCACACGCCGGTCTTCGCGCAGATCATCTTCTTCGGCGCGCTGCTCTCCGCGATCATGAGCTGCTCCTCGGCGACGCTGCTCGCACCGTCGGTCGCGTTCTCGGAGAACATCGTGCGCGGCTTCTTTCCCGGCATGAGCGACCGCACGTTTCTGCGCCTGATGCGCACCGTGCTGGTGTGCTTCGCGGGGGTGGTGCTCGCCTTCGCGTTGAACAGCGAATCGACGATCTTTCAGATGGTCGAAAGCGCGTACAAGATCACGCTGGTCGCGGCCTTCATTCCGCTCTTCGCGGGCCTGTACTGGCGGCGCGCGAATACCCAGGGAGCGTACTTCGCGATCGCGGCGGGGCTCACCACGTGGATCCTGCTGGAAGTCTTCATCGGCGACGAAGGCGTGTGGCCGCCGCAGCTCGTCGGTCTGCTGGCGAGTGCTGCCGGCATGGTCGCGGGATCGCTGCTGCCGCACTGGGTCGGCAGGCCGACACCCCTCCCCGCAACCCACGAGCATCGGGCGGCCAGCGTCACGCACCACACCCCCGCACCGCATCACGGCACGCCGTCGTCGGGCACGGGCAAGCCGGGTGCGTAGCCAAGAGAAAGCGTTTCGTTAGAACTGGGGGCGGCACGCGTGCGCACAACGAGATGAAGTTCTTGCGCACGAAGTTTCGGGCGGCGCTAAAATGGCCGCGCTGGTGCGGTCCGGTCTGGATCTCCGGTTAACGGAATGGTCGAATCTCTGAAAAGCCATGACTGACGGAGAACTCCGAGCGATGAAGGGTGGTGTCGTGTGTTCGTGAAACCGCGAAGGAGCACCTAAATGGAAGAGAAAACCCTCACCCGCGGGCTAAAGGCGCGGCACATTGAGCTGATCGCGCTGGGCGGCACCATCGGCGTCGGCCTGTTCATGGGCACAGCCAGTACCATCAAATGGGCAGGCCCATCGGTATTGCTGGCCTATGCCATCGCCGGCATGTTCATCTTCCTCATCATGCGTTCGCTGGGCGAAATGCTGTACACCGAGCCGGTCACAGGCTCGTTTGTCGTGTATGCGCATAAGTACATCGGCCCGCTGGCCGGGTATGTCACCGCCTGGGCGTACTGGTTCATGTGGATCGCCGTCGGCATCTCGGAAATCACCGCGATCGGGGCCTATACGCAATACTGGTTCCCCAATCTGCCCGCCTGGGTACCAGCGCTGATCGCCTTTGCCATGGTCGCTGGCGCCAACCTGACGGCGGTCAAGATGTATGGCGAGCTGGAATTCTGGTTTGCCATGATCAAGGTGACGACCATCGTCGCCATGATCCTGATCGGCCTGGGCGTGATCTTCTTCGGCTGGGGCAATGGCGGCGTCGCCGTCGGCACCGGCAACCTGACCCAGCATGGCGGATTTTTCCCCAACGGCTGGACTGGCTTCCTCATGGCATTGTGTCTGGTGGTGGCTGCCTATCAGGGTGTAGAGTTGGTCGGCATCACCGCTGGCGAGGCGGAAAATCCGCAGGTCACGTTGCGTCGTGCGGTCAAGAATGTGCTGTGGCGGATCCTGATTTTCTACGTCGGCGCGATTTTTGTGATTCTGTGCCTGTTTCCGTGGAACCAGGTCGGCGTCACCGTCGACGGCAACCCGTTCAGCGGCAGCCCGTTTGTGCTGACCTTCGCCAAAATCGGCATTGCCGTGGCAGCGGGCATCATCAACTTTGTCGTACTGACCGCTGCGCTGTCCGGCTGCAACAGCGGCATGTACAGTTCCGCCCGCATGTTGTTCGCCATGGCGAACAACCGTCAGTTGCCTGCCTGGCTGGGCAAGATCTCGGCCAGCGGCGTACCAGCCAATGCGGTGAACCTGACCATGCTGTGCCTGTTCCTGGGCTCCAGTCTGAACTACATCCTGCCCGATCCGGAGAAGGTATTCGTCTATGTGTACAGCGCCAGCGTGCTGCCGGCGATGATGCCGTGGTTTGTGGTGCTGCTGTCGCAGGGCCGGTTCCGCCGCGCCAACGCCGAGGCAATGAAAAGCCACCCGTTCAAATCCATCCTGTTCCCCTATGCCAATTACCTGACGCTGGCGTTCCTCGCCTGCGTGCTGGTCGGCATGGCGATCAACGAGGACACACAAGTGTCGCTGATGGTCGGCGTGGCGTTTCTGGCGCTGGTTTCCATTGCTTACTATGTTTTCGGTTTGAATAAGATCGAGCACCCACTGCTCGCTGCAAGTGCAGCTTCTCGAACAGAGTGACGG
>JBDHRV010000088.1:0-14835 GCA_039807745.1 Burkholderiales bacterium
ACGGGCAGCACCTGCACGCGTCGCCGCGGCACACCGTCGATGCGGACCAGCACGACACCGGGTGCGGCCGTCTGCCACGCACCCGATTCGAATCGCCCGTCCTTGAAGCTCGCGTGACAGCGCCACTGCACCGACTGCGGTCCGTCCGCGCGCGCGGGCGCCTCCCACTCCACGAAGTCGGTCGTCGTGCGCAGCTCCACCGTCTCGTCGACGGTGTAGGTGCCATCGACATAGCGCAGATCCACCATCGCGAGCGCCACCTCGTTCCAGCCGGTGCCCGAAGGCACCAGCGCAACGCGCACCCGGTGACGATCGAGCGGATCCGTCACGATCACCTGATCGTTCGTCACGTCGCCGAGCGATTGCTCGACGATTCGTCCCTGGCGAGAGACGAACGTCGCATGCGCGCGCACCGATCCACGAACGCCGTCGGGCGGCTGTGTCCACCGCGCGCCGGGGCGAGCTGCGTCCAGATCGACCGCCTGCGAGGTCGCGGGACCACCCGGCGGCGTGTGTTCCAGTACCACGCGCACCGACGCCCAGCGCCGGGCGAAGTCGAGGCCCGCCGCCAGCACTTCGATTTCGAGGGCACGGGGCACGGAGACGGGGATCAGCAGCCCGGATACGCCGCGGCTGTCCTGCCAGCTGCTCCAGTCCCCCGACGGGAGACCGGCAAGCTTCGCGCGGTGGCGCCAACGGAAGTCGAGGGTACCGAGCGGAACGGTCCGCGGCGCCGCATCGGTCAGCGCCAGCTCGACCGCTGCTCCGCCGGCCATGCGCTCGATCTGCACATCGACGCGCTCGAGCCTGTCCCCGAAACTTGCCACGGCGCGCACTTCGATCGCAGGCGCACGCCCGATGTCGTCGTCCGTGAGAATCAGGGTTTCGACCAGTCCGCCCCGTGTGGCCGCAGGCACGAAGTCATCGAGCGTGGTGGCGAGCAGGATGGGCCAGCGCACGATGTCGGAGGCAGCAGCGTGCACGCTCATGCTGCGACCTTCCCGGAAGCGCGCCGCCAGCTCATCGAGCACCCAGTCGCGCAAGGCCCGCTCCAGATCGGGATTGCCGGCGCCGCGGATCTCGATATGCGCGTTCGCGTCGATGAGCGAGCGCGTGATCGTGAGCTCCCGTTCGCCGTCGACGATCCGGATGCGCCGGCGCAGTTCCGCGACATCTGCCGTTGCGATCACCTCGGCCGGCGGCAGACGCAGCGGAACATGGCCCGACCACGTGACCTGCAACGGGGAGACCGTTTCGCCTTGCAGCAGTGGGGCGAGGATCCCCGCGGCGAGGGCGGGCAGATCGACCGTCACCGCGGCGACCGTCCCCAGCGCAAGAGCGACCGGCGCCACGACGGGATCGAACTGCGGACCTTCGAGTCGCACACTCGCATCGGCCCAGGGCAGCGGCTGCACGTCGCGACCCGCGAGACCCGCGGCCGCGATTTCGTCCGCGGTGGGCTGAATCTCCACGTCGAGGGTGAGCCGCGCGCCGACGGCAGCCGGATCGGCAGAACCGGATTGTCGGGTCCAGCGCACCAGTCGCACCCGCGAGCTGCCGTCGGAACGCCGCGCCACCCGCGGTCGCGCCAATGCCACGTAGACCCGGTCCGGTATGCTGTCGTCGTCGATCGCGATCAGACCGGAGGGCGTCAGGATCGGCAGCGCCAACAACGCTAGAGCTCCAGCGCGACGATATCCCCCGCGGCCTCGCGCCAGGTCGACTCGGTCATCACGCCCGTCGCGCCGTCGTCGCGGCGCGGGACATGGCGCGTGCGATAGCGCAGCCGCGTCGGCTCGATCCGGCTCGCGCGCCGGCACGGCAAGCTGAGCTCCGTGCCTGCGTCGACGGTGCGCCAGCCGTGGCCTTCGACCTGCACCGCCAGGTAGGCAGCGCGCGCCGCGAGGTCGGCCGGAGGCCGGAGGACGACGGGAGCGATCTCGCCGCTGCCGAGCGCCGCGGCATCGACGCTGAGCCCGAGCGGACCGATCGCCATCGTCCCGAGGGACTTGCGCTCGGCCGACGCAAGCTGCGCCGCCACGACCACGCTCGCAGGCGGTTCGCGGCCGACTGCCCACGCTTCGGGCGCTGCCCGGGTCAGCGTGAGCGTCCGCGACCCGAGCGTGAATTGCAGCGCTGTCACGTGATCGAACACCTCCGGCGCGGCAAGAAAGCGCAACGGCTTCAGGCCGAGCGCAGCCGGCGTCACTTCGATCATCAGGCCGGACCTGCGAAACTCCGTCGGCGGGAGCGCGGCCGGACCACTCGCAGTCACCACCGTTGCGCGCGCGCGCCACTGGATGCCGAGCGCCTCCGCGGTTTCGCGCACGAATCGCAGGCGCGCCGCAGCCGGCTCGCCGGGACGGAACTCGTGGCTCAGCAGACCGGTGGGGCCGCCGGTGCGCGCTTCCACCACGATGCTGCGCACGCCGTCCACCGCGAGCGGTACGTCGTTGACGAGGCAAAGCTCGGCCGCTGCGAATGGCGCCGGCATCGACACGTCGACGAGATGCCGGCTCGGATCGCTCACGTGTGCGAGGAAGTCGGAGAAGGACCAGCGAATTCCGATCGACTGGCTCTGCACGATCGGCACGGCGAGATTGAGGTCGAGGCGCGCCGGACCATCGTCTGCAACGGTCCACCCCGCGCCGGTCGCAGAGAGCAGGAGGGGTGCCGCGTGATGCGCGATCGCCATCAGGGCCGCATCGCGCGGTGGCCGGATGGCGCCGGGCACGAGCGGATACCACGCGAACGTGTCTTCGGTGAGCCCGAGAAACGCTGCTGTAACGGCATCCCAGTTTGCCGGCGCAGGTCCCAGGAGCGCGGCGAGGCGCGGGCGCAGCACTGCGCGGTCGGCACCGGCGAGCCAGGGAAACGTCGGTCCGAAGCCGCGCACCTCCAGTTCGACTTCGACGTCGACGAGATCGTGCGTGCTCTGTCCGAGACGCCGTGCGATCGCGATTTCCGTCGCGGCGAGCGAGATGCCGCGATCGACCACGATGTCGCCCGCGATCGGCGTCGGGTGCCACTGTCCCGATTCGCGCGCCGCCGGCGTCTGCAGCAGCAGACGAAACCGCCCGGCCGCAAAGGACACCGGCCGCTCGCCGGGGGCGAGCTGCGGCCACACCGCCCGCAGACGAAGATGGAGCAGTCCACCCTCGTCGCTGCGGGTCAGCACTGCTTGCGGCACGCCGTTCGGCCCCGGCGCGGGCTCGAGACCGGCCGGCAGCCGGTAGCGGACCGCCGGGTCGGCGTCGTCGGGAAAGGCGTCACCGGCGCGCGCGAGAACCAGCATCAGAAATCCAGGCGTACGACCGCGGTGCCGACCTCGAGCGGCGCCGTCCCCTGCCCTTCGCGCCAGTCCGTCCGGGCCCCTTCGCCGCGCGCGTGCAGATTGGTGACGCGGTAGAAGTAGCGCTGGTTGTCGTCCGCCGTGCCGAGGATCTGGTCGAGGAAGCGTCCGGCGAGCGTCACCTCCGCCTGCGGCACGGCGCTGGAGAGGCTCACCCGGGTGCCGTCGTCGAACTCGACCAGCAGGCCGGTCAGGGGTTCACCGCTGCCCGCGGGCGCCGCGAACGCGCCCGCCACCGCCTTCACCGTCAACGCGAAGCCGCGGGCACCGGCACCCGCCGTGAGCATGAGCTGCTTCAGCAGCTCGGCCAGGTTGGGCTCCGGGCGGCCGATGACGGTTGGCTCGAAACCCGCGACGGGGGCGTCCGACCCCTGGACGCAGTAATCGATCTCGCGTGCTTCCTTCGGCTGCACGAGCTGACCGACCACAGACTGAACGTCCTTCGCGTAGGCGATGCCACCGCCTGCCAGCGCCTCGGCGGGCAGACCGGTGATCCAGGCCGGGCTCTCGACGCGATTGCGCACCAGCACGCGATAGCACGCGGGCTGCTCGGGCACCGGCCCCACGAACGAGACATCGAAGAGCTCCGCCGAGGTCTCCCACAGCGAAAGCCGCACGGGGACCTGCGCCGGACTGCCGTCGAAAAGACGGAAGTCGACCCTGCCGGTGACGCCACCGCCCGACGGATTCGCCAGTCGCTCGCGCCACAGGCGCACGAACGTGTCCTGGTCGAGATCGAGCGTATCGGTGATGCCCGTATCGGGATCGATCTGCGCCTCCGCACGCTGCTGTGCGGCGCCGAGCAGGTCGAGGTCGAGCATGAGCTTCGCGTCCTGCGACACGCTGGTCATGAAGCGGGCCACGAGTCCCTGCCGCGTCAGCTCGGCGCGCGCGAGCTCGACCACGTCCGGATCGAGCCACGGCTCGAGCCGGTAGACCGCCGCCACGCGAAACAGCACGTCGGCATCCTCGTCGTTGTCGGTAGTGCCGAACTCGCTCGCGAGAAAGCTCAGCGCCGGCAGGAACGGCGCCGTCGGATCGCGTTCCAGCCGGAACTCGCTCGGCGTCACGTGGACCACATCGCGCATCAGATTGTCCTGATACACGATGTGCGTGGAGCCGTCCGGGGTGGCCAGACGCAGCGGGAGCAGCAGGTGAATGCCGCCGGGATCGAAACCCTCCACTGCGAACACCGACTTGTTGAGCGCCGGATCGAACACGAACGGCAGGCTCTGCCTGTTCTCCAGCGTGGCGTCGACGATGGCCGGCCTGCGGCTGCGATCCAGCGCGACCTGGATCGGGACTGCCCTGCGGCCGGCGATCTCGAGGTCGCTCTCCGCGACCGCCTGCGACAGCCTGGGCGCGTTCACGCGCGACAGCGTGGCGGCGGTGACGCGAGGCTGCCCCGCGATCGCGTCAAGACGCGCCTGCGCCAGCGTCGCCGCTGCCGGCGTCGTGTCGGTGATGGGTGCGACGGGCCGCACGGCGCTTGCCGGGCGCGTCATCATCGCCACGCGGGGAGCGCCCGTGCGCTCGCGCAGCACCGGCGAGCCGACGCGCTCGGCCATCATGCGCCGCGTCTCCGGTCGTTCGATGACCGCACGCGTCGCCTCGACGCGAACCTGTTCCTCCGGCGTCACCGTCATCATCTTGACCCGCGTGCTGCCCGAGAGTGCGTCGCGCCGCATCGTCGACCAGCTCTCCCGCTGCACCATGTCGGTGAAGAGCGCGCCGCGGCCCTCCAGCACCTTCGCCTGATCGATCATGCCGGGCCGCCCGACGATCACCTGCCGCCAAGTGCGCATGCCGACTCGCGCCATGATCTGAAGGTCGAGCGTCGCGCTGCGCTGCGCGCCGCCCATGGCCTGATACACGGTGTCGAAGAGAGCCTTGTCGGTGAAGATCGTGGTCGAGCGCGCGAGCTGATTGCCCAGCTGCTGCAACGGCTGCAGCGGCACGGTCTGCTCGCGTGTGCCCATCTCTCCGGCGCCGTCTGCGGCGCCGCCCTGCACCGCCACCCGATAGCGCAGCGAGAGCGCGGCGACGTGATCCATCACGCGCTTCTCGAGCGCGACCGTCATGCCGAGCGTCCATGTGAGCGTGATCGTGAGCCGGCCCACTTCGTTCGCCTCCTCGGCAGCGTAGCGCAGCTCGACCGCCGGCTGGCCCCGCGCGTCCGTCGACACCTGGTAGAGGGGGAGGTAGAAGCGCAGCGAGGCATTGCGCTGCGCCGGGTAGAGAGCGCCGGGCTCGAGCGTCTGCCCGCCCGCCAGAATCGGGCGGTCGGCTGCGTCCGTCACGGCCTGTTCGAACGTGCCGACCACGCGCAGCTGCGTTCTCACATCCAGCAGCCGCGTGACGGGCACTGCACCGAGATTGCGATCCACGACGAATGTGCTGGCCATGCTGCTTTCCCCTCCATCGATCAGGGTCTAAGGTCATCCGACCGCGCGCTTCGCGAAGCTAATTTACTCCTCCTTTCCTGGGCTCGGCATAGGCATTCCGATCTACTTCGAATCCTTCCGTTCTTTGCTATGCTTTAGAGGAACCGTTCGATCCCGATCAGCGCGCAGACGGCAGGAGGGTTGCATGCTTCGGATTCCGCCATTCCGAAAAATCGGTGACCTCACCGTCTATCAAGACGATGGTATCTGGAACAGGTTCACGCTGATCCCGGCGATGCCGACGATTCGGCGCGACGAGAAGGGGCAGGCGATCTTCCTGCTCACGATCTTCCACACCTCCGATCAGGCGCGCGAGGCGAACCCCGCCCTCGCCCGCGGCGGCGGCTTCATGAATTTCGACGTGCAGTTCGCGGTAAGCGAGGAGGCCGCGGAATTCGCGCGCCGGGAACTGCAGCAATGGGTCCACGAGGAGTACGCGCGGCGGCGCACCGACCCGCGCTACGCGAGCCTTCCCGAGTACGCCGCGGCAACCGCACCCATCGTCGAGATCGTCGATCCGTTGCTGTCGAGCGGCACCGTTTCGATGCACACCACCCAGTCGAACCTGCTCGTGACGGGGCGGTTCGCCGAGGCGCCGGCGTCGCTCGTGAGCGGATCCACCGCGGTCTTCAATCTGGATCTCACCGAGACCGGCGCCGGCTTCATGAAGGAGCTCTTCGTCGACAGCTCCGGCAGCGGGCGTGTCGACCTCACGCCGGTGCAGGTGATCTACAACCTCAAGATGTGGGCGCGCACGCCGTCGTGCGTGATCGACGTCAAGGGACACTCCGAGCGCATCCACCAGACGCTGAAGAAGATTTCCCAGACCAATCGCGACGATCCCTGCACCCCGGCCGAGGTCGAGACGTTCCGCGAGACCGGCACCAACAGCTCCACGCTGCGCGAGACGGGCATGGTCGAGGTCAAGATCGACAAGGGCGATGCCACGGTGCCGGACGACGTGCTGCAGGCGCTGCAGCAGTATGCGCTGGATCTCTTCGACACGATGATCGCCGAGCGCTTCCTGGTGCCGGCCGAGACCGATGGCGAGCAGCTCGACTTCGACGCGGACGATCCGCGGATGCGCGATCGCGACCCCGGCTGGGGTGCGGTGCTGTACGAAGGACCGAACTACACCGGGCGCACGATCGAAGTGAACGAGGACCTGAGCTTCGTCGGCCAGGAGCTCAACGACAAGATCTCCTCGGTGCGGGTGCGCGCCGGTCACCGGGTCACGCTGTACCAGCACATCAACTACGGCGGGGTCAGCACACAGTTGAGCGCCTCGGTCGCGCAGCTCACCGGAAACTGGGACAAGCACGTGTCATCGGCGAAGCTGTGGCGGCCGCCGCAGACCCGCTACAAGGTGCGCGAGAGTATCAATACCGCGACCATGAATCTGCAGATCAAGGTCGATCGGTCGCAGGTCGTCGAGTGGCCTCTGGTCGGCCAGGCCACCCTGGAAACCTTCTTCTCGGAGGCGAGCCCCGCGGAGATCCGGCGCCACGTCGTCGAGCTGACGGCGGACCAGTTCGACTCGCTCGGCGTGACCGTGCGGGCGCTGGTCGATTTCGACAAACAGCCGGTGCAGGCGATCGAGGTGCAAACCGAGTACACGGCCACCGACAGCGACGGCCAGACCCGCATGACGCCGGGCAGCTTCACCTTCCGCTCGGGAGAGACGGCACCGGCGAAGTTCGATCCCACCGTGCTCGGCGGCAAGCGCGAATACCGCTTCCGCTATCGCGTCATCTACGACGACGGCACCGCGAGCGACTTCACGGAGTGGGAAACGACGACGAACCGCTCGCTCAACGTGACCGTCGCGAACGCCGGGCAGCTCTCCCTCGAAGTGAGCGGCGCGGGCCTCAACTGGGACGTGGTGCGCACGGCCGAGGTCAAGCTCCGCTACGGAGCGCCTGCGGACGGCATCGCGACCGTCGAGAAGAGCTTCGCCCTGACCAAGCTGAATCCCGTTGCGAAATGGGAGCAGCAGGTGAGCAAGGTGCGCGGCAACATCGCCGCCGCGATCACCTACTATCTTGCGGACGACAAGGTGATCGACGGCGGCACGCGCACGCTCGACGCCACGAACACGCTGTTCGTCGTGCCGCCGCCGCAGGCCGACGTGCTGAACGTGAGCCTGCTGCCGTCCGGCGACTGGAGCGACGTCGCGCAGGCGGTCGTGTCGCTCAAGTACGACGCCGGCGACGGCCGGACCTACGACCGGGCGTTCCAGTTCAAGTCGCTCGATCAGTTCGCCGAGTGGGCGGTGCTGCTGCGCGACCCCAACCGGCGGACGTTCCAATACCAGACGGTGGTCGCCTACAAGAGCGGCAGCGACGAGACCTCGCCCTGGACCACGAAGACCGGTGATCAGGCGGTGCTGATCACGGTGAAAGGTGTGCCGAAGCTTCGCATCAACATCCTGTCCAATCTGGTCGACTTCGCGCGCACGCCCGTGGTCAGGGTCACCGTCTCCTACGGCGAGCAGCGGCAAACGGTCAGCTTCACGAGCCCCGGCGCGAGCGCGGTGCAGTTTCCCGTGGCGGCCGACGGCCGCCGCGACTACGCATACGAGATCGTCTGGTCGGCGCCGTCGGGCGACGTGTCCTCGGGCGTGCAGCGCAGCGGCGACACGGAGCTGTTCATTCCGCGGGCGCAGCTGCCGACGGTGGGCAAGCTCGAGGTGATCGTGCGCGGTTTCGCGGTGGACTTCGCGGCGACTCCCTTCGTCGACGTGGCGCTGCAATGGCAGGACGGAAACCGCGAGGAACGGAAGACGGTCGCGCTGACCAAGGAGCAGCCCAACGCCACCTGGTCGGTGGACATCGGCGACCGCACCCAGCGCAGGTATCGCTATGCGGTCACCTATAACCTCGCCGACGGCACCCGCGCCGAAGGCGCGCAGGGGGAAACGGACGACCCGGTGATCTCCGTCACGCGTCATCGGCCATGACATAACAACGGGCCGCGCCATGCATTCCGAAACCGAATGAGGAGCCGCAGTCATGATGAAACTCCCCGCAATCCTGCACAAGCAGTTCGAAGATGGCTCGACCGCCACGGTCTTTCAGGACGACAAGCAGTTCTGGCGCTTCTGCGCCATTCCGGGATTCCCCACGGTACGCCGGGATGCGCAGGACAACCCCGTCTTCGGGCTTTTCAAGTTCAACCTCTCGGACGAGTCACGGGAAGAAAACCCGGATCTGCCGCGCGGCGGCGGTTACATGGTCTTCGATTCCGAGCTCAAGGTAAGCGAAAAAAATCTGAAAGAGCTCACGAAGGATCTCGAGAAGATCGTCGAGGACGAGTTCGAGCGGCTGAAGAGGCTGCCGAACGACAAGGTCCGCGAGCTCACGCTCGGGGCCACGTTCAACGATACGATCGGGAAGCATTGGGGTCAGGGAAGCATGGCAGGCGGGCCCATGGCCTCCCCCCAGACCAGTTCGACGACTACCCTGACCATGCCCGGCACCGGCTTCACACGGCCGCAACGCAACGAGGCGGCGCCAAAGCCCGTTATCGGCGAACCATTGTGGAAGTCCGGCAAGGTGACGATGAATGCCCCGTCGTCGGCGGGACTGGTATCGAACAAGATCGGGGAACGACCCGCTTCTCTCATCGGCAACAACGTGGCTGCCTTCAGCCTCGATCTGACGCCCGACGGCGCGACATTCATGCAGCAGACCCTGGTGGGGCGCGACGGCCGCGGCGCGACGGACCTGACCCCGATTCAGGTCGTCTACGAGCTCACCATGCTGGCCAAGCTGCCGCCGGCGACCATGTATATCAAGTTCAATACCGCGAGCGTCTTTCACTCCGTTCAGGAGCTCTTTCACGAGCATCACAACTGCACCGACGACTACTTCACGTCGGAGAACATGATGTCGACCGCCATCGAGGCCGGACTGGTCACGGTCAAGATCGATTCCGGCGGGATCACCGACGAAGACATCCTGCAAATGCTGATGCAGCAGGCGACGAGCACGGTCCAGGAGCTGCTCGCCAACAAGTTCGCGAAGAAGGAGCGGGCTCCGATGGAGGAATGGGCGAACGAAGACGTCCAGGAGAGCAGCCGCGAGATCTACCGCTTGAAGCAGGTCAGCGAAGTCGACATGACCAACTTCGAGCAGACCATGGAGATCAACTCGACGATCGAGTACAAGATCGCGCCGCAAGGCACGCTGCAGGCGTTCTTCACCCGCGTCCAGGACATGGTCCCGTATGTTCGGGTCGTGGATACCAATGCCGACCCGTTCTTCAAGACGCTGGGGCTCAAGGCGCGAGCGTTCGCAAAGTGGGACGAAGACGACGTGGCCTTCGCCGAGCTCGAAATCAAGTACGAGCACGGCGGACAGACGAAGGTGCAGACGTTCACCTTTACGCCTGAGACGAAAGACCCGATGGAGTGGGATCCGGCTCTGATCGACGGCAAGCGCGAGTATCAGTACCGCTGGCGCGTCGGCTTCGAGGGGCGGGCCGCCGGGGAATGGTCGAAGTGGGAGAAGACCACCACCCGCAATCTCAACGTGGCGGTCGAGACCCCGGGCAAACTCAGCGTCGAGGTGAGCGGCGTCGGTCTCGATTTCGAGAACGTCGTCGACGCGGTGCTGGTGCACCTGCGCTATGCCGATCCGGCCCGCGACGTGCCGATGGCTGGGCAATCCATCCTCATCAGCAAGGACCGGCCGGGCGGCACCTGGACGCGCATGCTCTTCGCACCGTGGGATAAACCGCTCGAGTACCGGGTGGAGTATCTCTTGAAGAGCGGCACGACTCTGGAGAAGGATTGGACGAAGACGAGCGGCCCGCAGCAGAATCTGCTCGTGACGCGGCCCAATGTCGATGTGCTCGATCTGACGCTCATCCCGGCCGGAAAGTGGGCCGACGTCATTCAGGCGGTGCTGTCGCTGCGTTACGTGGACGGCGCCTATAACCGTGACGCGCAGTTCAATTTCAAGACCGCGGACGAGTTCAAGAAGTGGGCCGTGCTCTTGCTGAACGCCCGCCAGCGCAAATTCGAGTACCGGATTCTCGCGACCTTCAAGAACGGCGACACGCAGGAAACGGAGTGGCTGTCGCGCGAAGGGGACCAGGCCCTGCCGGTCCTGGTGGAGGGACCGCCGCGCCTCGACCTCAAGATCACGGGCGCCGTGCTCGACTACGCCAGCACACCGCTCGCGAAGGTCGATCTCGAATACAACGATCCGCAGGGCCAGCACGATGTCGAGAGCATTGCGCTGCAGAAGGCGACGGATGTCTTTTCCTGGTCCGTTCCGCTGCGCAAGGAGGGTCCTAAGACCTATCGGCACAAGATCACCTACTTCCCGATCGAGGGCAATCCGGTCGAGCGCGACTGGGAAGTGACCGACACCGAGCTCATCGTGGTGCCGCGCTACTCGATCCCGAAGATCGGCGCCGACTTCAGCCCGAAGCTCGTGAATTTCGCGGTCACGCCCGCGGTCGAGGTCAACCTGAGCTACGACGATCCGCAACGCACCGTCCACGAAACAATGACGCTGGTGTTCACGTCCGGGGAGCACCAGAAGTGGTTCGTGCCCGTGGCCGACGGCGCGCCCCGTGCCTACGAGATGACCATTACGTACTACTACCTGGACGGCACCCAGCGCACCATGACCCCGGTCAAGCTCGAGAAACCGTCCGTGCTCATTCCGCCGGCGCCGCGCCCGCAGGAGAACTGAGATGCTGTACCTCGGCAGCGGCATGCGGCAGGTGAAGGTGGGCGAGGGCAAGTCGATTACCGTCCTCCCGGACTTCAGCGATCCGACTCAGAGCTACTATCTGCCCAACATCCCGCACATCGCCAGGATGGAAGACGGCACGCCGGCGATCCGCATGCTCGTCTACCGCGAAGATCTCGACACGGTGCCGGACAACGCGCCCGAGGCCGTCGCATTCCTGAGTCTGGACGTGGACCTGGCGTGGCCGCCGGAGCTCATCGAGGAAGCCGCGAGCCGGTTGCGGATCGAGGACGGGCTGGCGCAGAAGCCGCGCTTGACGCCGATCTTCTTCACCAAGGGCTCGGTCAAGCTGATGCTGCTCGACGCGGTGACGCCGGAGGAAGGCGCAGGCGGACCTGCGGGCGAGGAGCGCCCGACGGCGTTCGTGACGAAGATCATGGGCGCCGGTTCGCCGGACCTAGTGGGCACCAACCGGGCGATCTTCCAGGCCACGCTCACGAAGAAGGGCGCGGCGGCACTGTCGGCGGCGCTCGACGGCGTCATGCCGATCGGAGTCGTGTATTCGCTCACCTTTCCCGGCCTGCAGCCCGCGTTCAACATCAAGGCGCACGTGGACTGGCAGAAGATCTACGACCACTTCAGCGAGCGCGAGCAGGCTGATTTCCTGTTCTACGAGAGCGACATCCAGAAGTCGATCGACAAGATGGTCGAGAACAAGGTGATCGAGCTCGAGGTGACGGTGGAAGGCATCGGCAGCGAGGCGATGGACGCGGAGCGCGAGTCGGTCATGAACTCCGTGCGGCAGCTCATCTTCGACAAGTTCTTCGAAGCCACCTTCAAGCGCGTCGACCCCGCGGGCGGCGGCACGGCGGACGACATCGTCGACACGCTCACGCACATTCACCAGAACGCGCTGACCCTCGGCATGGGGTACACCTATCACAAGAAGGAAGTGAAGATCGAGGAGCTGCGCACGCTCGACCTCGACTTCACCGCGCGCAAGGCGGCGGAGCGCACGATCTACCCGCAGGCCCACATGCACAACCTGCTGACGAACTCCGGCGTCACGCGCGAGAAGCTCATCACCATCGTCGATGGCGCCGACAGCCCGTGGAAGACGCTGCCGTTCGAGATCATGGCCGCCGCCGCCTGGGACGCCGATGGCATAGCCGGCATCACCGTGGATATCGAGTACGCGGACGCGGACTCTGGCGTCGAGCGCAACATGAGCGTGTTCCTCACGAAGGAGAAGGCCAAGGTCGTCCGGCGCGACTGGATGGATCGCACGAGCGGCGACGAGTTCGGATACAAGTACGAGGTCGTCTTCGCCGACGGCAGCGTTCCCGGCCCGAAGCCCAAGGTCGACTCCGGTTCGGAGTTTCTACCCCACAAGGGCACGGTGCTGGTCATCAATCCGCGCGACCTGTACGAAGCGCACGAGCTCGAAGTCGGCGGCACGCCGAACTTCCCTTACGAGCGGTGGCCCGCCGTGCAGGCGGTGGTGCGCTACCGCGCAGACGACGGCAGCTTCGAGCATTACGAGGATGGCGTTCTCACCAACGCCGCCAAGAGCTTCAAGACGCGCTTCCGCGTGAACAAGAATGTGCCGGGACGCCGGGAGGTGCAGTTGACCTACATCGGCGCCACCGGGGAAAGGGTCGAGATGCCCTTCATGCCGATGCTGCAGGACCAGTGGGTGGTCGAGGATCCCCATCCCGACAAGCTCGTGGTGCGTGCGGTCGTCGCGGGCGATCGCAAGAGCATCGCGAATCTGCTCGTCGATCTGGAATACGAGGACGAAGAGAACGGTATCCACGAGACCGGCAACCTCTCCTTCGAGCCCGAGAACATCGACAAACCGCAGTCGTGGACGGTCAACCTCGGCAACCCCGCCGCGCGCCGCTATCGCTATCGCATGACGCTCGTCACGAAGACCGGCGACTTCCTGCAGACCGGCTGGATCAGCACCGATGCGCCGTCGCTGCCCGTGGGCGAGGTCTACGTGCGGCGGCTCGCCGTGGAGTTCGTCACCGGCGAGCTCGACCGCGGCGTGGAGGCGGTCGAGGTGGCGGTCGTCTATCGCGACGAGGTCAACGACGTGCGCGATCAGAAGACCTTCCGGCTCGGCGCGAAGAGCCGCGCTGAATGGCAGGTCCCGCTCAAGGACGCGAGTCTGCGCTCCTACGAGATGACGACCACCTGGATTCGCGAGGACGGCTTCAATCCGAAAGTTGGCCCGGCGATGAAGAGCGACACCTACGTGGTGATCCCCGGCGCACCGCCGAGGTAGTTCGATGCTCGCGCTCGATCGCCCGCTCGGCGTCGTTGCGGACCTGGCGCTCTTCGGCGATCACGCCGACCGCGACCGCGTCTACTACATTCCCACGCGACCCCGCATCGCGGTAAGCAGCGGGCAGCACGAGCTCGTCTTCGTCAAGTTCAAACCTGAGGAAGCCGAACAGGGCGGGGTCGGGCTGCTGTCTTTCACGACCGAGCTCGTCGCCGACGAGAACCAGCTCGACCGCGCGAAGGATCATCTCGTGCGGCAGGGCGTGTCCGAGCCGCGCCTGGCGCAGGTGCCGTGGATGGGCGGCAAGGCGTACTTCGCCGCGGCGCTCGAGGAGGGCGACGGCTTCGTCGAACATCTGCTGGGCGAGATCACGCCGGACCTCGCGGCCACCAACCGCGCCATGTTCTCCGCGCGCTTGAACGAGGACGGCGCGCGTCTTATCGAAGCGCTGGTCCGCATGGAAGGGGCGACGCCGCTGGGGGTCCGCTACGAGCTCGAGTACGCCGGCCTGCGCCCGGCCCTCGATGTTCGCATTCGCGCCGATTACAAGCGCATCTACCAGGAGCTTTCCTGGGGCTTCCAGTTCGGCGTTGCGTACGAAGGCGTCGGCGTGCGCGCGTCGGTGGAATCGGCGACGCAGAAGCTCGTCGAGGCCGGCGCGATCGAGATCGAGGTCCTGCACTTCACCGACGACGCACCGCTCAAGGCGCGCGTCGACGAGGCGATCCGCTGGATTCAGGACCGCATCCTCGAAGACTTCTTCAAGACCAGCCTGCAGCCCGCAAAGCACGAGAACCTGATCGAGAAGGCGATCGCAGCGGCTGCGAAGCTCGGTGCCGCAACGTTGCAGGATGCGCTGAAGGACGCATCGCTTGTCACGCAGCTGGCGCAGGAGCTCGGCATTCCTGTCGATGCTCTGAAACGACTCGGCCAAGGCGCCGCGAGCGGCGGCGCTGGTCCCGGTGCCGGAGCGGCGAGCCAGTCGACCTTTGCGTTGAAGCTGCAGTTCACGTTTCGCGACATCAAGCAGGAAGAGCTCAAGAC
>JBDHRV010000089.1:0-14726 GCA_039807745.1 Burkholderiales bacterium
GGCAGTGCGCGCAGAATGGTTTCGCCGATCGGGTAGTGGTAGTAGCGGGCGCAGAAATCGAGCAGCCGCAGCGTTGAATCGTCGAGCGGTGGCAGGTCCGTGAGCACGCGGGTCACCGGCCGGAGTCGGCCTTGCGGCAGCGCGGTGCCGGAAACAAGGGCGCGCAGGACCCCCACGGTCTGGCGACGACCAAAAGGCACCAGTACCCGCTGACCGATGTCGGATTGCGTTGCCGGCCCCGGCAGGTAATCGAAAAGGGTGTCGACGGGGACGTCGATGGCGATGCGAGCAATGATCATGGCGCGGGATGATGCTCGATGCGCTCGCCCGAGTCACGAGCTGAAGACTGTGGATAACTGTGTGGGCAACGCACCTCGGACCGGAGATTTGGACGCTGCCGCTGAACGCTGCCACGACCGTGTGACGAACCAGGCCGCGGCAGAAGATGTGTTTCAGATCAGTGTGTCAACAGCGATCGAGCGGGGCTCGTACGGCGCAAGAGGGTCGATTTGGCGGCAGGAGATTCTCCTGTGGATCAATCAGGTTGCCTGAGACGTGGGTCAGTGGTAGCGCACGCTGACCTCGTGCACGGCCTCGACCAGTGCTGCGACGTTCTCGGGCGGTGTGAACTGCGACACCCCGTGCCCCAGGTTGAACACGTGGCCGGCGCCGCTGCCGAACCCGGCCAGCACCTGCTCCGCCTCACGCCGCACCGCGTCGGGGGTGGACAGGAGGATCGCGGGGTCGAGGTTCCCCTGCAGGGCGACGCGGCTGCCGACGCGCTGCCGGGCAGCACCGATGTCCACCGTCCAGTCCAAGCCGAGGGCGTCCGCACCGCACTCGGCCAGGCTCTCCAGCCACAAGCCGCCGCCTTTGGTGAAAACGATGCTCGGCACGCGCACCCCCTCGTGCTCCCGCTTGAGTCCGTTCACCACGCGCTTGAGATACGCCAGTGAAAAGGCGTGGAACGCCGCGTGGGAGAGAACGCCGCCCCACGTGTCGAACAGCATCACGGCCTGGGCGCCGCGTTCGATCTGCGCGTTCAGGTAGACGGTGACCGATGCCGCGGTGATCTCCAGGATGCGGTGCAGAAGGTCGGGGCGAGTGTAGAGCATCCGCTTCAGGCTATGGAAATCGCTGCTGCCCCCGCCTTCGACCATGTAGCAAGCCAGGGTGAACGGACTGCCGGAGAATCCGATCAAGGGCACCTCGTTGTCGAGCGCCTGCCGTACCTGTGCCACGGCGTCCAGGACGTAGCCCAGCTGGGCGTCGATGTCCGGCACCGCGAGATCCCGGATCTCCCATTCATCCCGCAACGGGCGCTCGAGCCTGGGCCCCTCGCCTTCGGCGAAATAGAGGCCCAGCCCCATCGCATCGGGAATGGTGAGGATGTCGGAGAAGACGATGGCGGCATCGAGCGGAAAGCGCGCGAGCGGCTGCAGGGTAACCTCGGTGGCGAGGTCGGGATTCCGGCACAGGTCGAGGAAGCTGCCGGCCCGGGCGCGCGTCTGGTTGTACTCGGGCAGGTAACGGCCTGCCTGGCGCATGATCCAGATCGGCGTGTAGGGCGTCGGCTCGCGCAGCAGTGCGCGCAGGAAGGTCTCGTTCTTCGGTCGCTTCATCGGACTCTCAAGCAAAAGGACGCGCCTGGGCGCGTCCCTTCGCGGTGGGCGGGTGGCGCGGGCGCGGGGCTAACGCGGCAGCACCGAGGTTCCCATCAGGAACTCGTCCACGGCACGCGCGCACTGGCGACCCTCGCGTATCGCCCAGACCACGAGCGACTGCCCGCGGCGCATGTCGCCAGCCGCGAATACCTTGGCCACGGAGGTCTGGTAGCAACCCGCACCGTCGACCGCCGCCTTGACGTTGCCGCGGTTATCGTACGCCACTCCCAGCTCGTCCAGCAGGCCGGTGTGCACCGGGTGCAGGTAGCCCATCGCGAGCAGCACGAGATCGGCCGGGAGTTCGAACTCCGACCCCGGCACCTCGACCATCTTCATCTGCCCGTTGTCGTCCTTCGTCCATTCCACGCGTGCGGCAACGAGCGCCCTCACCTTGCCGTTGCCCCCGCGGAAGGCCTTGGTGGTCACCGCCCAGTCGCGGTCGCATCCTTCCTCGTGCGACGAGGAGGTACGCAGTTTGAGCGGCCAGTAGGGCCAGGTGAGCGGTTTGTTCTCCTGCTCGGGAGGCTGCGGCAGCAGTTCGAACTGGGTCACCGACTTGGCGCCCTGGCGATTGGACGTGCCCACGCAGTCGGATCCGGTGTCGCCGCCGCCGATCACGATCACGTCCTTGCCCTTGGCGGTGAGCGTGCCAACCTCCTGGTCGCCGGCCACGCGTTTGTTCTGCAGGGGCAGGAAGTCCATCGCGAACTCGATGCCGTCGAAATCGCGCCCTGCCACCTTGAGGTCACGCGGATGCTCGGAGCCGCCGGAGAGCACGAGGGCGTCGTAGTCCGCAAGCAGGCTCGCCCCGGCGACATCGACGCCGACATGCTGCCGCACGCGAAACTCGACGCCCTCCGCCTGCATCTGCTCCATGCGGCGGTCGATGTGGTGTTTCTCCATCTTGAAGTCCGGGATGCCGTAGCGCAGCAGGCCGCCGATGCGGTCGCTCTTCTCGAACAGGACCACGTCGTGGCCCGCGCGCGCGAGCTGCTGGGCACAGGCGAGCCCGGCCGGTCCGGAGCCGATCACCGCCACGCGCTTGCCGGTCTTGCTCTTGGGTGGCTGTGGCACGACCCACCCCATCTCCCAGCCCTTGTCGATGATGGCGTGCTCGATCGACTTGATGCCGACCGGGTCGTCGTTGATGTTGAGGGTGCACGCGGCCTCGCAGGGCGCCGGGCAGACGCGACCGGTGAACTCCGGGAAATTGTTGGTGGAGTGCAGCGTATCGAGCGCCTCCTTCCAGTTCTGCCGGAATACGAGATCGTTCCAGTCCGGAATGATGTTGTTCACCGGACAGCCGCTCATGCAGAACGGAATGCCGCAGTCCATGCAGCGCGCGCCCTGGACGCCGGCTTCCTGATCGGTCAGGTGGTGAACGAATTCCCGGTAGTGGCGGATGCGTTCGCCGGGCGGATCGGCCGCTTCCTGCAGCCGCTCGAACTCGATGAATCCCGTTATCTTGCCCATTCCCTCTCACCCAGTGGAGATTGGTCGGAAACCCCTTCGCGTCAGGCTGCCAGCTTCCGGCCCTTCGCCGCGAGTTCGCCGAGCGCGCGTCGGTACTCGTTCGGGAACACCTTCACGAACCGCGGCCGGAACTCGTTCCAGTGCTCCAGCACCTGCTTTGCCTGCGCACTGCCCGTATACCGCACGTGAGCTAAGAGCAAGCCCCTCACGATCGATTCGTCCGAACGGTCCAGGTGCCAGACCTCGCGCGGAACCTTGCCATCCTGCTCCGCTTCCGGCAGCAAGGCCTCGAGCTTGACCATGGTGGTGTTGCAGCGATCCTTGAACGCGCCGTCCACGTCCAGGACGTAAGCAACGCCGCCCGACATGCCTGCCGCGAAGTTGCGACCGGTCATGCCGATAACGACCACGGTGCCGCCGGTCATGTATTCGCAGCCATGATCGCCGACGCCCTCGACCACCGTCTGCGCGCCCGAATTGCGCACGGCGAAACGCTCGCCGCCCACACCCCGGAAGTAAGCCTCGCCGGTGATGGCGCCGTACAGGACGGTATTGCCGACGATGATGTTTTCCCGCGGCACGCCGCGGAATTTCGGCGACGGCTGCACCATGATGCGCCCGCCCGACAGCCCCTTGCCGACGTAATCGTTGCCCTCGCCGATGAGGTCGAGGGTGATGCCGTGCGCGAGAAAGGCCCCGAAGCTCTGACCCGCGGAACCAGCCAGCTTGATGCGTATGGTGTCGTCGGGAAGCCCCTTGTGGCCGTGGCGGCGCGCGACCTCCGATGACAGCATGGTGCCGACCGTGCGGTTCACGTTGCGGATGGGCATTTCGATCGACACGCGCTCGCCGCGCTGGATCGCGCCCTGCGCGAGCTCGATCAGGCGATGATCGAGCGCGCGGTCGAGCCCGTGATCCTGAGTCTCGGTGTTGAAGCGCGGGACTTCCACGGGCATCGACGGCATGTAGAAGATCCGCGAGAAATCCAGGCCTTTCGCCTTCCAGTGCGCGATGCCCTTCTTCATGTCGAGCAGATCGGCGCGGCCGATCAGATCGTCGAACCGGCGGATGCCGAGCTGCGCCATGTATTCGCGCACTTCCTCCGCAACGAAGAAGAAATAGTTCACCACGTGCTCGGGTTGTCCCGAGAACTTCCTGCGCAGCTCGGGATCCTGGGTCGCCACGCCTACCGGGCAGGTGTTGAGATGACACTTGCGCATCATGATGCAACCCTGCACCACCAGTGGCGCGGTGGCAAACCCGAACTCGTCCGCCCCGAGCAGCGCGCCGATCAGCACGTCGCGGCCGGTCTTCATCTGGCCGTCCACCTGCACCGCGATGCGACCGCGCAAACGGTTCAGCACGAGCGTCTGCTGCGTTTCGGCGAGGCCCAGCTCCCACGGCGTGCCGGCGTGCTTGATCGACGACCAGGGGCTGGCACCGGTGCCGCCGTCATGGCCGGCGATCGTGACGTGGTCGGCCTTCGCCTTCGAGACGCCGGCGGCGACCGTGCCGACGCCGATCTCGGACACCAGCTTGACGCTGATGGATGCGCGCGGATTGCCGTTCTTCAAATCGTGAATGAGCTGCGCCAAGTCCTCGATGGAATAGATGTCGTGGTGCGGCGGCGGCGAGATGAGGCCGACGCCGGGCACCGAGAAACGCAGCTCCGCGATGTACTCGGAAACCTTGTGACCGGGCAGCTGCCCGCCCTCGCCGGGTTTGGCGCCCTGCGCCATCTTGATCTGGATCTGGTCCGCGCTCGTCAGATACTCGGCGGTGACGCCAAAGCGGCCGGAGGCGACCTGCTTGATCCGCGAGCGCAGCGAATCGCCCTCCTTCAGCTGCACGTCCCGCATGATGCGATCCTTGCCGAGCATCGCCGCGAGCGTGTCGCCGCTCTTCACCGGTACATACCGCCGCGGGTCCTCGCCCCCTTCACCGGTGTTCGACTTTCCGCCCAGGCGGTTCATGGCGATCGCGAGCGAGGTATGCGCCTCGGTCGAGATCGAACCCAGCGACATCGCACCCGTGGCGAAGCGGCGAACGATTTCCCTGGCCGGTTCGACCTCTTCCAGCGGAATCGCCCGCGCCGGATCGACCCTGATCTCGAACAGGCCGCGCAGCGTCATGTGCCGCCGCGACTGGTCGTTGATGATCTGTGCGTACTCGCGGTAGGTCGACACGCTGTTGGTGCGGGTCGAGTGCTGGAGCTTCGCGATCGCGTCCGGCGTCCACATGTGCTCTTCACCGCGCACCCTGAATGCATATTCGCCGCCGGCGTCGAGCGCGCGGGCGAGCACCGGATCGTCGCTGAAGGCGGCGCGGTGCACCCGGATCGCTTCTTCCGCGACCTCGAACACGCCGATGCCTGCGACGGTCGAGGTGGTGCCGCTGAAGTACTTTTCGACCAGGGCGTGCGACAGACCGATGGCCTCGAAAATCTGCGCGCCGGTGTACGACATGTAGGTCGAGATGCCCATCTTGGACATGACCTTCATCAGACCCTTGCCGACCGCCTTGATGTAGTGTGCGACGCCCTTCTCGCCGCGATACTCGGGCAGGATGTACTCGCTGTCGGCTTGCAGGATCGTCTCGAGCGCGAGATACGGATGCACCGCCTCGGCGCCGTAGCCGGCAAGCAGCGCGAAGTGATGCACCTCGCGCGCGGAGCCGGTCTCGACGACGAGGCCGGCCGACGTGCGCAGCCCCTTGTCCACCAGGTGCTGATGGATCGCGGAGAGCGCGAGCAGCGCCGGAATCGCAACGCGCTCCGCGTCCACGTTGCGGTCGGACACGATCAGGATCTGGTAGCCGGAACGCACCGCGTCCTCGGCCTGCGCACAGAGACTCGCCAGCCGCGCCTCGATCGCCTTGCTGCCCCACGCCACCGGATAGGTGATGTCGATCTCGCAGGACCTGAACTTGCCGCCCGTGTAGCGCTCGATCTGCCGGATCGTGCGCAGCTGATCGAAGTTCAGCACCGGCTGGGTAACTTCGAAGCGCAGCGGGGGGTTGTTCTCGTCGACACCGAGCAGATTGGGCTTCGGGCCGATGAAGGACACCAGCGACATCACCAGATCCTCGCGGATCGGGTCGATCGGCGGGTTGGTCACCTGCGCGAAGAGCTGCTTGAAATAGCTGTAAAGCGGCTTGCTCTTGTCCGACAGGACGGCGAGCGGGCTGTCGTTGCCCATGGAGCCGATCCCTTCCTCGCCATCCTTGGCCATCGGGCCGAGGATGTACTTGAGATCCTCCTGCGTGTAGCCGAACGCCTGTTGCCGATCGAGCAGCGGCACCGCGCTTTCCGCCCGCGCTTCGGTCGGCGCCGGCAGGTCGTCGAGCTTGATGCGGATGCGCTCGATCCACTCGCGATACGGCTTCGCACTGGCGAGGGAGTCCTTGAGCTCCTTGTCGTCGATGATCCGACCGGCCTCGAGATCGACCATGAACATCTTGCCCGGCTGCAGCCGCCACTTCTTGATGATGCGCTCCTCCGCGATCGGCAGTACGCCGGTCTCGGAGGCCATCACGACCAGATCGTCGTCGGTGACGAGATAGCGCGCCGGACGCAGGCCGTTGCGATCGAGCGTGGCGCCGATCTGACGACCGTCGGTGAACGCGACCGCGGCGGGGCCGTCCCACGGTTCCATCATGGCGGCGTGATATTCGTAGAACGCGCGGCGGGTGGGGTCCATCAGCGTGTGCTTCTCCCACGCCTCGGGGATCAACATCATCATCGCGTGCGCGATCGAATAGCCGCTCATGACCAGCATCTCGAGCGCGTTGTCGAAGGACGCCGAATCCGACTGACCGGGGTAGATCAGCGGCCACAGCTTGTCGAGATCCTTGCCCAGCACCGGCGACGAGATGGCCCGCTGGCGTGCGCGGATCCAGTTCACGTTGCCGCGCAGGGTGTTGATCTCGCCGTTGTGCGCGATCATCCGGAACGGATGCGCCAGGTCCCACGTCGGGAACGTATTGGTCGAGAACCGCTGGTGCACGAGAGCGAGCGCGGAGACCACCCGCGGGTCTTGCAGATCCCTGTAATAGCTCCCGACCTGGTTCGCGAGCAGCATGCCCTTGTAGACGATGGTGCGCGCCGACATCGAGGGGACGTAGAACTCCTGCCCGTGCGCGAGCTGCAGCGCCTGGATGGCGTGGCCGGCGGACTTGCGGATGATGTAGAGCTTGCGCTCGAGGGCGTCCGTGACGGTGACGCCCGGGCCGCGCCCGATGAAGACCTGCCGGATGACCGGCTCGATCTTCTTCACCGACTCACCGAGACCCGAGTTGTCACGCGGCACGTCGCGCCAGCCGAGCAGAATCTGCCCTTCGGCCCGGATCGCGCGCGCGATCTCCTCTTCAAAGGCGAGCCTGGAGGCCGGCTCCTGCGGCAGGAACATCATGCCGACCCCATACTCGCCGAAGGGTGGGAGAACGACCCCCTGCCGCGCCATCTCGGCCCGGAAGAACTGGTCCGGCATCTGGATCAGGATGCCGGCGCCATCGCCGGCCAGCGGATCCGCGCCGACTGCGCCGCGATGGGTGAGGTTCTTCAGGATCTGCAGACCCTGCTCGATGATCGCGTGGGATTTCGAGCCCTTGATGTGCGCGACGAAGCCGACGCCGCACGCGTCGTGCTCGTGCCGAGGGTCGTACAGGCCTTGCCGGGGGGGAAGGAATTCGTTCACGGGCGACCTCGCAGTAGAATCAAGCTGGCCTTAACGCCGCCGCGGCTCGAACGCATCGGACGCTTCACGACGCAGAGCGGAAGATCTGGCGGGAGGGTTGCAGAGTGTATCTCGATCACCCCCGCCCTTCAACAGTGGCAAGCCCCTGAAAACGCGGAACTACCTCAAGAAAGGAGGAACGACTCGCGCTATGCACCGCATTGCAGCACGGCGCACCAATTCAGGTCACGATTCTTCGATCGTGTAGAGGCGGCGATGTTCGCGGATGGCAAAGCGGTCCGTCATGCCGGCGATGTAATCCGCGATCGCACGCGGACCGTTGGCGCGATGGCGCGCCTGGTATTGGGGCGGGAGCAGCCGCGGCTCGTCGAAGAACGCGCGAAAGAGGTCGGCGACGACCTGTTTGGATTTTCGGCTCATGCGCGCGACGCGAAAATGCTGGTAGAGATGCTGTCGCAGGAAGCGCTTCAGCTCCTGCTGTTCGTCGCGCACCTGCGGGCTGAACGCAATGAGCGGCGGCGCTTGCCGCACCGCTTCCACGGACGACGGCGCGGCGGCGGCGATGTTCGCCAGGCTCTGGGCGACGAGGTCGCCGATCAGGGTGTTGATCATGCGGCGCACCGTCTCGTGGACGAGACGTCGCCCGCCGAGGGCGGGATGCAGGCGGCGCACGAGATCCAGGTGGCGGCGCACGATGCCGGTGGCGGCGATCTCGTCGAGGCTCAGGAGCCCGGACCGGATCCCGTCGTCGACGTCGTGATTGTTGTACGCGATCTCGTCCGCGAGATTCGCGACCTGCGCTTCGAGCGAGGGCTGGTGTCCGGCGAGATGCCGCTCGCCGAGATCGCCCAGGGTCGCGGCCGCCGCACGCGAGCAGTGCTTCAGGATTCCCTCGCGCGTCTCGAAGCAGAGGTTGAGACCGTCGAACGTGGCGTAGCGCTCCTCGAGCACGTCGACCACGCGCAGACTCTGCAGGTTGTGCTCGAATCCGCCGTGCGCGTTCATGCACGCGTTGAGCGCATCCTGGCCGGCGTGACCGAAGGGCGTATGGCCGAGGTCGTGGGCGAGGCAGATGGCCTCCACCAGATCTTCGTCAAGGGCGAGCGCGCGCGCCACCGAACGTCCGATCTGCGCGACTTCGAGGCTGTGGGTCAGGCGCGTGCGAAAGAGGTCGCCCTCGTGGTTGACGAAGACCTGCGTCTTGTATTCGAGCCGGCGGAAAGCCGTCGAGTGAACGATGCGGTCGCGATCGCGCTGGAATTGGGTGCGCGCGACCGGCCCCTCCTCCGGGTGCACACGCCCGCGCGAGCGCTCGGGGTGCGCGGCGTAGACCGCGAGGTCAGGCATCGCGCGGCATGCCCGACAGGACATCCTCAAGCACGGCGCCGGGCACGTCACCGGTGACGAACGCCGCGCCGATGGATTTCAGCAGGACGAACCGGATGCGGCCCCCTTCGGCCTTCTTGTCGACTTCCATGAGCTCCAGGTAGCGCTCCGCGCCGAGGTCGGGCGCCGCGACCGGCAGTCCCGCGCCCTGGTACAGGCGGCGCAAGCGCTCGACGTCGCGATCGTCGAGCAGCCCGAGGCGGCGCGACACCTCCGCGGCGAGCATGGTGCCGGCGGCGACTGCCTCGCCGTGCAGCCACGCCCCGTAGCCCAGGCCGGCTTCGATCGCGTGGCCGAAGGTGTGTCCCAGGTTGAGCAGTGCGCGCGCACCGGCTTCGCGCTCGTCGGCGCTCACCACTTCCGCCTTGGCCTCGCACGAACGGCGAATCGCCAAGGCGAGGGCAGCGGGCTCGCGCGCGGTGAGACGGTCCATGTTTGCTTCCAGCCACTCGAAGAACGCCCGGTCGCCAATCAGACCGTACTTGATGACCTCGGCGATGCCGGCGGCGAGCTCCCGGTCGGGCAGCGTGGCGAGCGTCCCGTAATCGGCCAGCACCAGTCGCGGCTGGTAGAAGGCACCGATCATGTTCTTGCCCAGCGGATGATTGATGCCGGTCTTGCCGCCCACCGAGGAATCGACTTGTGCGAGCAGCGTGGTCGGTATCTGGATGAACGGGACGCCCCGCAGGTAAACCGCCGCGGCGAATCCGGCGATATCGCCGACCACACCACCCCCCAGGGCGATCACCGTGGTCTTGCGGTCGCAGCGCGCCGTCAGCAGCGCATCGAAGACGAGATTCAGCGTCGCGGCGGTCTTGAAGGCTTCCCCGTCCGGAAGAATCACCGGCAGCGCCTCGACGCCGGCGGTTTCCAGCGCTGCCTGGACGCGCGACAGATACAGCGGCGCCACCGTGGTGTTGGTGACGATGGCGACCTTCCGCTGCGGCAGATGGGCGGCGATGAGCTCGGCACGATCGAGCAGCAGCTCGTCGATGTGGATCGGATAGCTGCGCTCGCCGAGGCTGACCGTCACGGTGTCCATGGCGTGTGCCTGCCGGTGGCTCACGCGGGCTCGTGCGGGAGCGACTGCCGCAGGCGCAGCTCAAGATCGGCCACGAGCTGGCGCAGGCTCTGGCTGCCGGTCTCGATGATGATATCGGCTACCTCGCGATAAAGCGGGTCGCGCTGCGCGTAGAGCTCGGCGAGCCGGGCTCGTGGATCATCGGTGCGCAGCAGCGGCCGATTCCGGTCGTGCCGCGTGCGCTGCCAGAGCTCGTCGACGCTCGCCCGCAGGTACACCACGAAACCGTTGCGCGCGAGCGCCTCGCGGTTTTCCGGCCGCAGCACGGCGCCGCCACCGGTGGCGAGAACGACGTGCTCCGACGCGACGAGCTCGCGCAGGAGGGCAGACTCACGCCGGCGAAACCCTTCCTCGCCTTCGATCTCGAAGATCACCGACACCGTCACGCCGGTGCGCTTCTCGATTTCGTGGTCGCAGTCGACGAAGGTCATGCGCAGGTCCTTCGCGAGCAGGCGCCCGACCGAGGTCTTGCCGGCGCCCATGAGGCCGACCAGAAAGATGTTGCGGCGAGGCTCGCGCGCAGCGACCGATGTCATGGCCGGATTCTATGTATCCGCGCCGGCACCGGCAACCGGGGCGATGCTCACGCGCGACGCTGCCGATAGGCCCACACCATCATCACGATGCCGGCCGCGATCATGGGCAGGCTCAGCCACTGTCCCATGGTCCATCCCAGCGCGAGGAAGCCGAGAAAGTCGTCCGGCTGGCGCGTGAACTCGACCGTGAAGCGGAACACGCCATAGCCGATCAGGAACAGCGCCGACACTGCGCCCCGCGGCCGCGGCCTGCTCGAAAACCACCACAGCAGCACGAAGAGGGCGACGCCTTCGAGGGCGAACTCGTAGAGCTGCGAGGGATGCCGCGGGAGCGCGTCCACGTGCGGGAAAACCATGGCCCAGGGCACGTCCGCGGGTCGTCCGGGAAGCTCGGCGTTGATGAAATTGCCGATCCGCCCGGCGCCCAGACCGAGCGGGCACAGCGGCGCCACGAAGTCCATCACGTCGAACCACGACTTGCCGGTCCTGCGGCAGAAGAGCGCCATCGCCACCAGCACGCCGAGAAAGCCGCCATGGAACGACATCCCGCCTTCCCAGATGGCGAAGATGGAAAGGGGATGGGCGAGGTAATCGGAGAGCTTGTAGAAGAGCACGTAGCCCAGGCGCCCGCCGAGGATCACGCCGAACAGGGCGTAGAGCACCATGTCGTCGAGGTCGCGATGGGTGATGCCCGCTGCCGGCTGCGTGCGAATGCGGTGGCGGCCGAGCACGATGGCGATCGCGAAACCGATGAGGTACATGAGTCCGTACCAGCGCACGGCGAGCGGTCCGATCTGGATCGCGATCGGGTCGAACTGCGGGTGAACGAGCATGAGGCAGACTGGCTTGCGTTAAGATTCGCGATTATACGGGCCTGCCCGCCGCTGCCTGCCGCGGTGCCCGGAACTCGAGCGCACAGGAGCCCCATATGTCGGACAACCGCAGAAGCCGCATCGTTACCCAGGGCGTGCAGCGCTCGCCGAACCGCGCCATGCTGCGCGCCGTCGGCTTCGGGGACGGCGATTTCGAGAAGCCCATCGTCGGCATCGCCAACGGCTACAGCACCATCACGCCGTGCAATCTCGGGCTGGGCGATCTTACGCGCCGCTGCGAACTCGCGGTCAAGGGCGCGGGCGGCATGCCGCAGACCTTCGGCACCATCACCGTCTCCGACGGCATCTCGATGGGCACGGAGGGCATGAAGTACTCGCTCGTGTCGCGCGAGGTGATCGCGGACGCGATCGAGACCGCCTGCAATGCGGAGAGTATGGACGGGGTGGTCGCCATCGGCGGCTGCGACAAGAACATGCCGGGCGCGATGATCGCGCTCGCGCGCATGAACATCCCCGGCGTCTTCGTCTACGGCGGCACCATCAAGCCCGGTCACTACCGCGGCCGCGATCTCAACATCGTGAGCTCGTTCGAGGCGGTCGGGCAATTCACCGCCGGCAAGATCGACGAGGCCGAGCTCCTGGGCGTCGAGCGCCACGCCTGTCCGGGGGCGGGATCGTGCGGCGGCATGTACACCGCCAACACGATGTCGTCGGCGTTCGAGGCGATGGGCATGAGCCTCATGTACTCCTCGACGATGGCGGCGGAGGACGAGGAAAAGCGCGAGAGCGCCGCGCAGTCGGCCGAAGTGCTGCTCGCCGCGATCCGCGCGCAGCGGCTGCCGCGGGACATCATCACGCGCAAGTCGATCGAGAACGCCGTATCCGTGATCATGGCGGTGGGCGGGTCGACCAATGCCGTGCTGCACTACCTCGCCATCGCGCATGCGGCGGAAGTCGACTGGACCATCGACGATTTCGAGCGCGTGCGCCAGCGGGTGCCAGTGCTGTGCGATCTCAAGCCTTCCGGCCAGTACGTCGCGACCGACCTGCACCGCGCCGGCGGCATTCCGCAGGTGATGCGGATGCTGCTCGACCACGACCTCCTCCACGGCGACTGCCTCACCATCACGGGCCAGACGATCGCGGCATCGCTGGATGGTATCCCGCGTGACCCGCGCCCGGATCAGGACGTGATCCGGCCGTGGTCGAACCCGATGTACGAACGGGGCCACCTCGCGATCCTGAAGGGCAACCTGTCCGAGGAAGGGTGCGTGGCCAAGATCACGGGCCTCAAGCATCCCGCGATCACCGGGCCGGCGCGGGTGTTCGACTCGGAGGAGGAAGCGATGGCGGCGATCCTTGCCAACCGCATCCGTGCCGGCGACGTGGTCGTGATCCGCTACGAGGGGCCGCAGGGCGGACCCGGCATGCGCGAGATGCTCTCGCCCACTTCCGCCATCGTCGGCCAGGGACTCGGCGAATCGGTCGGCCTCATCACCGACGGTCGCTTCTCCGGTGGCACCTGGGGCATGGTCGTCGGACACGTCGCGCCGGAGGCGGCAGTCGGCGGCACGATCGCGCTGGTGCATGACGGCGATTCCATCACGATCGATGCCGAGCGCCGCTTGATCCAGCTCAATGTGTCGGATGCCGAACTCGCGACGCGCCGTGCGGCCTGGCAGCCGCGCGCTCCGCGCTATACCCGCGGCGTGCTCGCGAAGTACGCGAAGCTCGTGTCCTCCGCCAGCGTGGGCGCGGTGACTGACTGAGCATGGGCGAACATGACGAAGCGCTGCTGCGCGAAGCCGGCGTCGACGCCGCGCGGATCGCCAAGCTGCGCGCACTCGGCGTGATCGCCGCTGATTGAGTCACCCTTCGTTCGGCGCGCGACGCTGCCGGTCACGCTGTTCGTCCAGGCGGCGGCGTCGGCGGCGGTGTTCGCGCCCGCGGTCGCCGCGCCGCCGTTGCTCGCGCGGCTGAAGCTCGGCACCACCGCGGTCGGCCTGTTCGTCGCATTGGTGTATCTCGCGGCGATGTTCGCGAGCCCGCTCGGCGCCGCGCTCGTCAAGCGTTTCGGGCCGATCCGCGCGAGCCAGATCGCGCTTGTGCTCGGCGCGGCGGGCCTGGCGCTGCTCTGCGCGCCTTCGGTGCCGGCAGCGATGCTCGGTTCGCTCTTGATCGGCGCTGGCTACGGGCCGATCACGCCCGCCAGCTCGCAGATGCTCTCGCGTACGACCGACCCGCGCAACTACTCGCTCGTGTTCTCGATCAAGCAGACCGGGGTGCCGCTCGGCGGTGTGATCGCGGGGGTGATGGTGCCGCCGCTGGTGCTGATCGGGGGCGCGCCGCTCGCGCTGGCCGGTGTCGCGGCGCTGTGTGTGATCGGCTTGATCGCAGCGCAACCGCTTTCTGCCGCGCTCGACGACGGGCGCGACCGGGCGAGCCCGTGGCCGACCTTGGGCAAGCTGATGGCGCCCGTGCGTTTCGTCGCGACGCATCCGGTGCTGCGCTCGGTGGCGCTGTGCAGTTTCGTGTTTTCGATGGTGCAGGTCAGCTTCACGTCGTACGTCGTGAGCTGGCTCAACACCGACCTGCGCTGGACGCTCGTCGCCGCGGGTGCTGCGCTGTCGGCGTCGCAGGTCGCGGGCATGGTCGGCCGCATCACCTGGGGCGTGGCCGCCGACCGTTGGCTCGGCCCGCGCCGGATGCTGCTCGCGCTGGCGGCGCTGATGGGCGTGTGCGGGCTCGTGATGCCGGCGTTCGGCAGCGGCTCGGCACCGCTCGTCGTGACCGCGCTCTTGTGCCTGTATGGCGCGACCGCGGTGGGCTGGAACGGCGTCTACCTGGCGACGGTCGCGCGTCTCGTTCCGCAACCGCAGGCGGCCGAAGCGACGGCGGGCACGCTCTTCTTCACGTTTTTCGGCGTCGTGATCGGGCCGCCGCTCTTCGGCGCCGCCGGCAGCGCATTCGGTGCGCTAGGGCCTGCGTTCGCGCTGCTCGCAGTGCCGATCGCCTTCGCCGCGGTGGTGCTCGCGCGATCGCGCTGGGGGTTGTGAGAG
>JBDHRV010000090.1:0-14311 GCA_039807745.1 Burkholderiales bacterium
GATCACCTCGATCGAACGTGGCGAGTTCATTTCCGGTGAAGAACTCCTGGAACGTCTGCGTCGCTTCGGGTGAGCGAAGCGCTACGCATCCGAATCTCCCCGCGGGACCTCGCGCAAATCGAGGAGGCGGCCGATTGGTGGGTGAAGAACCGTCCGGCTGCTCCTGGCGCCATACGACATGACGTCGCCGAAATGCTCGCTATTCTTGTGCTCCAGCCTGGCGTAGGTATGCCGACCCGACGCGGCCGCGTCAAAGGGCTACTCCGCGTAACCTTAGAGCGAGTTCGTTACTACCTTTACTACCGAGTCGCAGACGGTGCTCTGGAGGTTCTTGCCTTCTGGCACATGAGTCGCGGCCGAGCTCCACGCATTCAAGTGCAATGACGCCGAACCAGGCCTTGCACCGGACGCTTCACCAGCGGCGCTTTGCTTGCTGGGTTCGCGCTGGTGAAGGCAGACGTTAGATTGCCATGGAAGTTCTGGTTCGCCCATTCGTGCAGAGCGATTGGCCAACATTGTGGCCAATGCTTCGCGCCACCTTTGCGAAAGGCGACACGTACACGTTCTCGCCGAACGCAACCGAACAGGAAATCTCGGACGCTTGGGTAAAAGCTCCAAAAGCCACGTTTGTTGCCTGCGATCGGTCTGGGCAAATCCTTGGCACCTACTATATAAAGGCAAACCAGTCGGGTCACGGCAACCATGTGAGCAACTGTGGCTTCGTGGTCTCGGAGTTGGCGCGTGGCCATGGCGTCGCATCCATCATGTGCCAGCACGCGCAGTCCACAGCAGTAAAGCTGGGATTCCTGGCCATGCAGTTCAACTTCGTAGTCTCCACAAATTCTGGAGCCGTTCGGCTGTGGCAAAAGTTGGGCTTCGACATTGTGGGCACCCTTCCACAGGCCTTTCGTCATCCTCAACATGGCCTCGTCGATGCGTACGTGATGTATAAGTGGCTGGCAGTCTAACTATTCGGTCAACCGGACGCTCACCCGCTACCCGGGTTCACGCCGGTTACCTCAAGCGTTTAGACGCCGCAGCCAACGATGGGCACGTCACCGTTGTCGCCAGTATCCAGGCATTCGGCGCTGGTGTCCGACAGCGAGCACCGTTGCGACTTCACGCTCGAGCACGTAGTGCACGGTGTAGGGGAAGTGGCGCAAGTGGTAGTGCCGCACTTCGTCTTCGTCAGGCGGCCACATGTCCGCGTGCTCACCGAGCGCGTCAATCGCTTCGAGCGCTTCACTGCGAAAGGCATGCGCTGCAAGCGGGCTTCGCTCGAAGTACCAAAGAAACGCCTCGCGAATCTCTGCCTCGGCCGGAGGCAGAACGTCAATCGCAAAGCGCGTCACAGCGCGCTCAGTCGTGCTCGCGCTTCAGCCCAAGGCACCGCTTTCAGAGTTCCTTCTCGGAGTGCCTGCTTACGCAGCCGAAGCTCTTTGCGCCAAGCTTCAGAGATCGCGGCGTCCGTACTTCCTTCCAGGCTGTCAAGCAGTGCCACCACAAGGGCAGAGCGTTCGTCCTCCGGAAGGTCCAAGGCGTCAGCCAACAGTTGGTCCACACGCGCATTCATGCTGCGCAGTCTACTCCTCGCTGCATCGACCTGCCAGGTCGCGGGCGCAGGATCCGGAACTCGAGACCGTCACCTGGCCAAACGGTGCCGACCTCGCGCCCGAGTTTCTCTACCAAGCTGCCCAACGAGGCATTCCAGCGGACGCGCCACAAGCCGCGCGTCGCTGAACTCCGACGTTGGGCCGCACGGCCCTGGGCCTGCGGGCCATCTTCGTTGGAGAATGGATCATGCTGAAGACCTACCGGGGAAGCTGCCATTGCGGCGCCGTCACGTTCGAGGCCGATCTCGACCTGACACAGAGTACCTATCGCTGTAATTGCTCCATCTGCAGGCGGACACGCTTCTGGCCCGCCATCGCAAAGGCTGACGGCTTCCGGTTGCTGACGGGGGAATCAGAGCTGACGCAGTACCTGTTCAACACGAAGAAGAACCACCACTATTTCTGCAAGCACTGTGGCGTCCGCGCGTTCGGGCTGGGAACGGAAACTCCCATGGGCAAGATGTACGGGGTCAACGTCATGTGCATCGAGGATGTTTCCGACGAGGACCTCGCGAAACTGCAAATCACGTACGTCGATGGTCGCAATGACCGGTGGCAAAGCGCGCCCGAGTTCTTCGTCCATCTTTGAGGTACGGGGAACTGACGCCCGACCATGCTTTGCACCGGACGCTGTGCTGCGACGCTTCGCGTGCTGGTTTCGCGCCGGTGAAGGCGCACGATTGCACGCACCGGGTTTAGCCGATACGCTGGACGATGAATGCGAGTGGCAACATGGCTATTGCGTGGGACTCTCTGCCACTGCGGCTTCAGCCGAACACGGATTTGCGCCGGGCGTTGGAAGGTAGTCTGGATCCGCATCATCACCGCGCCGCTTTCGTGATCGCTGGAATCGGCAGCCTCCGTCAAGCTCGATTGCGGTTCGCGGGGAAGGCTCAGGCGGAAGCTCTGGATGGCAACCTCGAGATCCTGACACTCGCGGGCTCCATATCGAGTGGCGGCGCACATCTGCACATGAGCGTGGCCGACGAGAAAGGCCGGGTGACGGGGGGTCACGTCTCCTATGATTGCCTGGTGCGTACGACCGCCGAAGTGCTTCTGCTACTGCTCCCGGAATGGTCGTTCAGTCGGGAACGAGATTCGAGCACCGGCTTCGACGAGCTTATTATTCGCGAGCGATCGTGGGAGGAACCGCAGTGTCCCGAGACGAGGCAGCAGTCTTAGAATCGGCAGTTCCGATCCTTCCTTCCTGTTGCCGATCCTTCGGAAGCGCTCGCCTGCTACGAGGAAGTTCTCGCTTTCCTTCGGTTAAGGCAATCGACCCCTGAAGCCTCCTCACCCCGCCACGCGTGCGGGGCGTCCAGCACCCGCTTTCCCGGAAGCGCTTGAGGAACTTCCCTCGCGAAGATGCGACAATTATCCGTTGCGGAGGATGGCAGGAACTCACGTCTTCACGACCCACTCGTTCACTCCTTCATGTTCTCGCATGAACCCCCTCTTTCGCCTGAGCCTGGTCGAGGCCGCCAGCAAGATCGCCGCGGGAGAGATCACGAGCGCCGAGCTCACGCGCAGTTGCCTCGCACGCATCGCGCAGCTGGAGGACGAGGTCGCAGCGTTTGCGTGGTTCGACGGCGCGCGGGCGATGGGCTGCGCGGAGGCGGCCGATGCGAGACAGCGCGCGGGTCAAGCGGTCGGCCCGCTGCACGGGTTGCCGATCGGCGTGAAGGACATCATGCCCACGCGCGGCATCCGCACCGAGCGGGGTTCGGCGATCTTCCGCGGCGAGGTCCCCACGGCATCCGCCGACGTGGTCGAGAAGCTCGAACGCGCCGGCGCCTTCGTTCTCGGCAAGACCGTGACCGCCGAGTTCGCGTTTCTCACGCCTGGCAAGACGCGCAATCCCTGGAGTGCGCTGCACACGCCGGGCGGGTCGTCGAGCGGATCGGCCGCGGCGGTCGCGGCGGGGTTCTGCCCCGGCGCGCTGGGCACGCAGACCAACGGCTCCGTGATCCGACCCGCCGCCTTCTGCGGGGTGGTGGGCTACAAGCCGACGCAGGGGCTACTCGCTTTCGACGGCGTACATCACTTCAGCCGCACGCTCGATCAGATCGGCGTGTTCGCACGGTCGGTCGCCGACTGCGCGTGGCTCGTCGCGGCGCTCGCCGACGAACCGGGTGCGATGCCGCCGGCCCCCGCCTCGCTCGACCGCCTGCCGAAGCTCGCCGCGGTGCGCACGCCGGTGTGGGACCGTGCCAGCGAAGCGCAGCAGGCGCGTTTCGCGGCCGACATCGTGGCACTGCGCGAGGCCGGCGCGCTCGTGTGGGAGACCGAACTGCCGGCGCGCTTCGACCAGGCGCACACGGCACAGCGGCGCATCATGTATCGCGAGGCAGCGGATGAGTTCGCCGCGCTTGCGCGCACCCGCTGCGGCGAATTCAGCGCGGGACTGCGCGCTGCGCTCGCGGAAGGCGCGCGGGTGAGCGACGCGGAGCTTGCAGACGCGCTGGGTGTGCGCGATGCGCTTACGCAGTCGCTCGACCTGTTCTTCGCGGACTTCGACGCGATCATCACGCCGCCTGCGACGGGGGAAGCGCCCTGCGGTATCGAGAGCACCGGCGACCCGGTCTTCTGCACGATCTGGACGCTCACCCAGGTGCCGGCTCTCAGCATTCCCACCGGCTTCGGTCCATCCGGGCTGCCTCTCGGATTGCAGATCACGGCCGCGCGCGGTCGCGATGGCGTCGCGCTCACCGTCGCGGCGTGGTGCGAGGCGCGACTGCCCCTGGCCGGCTTTCCGCGTTGAGCTATTTCGCGCGTCTCTTCGACCTGATGGTGCAGGTCATGCTGCCGCTCGGCCTGCTGGTCGCGGCGGGCGGCGTGTGGCCGGTGATCTTCAAGGACGTGCACGTCCAGGCGGTGCGCAACGAGCTCAACCGCATCGTGCTCTACCTCTTCTATCCCTGCATCATGTTCGCCGTCGCGGCGACCACCCCGGTCACGTGGAGTCTGCTCACCGTGCCTCTCGTCAACGGCATCGGCGTGCTGCTGTCGGGAGTCGTCCTCTACTGGCTCCTGTACCGCTCGGCTCTGTGCCGCGACCTGTCCGACCGCACGCGCGCCATCCTGATGCTGGGCGGCATGTTCGGCAACACCTTCAACGTCGGCGTGCCGGTGCTGCTGTTCTTCTACGGGCCGCAGGCGCCGCGCTATGCGGTCTTCAACGACATGCTGATGTCGGTGCCGCTCATCTGGAGTCTCGGCGTGTGGATCTGCACGCGCCTGGGCTCCCACCGCAAGGAGACCGACCAGCCCTCCGTATGGCGCATCATGGTCACGATGCCGCCGCTCTGGGCCTTCGTGCTGGGCGTGGCCTATCAGCAGCTCGGCATTCAGTATCCGCCGATCATCACCGCCACGAGCTTCATCGGGCAGGCGACCATTCCCGCCATCCTCTTCGTGCTGGGCATGACCATTCCGTGGCGCGATCTCACCCCGCGCCGCGAGATCCTGGCCGTCTCCGCGGTGAAGCTGATGGTCGCGCCGCTTCTCACCTGGGCCGTGGCGCAGGCGCTCTTCGCACCGCTCGGCGAGGCGCAGTACGCGGCGGTGATCGAAGCCGCCACGCCCGCCTTCGTGACGCTGCTGGTGCTGGCGAGCCGCTTCCATCTGGACTCCGCGTCCGCGGCGCTGCTGATCGGCTGGAGCACCATCCTGTTCTGGGTTACGCTCCCGCTGCTGATGGCGGCGGGGGTGGTCCGTTAACCAGGCTGGAGAGACAGGATGACGATGAAACTGGGCTTCGTCGGGCTCGGCATCATGGGCCGGCCGATGGCACTCAATCTCATGCGCGGCGGCCACTCGATGGCCGTATATGCACGCCGCGCCGCGAGCATGCAGCCGCTGGCGGACGCGGGCGCGGTCACGTGTGCTTCCCCCGCACAGGTCGCGGCAAGGTCGGACGTGATATTCGTCATGGTGTCCGACACGCCGGACGTCGAGCAGGTGATCCTCGGTCCGGGCGGCTGCATCGAGGGCGCGGCGCCGGGGGCGATCATCGTCGATATGAGCACGATCTCTCCCGCGGCCACGCGCCGCATCGCCGACCTGCTCGCGGCGAAGGGCATCGAGATGCTGGACGCGCCGGTGTCGGGCGGCGAGATCGGCGCGGTCAACGGCACGCTCTCGATCATGGTCGGCGGCAACGCCGCGTCGTTCGAGCGCGCGAAGCCGCTCTTCGAGCTCATGGGCAAGAACATCGTGCACATCGGCGCGAACGCAGCGGGCCAGGTCGCGAAGTCGTGCAACCAGATCGTTGCCGCAGTCACGATCGAAGCGGTGGCCGAAGCCCTGCTGCTCGCGCAGGCGAACGGCGTGGATGCCGCGACGGTGCGCGAGGCGCTGCTCGGCGGCTTCGCGTACTCGCGCGTGCTCGAGCTGCACGGGCGGCGCATGCTCGAAGCCGACTACGCACCCGGCTTCAAGGCCGCCCTGCACCAGAAGGACATGCGCATCGTGCTCCAGAGCGCGCACGAGCTGGGCGTCGCGCTGCCGGCCGCGGCGCTCGCGACTCAGCACATCAACGCACTCGTCGGCAGCGGCGAAGGCGGGCTCGATTCGTCGGCGATCTACAGGGTGCTCGAACGCATGAGCGCGCCGCACGAGCGTCCGCAGGAGAGCGAAGTCCCTGCTGGAAGGACCGCGCCCGGCGCGAAGGCGCCGCAATGGGCCGGGGCAGCGGCGGTGACTGAGCGCGTCGGCTTCATCGGGCTCGGCGTGATGGGCCGGCCGATGGCGCTCAATCTCATGCGCGCCGGCCACCCGTTGCACGTCTACGCGCGCCGCCCTGCTGCGCTCGCTCCCCTGGTCGAGCAGGGTGCGGCTGCGTGCGCGTCGCCGGCAGAGCTTGCCACCCGCTGCGACGTCGTTTGCATCATGGTGACGGCGGGCGCGGACGTGGAGGCAGTGGTGCTCGGTCCGGGCGGCCTCCTCGAAGGCGCGCCACCGGGGCTGCTCGTGGTCGATCACAGTACGATCGCGCCGGCCACGGCCCGACAGGTGGCGGCTGCACTGGCGGCGCGCGGGGTGGATTTCCTGGATGCGCCCGTGTCGGGCGGCGAGAAGGGCGCGATCGACGCGACGCTGTCGATCATGGTGGGCGGATCGCAGGCGGCGTTCACGCGCGCGGAGCCCGTCCTGCGCGAGCTCGGAAAGACCGTGCTGCGCGTGGGTGAGAGCGGCGCGGGTCAGGTGGCGAAAGCCGCCAACCAGCTTGCCATCGTCCTCACTCTGCAGGGCATGGCGGAGGCGTTCACCCTCGCGCGCGCGAGCGGTGTCGATCCGGCGCAGATACTCGAGGCGCTGCGCGGCGGCGCGGCGGCGAGCCGCATCCTCGAAGTGATGGGCGCGAAGATGATCAGCCGCGATTTTCGGCCCGGCGTCGAATCGCGCCTGCATCACAAGGACGTGCGGATCGCGCTCGACTGCGCGGCCGCGGTCGGTCTCGCGGTGCCGGGGGCCGCCTTGGCAGCTCAGACCTTCAGTGCGCTGATGGGGCGCGGCGGAGGCCGCCAGGACTCCTCGGCGGTGGTGACGGTGGTCGAGGCGATGCGCAACGAATCATAAGGATTATCTTATCGTTACCATCAGCAAGTGCAATTGGACGGGTGCCGTCGGCGATCATACTGTTGCGGGATAGGCTTTTGCGCCATAGGGGAGAGAAAAATGATCATCCGGCATCGGCTCATGCAGTACTTGCTCCGTAATCCGGAGCGCGACATCGTCACCTCCATCCGCCGAACGCCGCCTTCAGGGATGCGTCTGGGCTCGCGGCTCCTGCAGAAGCGCTCCGCGCTGCTCGGCCGCAATCAGCGCCATTAGGCGCCGGGCGCCGAACCTCAGTTCGTCCGCTTGCCGTAAGGCCAGTGGCCGGGTTTTTCCTCAGCCCGTCGCACCGAGCCCGGCTGCGACGCAGTTGATGGAGAGCAGGAGCGCCGCCTTGAACGCCTCCTTCTCGTGGCCCTCGGGCGCTGCGCGAAACCTGCGCAAGAGCTCGATCTGCTCGCGGTTCACCTGGTTGACGGTGGGCAGTCGGTGCGCCAGCCGCGCGCGGAAATCGGGAAACCGCTCGGCCAGAGCGGACTCGCCCGTGATCGCGAGCAGGCTCTCGCGCGTGAGCGCGTATTCGTCGCGCACGAGCCCGAAGATCTCGTCCCGCAGCGTCGCGTCCGGCACCAGTTCCGCGTAGAGTCGGGCGACTTCCAGATCCACCACTGCCAGCGTCTTCTCCGCTTCGTCCAGCACCAGCCGGAACAGCCGTGATTCCCGGAACATGCGCGCGAGGAGCCGCTCGCCCGCGCTGCCGCGGACCTGGGCGAATGCGGCCAGGCCGCTGCCCAGGCCGAACCAGCCGGTGATGACATGGCGATTCTGCGACCAGGCGAACACCCAGGGAATCGCGCGCAGCTCCGCCAGCGTTTTCGCACCGAAGCGGCGCGCCGGGCGCGAGCCGATGTTGAGGAGCGAGATCTCTTCCAGCGGGCTGGCTGCCTGCAGGTAGGTGACGAGCCCCGGGTGCGCCGCCAGGCGCAGGTACCCCGCGCGCGCGGCGCCCGCCAGCGCTTCCATTGCGTCGTCGAATGCCGGCACCGGCTGGAGCTCGGGCTCGCGCTCCGACTTGAGGGCGTGCTCCAGCACGCTCGCCGCGAGCAATTCCACCTGGTAGGCGGCCGTGCCGCGGTTCGCGTACTTGAGCGACACCACCTCGCCCTGCTCGGTCAGCCGGAAGCGGCCGCGGATCGAGCCGGCCGGCTGGGCGGCGATGGCGCGTCCGGCCGGGATGCCGCCGCGGCTCACGGACCCGCCACGCCCGTGGAAGAAGGCGACGGTGACGCCGCGCTCCTCGCCGACCTGCGAGAGCAGCGTCTGGGCCTTGGCGAGCTCCCAGTTGGAAGGCAGAAAGCCGCCGTCCTTGTTGGAGTCGGAGTAGCCGATCATGACTTCCTGCAGTCCGCCCTGAGCCGAGAGGCTGCGGCGCACGAGCGGTATCGCCAGCAGGTCGCGCATGACGGCGGGCGCACAGCGCAGATCGTCGATGGTCTCGAAGAGCGGCATGATCGGCAGCGTGCAGCGCTCGACCCCGGCCGGGTCGGCGAAGAGCCCGGCTTCCTTCGCCAGCAGGTAGACGCCCAGGATGTCGGAGGCGTGCCGCGTCATGCTCAGGATGAAGCTGCCGAAGGCATCGCGGTCGGTGACGCGGCGCATCTCGCGCACCAGACGAAAAAGACCCATGGTTTCCTGCGCGGTCGACGTCAGCGCGCCGAGATCGCGGGGTTCCCGCAGCGGCCGCTCGAGCTCGGCGAGCAGCCAGGTGCGCCACGCGGGGGAATCGTGCGCCGGCGGCTGCGCCGTCGGGTCGGCCGCGGACAGGCGCCACAGCTCCTGCAGCGCTTCGGTGGTGCGGGTGGAGTTCTCGCGCAGGTCGAGGCGCGCCGTGCAGAAGCGAAAGGTTTCCACCTGCCGTCTGATCGGCCGCACCAGCGCGCGGGCGAGCGCCGGGGCGCGTGCCGCGTCGAGCGCCTGTTCCATCGCCCGCAGGTCCTCGACGAGGCCGTCCGCGGAGCTGTAGCCGCGGCCTACCGGCACCGGCTCGCTGCGCTCGGCGCAGGCGATCGTGAGGTCGAGACGCTCGAGCATGCACATCGCGAACTGGCGGAACGGCTCGCCCGGATTGCGTGCGGTGAGCTGGTCGGCGGCGCCGCTCTGGGCGAGTGCCAGCTGGAGCCGATCGCGGAAGTCCTCGGGGATCGCGAGCAGACGCTCGCTGATGGAAAGCGAACGCGCCAGCTCCACGAGCTTGTGGCGGTGGCGCTGCAGACTCGCGAGACGGTATTCGCCGAGTGCGCCGCGCGTGACCGCATTGGTGACGAACGGATTGCCGTCGCGGTCGCCACCGATCCAGGAGCCGAGCTCGAAGAACGGCGGCGCCTCGAACTGCGCACCGGGGTAGTGCTCTGCGGCTGCCTCTTCGAGCTTGCCGAGCAGATCGGGCACCACGTCGAACAGCGTCTCGTTGAAGAAGTGCAGCCCCCAGAATATCTCCTGTGCGACCTGGGGTTTTTCGAGCCGCAGGTCGCCCGTCAGCAGCAGCACCTCGATCTCGTTGCGCAGGCTGTCCTCGACGCCGCGGCGCTCGCGCGCGGTCCAGCGCGGTGACTGGTGATCGAGCAGCAGCCGGTAGATGCGACGCAGGCGCTCGAGCACGGTGACCCGCTTCGCCTCGGTTGGGTGCGCGGTGATCACGGGCCGCACGTGCAGACTGCGCACCAGCGCGTGCAGCGCCTCGGGGCTCACGCCGGCGGCAGCGGCTGCGGCCACCACGAACTGCAGAGTGCCCGGAACCTGGCTGCGTCCGCGCTCGGCCTCGAGCGCACGGCGGCGCGCCATGCCGCCGTTTTCCTCGGCGATGTTGAGAAGCTGGAACAGGATCGCCTGCGCGTGCAGCAGCCGCGCCAGCGTGTGCGGCGGCAGACCGGAAGGCGGCAGGTCGCCGCGCAGGACGGACGCGACCTGCGGCTCGTGGCGCGACGCTACCTCCAGCAGCAGGCGAGCGAGCAGCGCCAGGGCGTCGCGGGTCGTGGGGTCCTCGTTCGCGTGCGGCGGAGCACTGTGGGTCGTCATGGCAGTGGCACGGCGCCGTTGGTGGGGCCTTGCCTCAGCGCTTGCGGGCCGCCAGGACCTGGGCGACCGTGCTGCCGAACTCGCTGGGGGCCGGCACGATGGTGATGCCGGCACCGCGCAGGAACTCGGTCTTCTCCGGCGCGCTCTCGCCCGCGGTGGAGATGATCGCACCCGCGTGCCCCATGCGACGGCCCTTTGGCGCCGTCATGCCGGCGATGTAGCCGATCACGGGCTTCGTCATGTTCTCCTTCGCCCAGACCGCGGCCTCCACTTCCTGCGGTCCGCCGATCTCGCCGATCATCAGGACCGCCTCCGTCTCCGGGTCCTTCTCGAAGAGCTTGAGGTGGTCGAGGAACGAGCTGCCGTTGATGGGATCACCGCCGATGCCGACGCTGGTCGAGATGCCGATGCCGAGCGCCTTCATCTGCGATGCGGCTTCGTAGCCGAGCGTGCCCGAGCGCGACACGATGCCGACGCGCCCTTCCTGGTAGATGTGGCCCGGCATGATGCCGAGCATCGCCTTGCCGGGGCTGATGACGCCGGCGCAGTTCGGACCGCACATGATCATGCGCTGTTCTTTCGGGTAGCGGCGCAGGTAGCGCTTGACCCGCATCATGTCCTGCGCCGGAATGCCGTCGGTGATGGAAACGAGGAAGCGGATGCCCGCGTCGGCCGCCTCCATGATGGCGTCGGCGCAGAAGGCGGGGGCGACGAACGTGATGCTGGTGTTGGCGCCGGTGGCGGCGACCGCCTCCTTCACCGTGTCGAAGACGGGCAGACCGAGGTGCTTGCTGCCGCCCTTGCCGGGCGTGACGCCGCCGACTACCTGGGTGCCGTATTCGATCGCTTCCTTCGCGTGGAACGTGCCCTTTTCCCCGGTGAAGCCCTGAATCAGGATTCGGCTGCTCTTGTCGATGAGAATGGCCATGGTCTGGTTCCTCGCCTCAGTTGGCTTTGGCCGCAGCCACGGCCTTGTTGGCGGCATCGGCGAGGTCCTCGGCGATGATGAGCGGCAGCCCGCTCTCGCGCACGATCCTCTGGCCGGCCTCGACGTTCGTGCCGGCGAGTCGGACCACCACGGGCACCCTGATGTCGAGCTCGCGGAATGCTTTCACCACGCCTTCCGCCACCCAGTCGCAGCGGTTGATGCCGGCGAAGATGTTGACCAGCACGGCTTTCACGTTGCGGTCGGAGAGCACCACCGAGAACGCGTTCTTCACCCGTTCCGCCGAGGCGCCGCCGCCCACGTCGAGGAAGTTCGCCGGGTTGCCGCCCGCGAACTTGATCATGTCGAGGGTGGCCATCGCCAGCCCGGCGCCGTTGATGAGGCAGCCGATGTCGCCGTCCAGGCCGACGTAGGAGAGGTCGTACTGCGCTGCCGCAACCTCGCGCGGATCCTCCTGCGAGGGGTCGCGCATCGCGCCGACGTTGCGCTGCCGGAAGAGTGCGTTGTCGTCGAACGACATCTTGGCGTCGAGGGCCAGGATGCGTTCGTCCTTGGTGATCACCATGGGATTGATTTCGAGCATCGTGGCGTCGAGCCTGCGGAAGGCGCGATAGGCGCCCAGCATGAGCTTGACGGCGGCGGCCACCTGCTTGATGTTGAGGCCGAGTCCGAACGCGAGCTCGCGCGCCTCGAAGGCGAGCAGCCCGACCGCCGGCTCGACCACGACCTGCAGGATCTTTTCCGGTGCCGACCGGGCGAGTTCCTCGATCTCCATGCCGCCTTCGGCCGAAGCGATGATGCGCACGCGCTCCGCCTTGCGGTCGAGCACGATGCCGAAGTAGAGTTCACGCTCGAAGGGCTCGGCGACCTCGACGTACACCCGCTGCACCGGCTTGCCCTCGGGTCCGGTCTGGATCGTCACGAGCTTCGAGCCGAGCAGGTTCTTGGCTGCCTCGTGCACGTCGTGATAGGTGCGGCAGAGCTTGATGCCGCCTGCCTTGCCGCGCGCGCCCGAATGCACCTGCGCCTTCACCGCCCAGTGCCAGCCGCCCAGCTCGGTCGCACAATAGACGGCCTGATCGGGACTGTAGGCCGCCATGCCGCGCGGTACCGGCACCCCGAAGCCCGACAGCAGTTCCTTTGCCTGATACTCGTGAATATCCATTCCATCTCCTCGGTTGTTCGCCCTGGATTTATGAACACTGCCGTCGAGAGCCTGTCAAGGAGACCGGCACGGGCGTATGTTTGCTGCAGCGTGGATTCTTCGTGAGTGGCGGGGCTCGCGCAATCACGGTTTCTGATTCCTACGATAAGAGGCTTTGCATGTTCTTAAGTCTCCACATCAGGTAGCTTTGGCGGCGCGGGTCATCATCGGCCGCATACGATCCCTCAAGACCCAGAACCCGGAGACAACACCATGAGTTTCACACTCGTCGAACAGGCCACGCCGCGCCTGCACCGCTCGGAGCTGGCCGTGCCCGGCTCGAACCCCGGCGCCTTCGACAAGGCGGCGAAATCCGCCGCCGACATCGTCTTCCTCGATCTCGAGGACGCGGTGGCACCCGACGACAAGGATCAGGCGCGCAAGAACATCGTGCAGGCGCTGAACGACATGGACTGGGGCTCGAAGACCATGATGGTCCGCATCAACGGTCTCGATACCCACTACATGTATCGCGACGTGGTCGACGTCGTGGAGAACTGCCCGCGACTCGACATGCTGCTGATCCCGAAGGTCGGTGTACCGCAGGACGTTTACGCCATCGACGTGCTGGTGACGCAGATCGAAGCCGCGAAGAAGCGCACCAAGCGCCTGGGCTTCGAGGTGCTGATCGAGACCGCGCTCGGCATGGCCAACGTCGAGGCGATCGCGCAGTCGAGCCGGCGGCTGGAGGCGATGAGCTTCGGCGTGGCGGACTACGCGGCCTCGACCCGCGCGCGCACGACGGTGATCGGCGGGGTGAATCGCGACTTCGGCGTGCTCACCGACAAGAACGAAAAGGGTGAGCGCGATTACTTCTGGATGGACCCGTGGCATGGCGCGCAGACGCGCATGCTGGTGGCGTGTCGGGCGTACGGCCTGCGGCCGATCGACGGACCCTTCGGCGACTTCGGCGACCCGGATGCGTTTATTGCGGCGGCGAGGCGCGCAGCGGTGTTAGGCTACGAGGGCAAGTGGGCGATCCACCCGTCGCAGATCGAGCTCGCGAACCAGGTCTTCACGCCGTCGGAGGCCGAGATCACCCGGGCGCGCCGCATCCTCGACGCGATGGCGCAGGCGGCGAAGGACGGCAAGGGTGCGGTCTCGCTGGACGGACGCCTGATCGATATCGCGAGCATCCGCATGGCCGAAGCGCTGCTCGCCAAGGCCGACGCGATCGCCGGGGCGGCATAGGTTCGACGCACACGCCGTGCGGACGGCGCTCGCAGCCGTCCGCGGCAACCGGCAGGGAGGAATCATCATGAGACGCTATACGCAGAACAGCCCCGAAGCCATGGCCCGCATCGTCGCACTGGTGATGCTCGCGGATGCCGATTTCGACGATTGCGAAGTGGAAATGCTCGACCGCCTCGGCATCTACGAGCGGATCGGCGCCAGCCGCCCGACGTTCATCCGGGTCGTGCAGGAGTACTTCGAGGATCTGCTCCGGGATCACACCGGCGACCGGGTTCCGCTCCTGGACGCGCAGCGCCTCGAAGCGGTGCTCGATGCCGTGGACGACCCGAAGAAGCGCGTCGATCTGGCGGCCATCATGCTGAGCCTCATCAGCGCCGACGGCAATATGAACGACGCGGAGCTCGCCACCTTGCGCCACGTGCTGGAGCATTGGGGCCTCACCCTGGACGAGATCGAGGCGAATCTGCAGCGGATGTGACGCCGGGCTTCGGGTTCGGGGGCATCGCGTGTCGCGCAGCACGTAGGGACAGGTTGGGGTGTTGATTCGCCGTATCGCGGATCATTCACACGAACGCTGTCGCCAGCTCCGCCGCACTTAGCACGCGTCGCGGCTCGCCGCGACCACCGAGCCGCTGCATCAACAATGAAAGCTCGCTCGGACTGTTCTGCTCCACGCATACCAAGGCAAGCTTGCCGTCACCACGCGCATTTCCCGCTTGC
>JBDHRV010000091.1:0-14270 GCA_039807745.1 Burkholderiales bacterium
ACCACCAGCAACGCGAAGAGCGCGAAGGTCACTCCGATGCGCCGCCGCAGGTCCGACTTCATCGCTCGGTGGGGGACGCAGCTTTGACCACCAGCCGGTAGCCGAGGCCGTGCAGGTTCTGGATCGGATCGCCGCCGCCGGCGAGCGCGATGGCCCGGCGCAGGAGGTACATCTGGCTGCGCAGCGTGTCGTTCGTGATCGGCTCGCCGCCCCAAACGGCCCCTTCGAGGTCGGTGCGCGAAAAGACCCGCTCCGGGTCCCGCATCATCGTCTCGATCAGGCGCAGGCACTTGGGCGGCAATTTGACCGGCTGGCCGTTGCAGGACAGGGTGGCGGTACGCGGATCGAGGTGAAGCACCCCGACTGCCAGCGGTCGCGGCAGCAGCTTGCCGGCATGGCGCCGGTGCAGCGACGCGAGACGCGCTTCCACCTCCCGCAGCGAGAAGGGCTTGACGAGGTAATCGTCGGCTCCGTGCGCCAGACCGTCGATCTTGTCGTCGACCGTGTCGCGGGCGGTCACCATCAGGACCGGCGTGTCCTTGCGCGCCTCCTCACGCAGCTTGCGACACAAGGTCAATCCATCGAGACCGGGCAGACTCACGTCGAGCAGGATCGCGTCGAAATCGTGCGCGGTGGCAAGGTGCAGACCGGTGATGCCGTCGCCCGCCGCATCGACCGCATGGCCGCGGGCTTCCAGGAAGTCGTACAGATTGGCGGCGATGCCGCTATCGTCCTCGATGATCAGGACCCGCATGGGCGGCGGCTCGCGGGGCGGTGCGCCGCCTCAGGGCAAGGGCGGCAGCAGCTGCCAGCGATCGTCGATCAGCCCCTCCATGGGGCGGAAGTTGATCTTGTAGACCATCTTGCGGCTCTGGGCGATCCAGTAGCCAAGATACAGGTACGGCAGCCCGAGCTTGCGGCAGAGTTCCGCCTGCCACATCACGTTGTACGTACCGTAACTCGCCCCCTCGACCGAAGGGTCGAAGAAGGTGTAGACGGAGGAAATGCCGTCCTGCAGGCGGTCCAGAATGCTCACCATGCGCAGGACCCCGTTCTCCCGGAATTCCACCAGGTTCGAGTTCACGTTGCTCTGAAGCAGGAAGTGGCGGTACTGCTCGCGGCTGTCCTGATCCATGCCGCCGCCGCTGTGCCGGCGCGACTGATAGCGAAGATAGAGCCCGTAGTGTTCGGGACTGTACTTGAGCTCGAGGATCTGCGAGGTCATCCCTTCGTGCCGGCGCCACGCGCGACGCTGCGCCCGGCTCGGCACGTATTCCTGGGTGACGACGCGCACCGGCACGCAGGCGCGGCAGTGATCGCAATAGGGGCGGTACGTGAAGGCGCCGCTGCGCCGGAAGCCGGCCCGCACGAGCTCGGAGTAGACCGCGGTGTCGATCAGATGACTGGGTGTCGCGACCTGCGACCGCGCCATCTTCTCCGGCAGATAGCTGCACGGGTACGGCGCAGTCGCGTAGAACTGCAGCATCGACAGGGGAAAATCACCCAGATGGGTCATCGGTCAGTCGCCATGGAGCCGGAACGTCCGGATAGTTTAGCAATTCTCGCAACCTGCTCGTAAAGTTTGGCCGTGAAATCTCGCGCCCTCCCAGACTCGCCAGATGGGCGGTGCGCATCTGGCAGTCGATCAGCCCGAAGCCCCGCCGGGCGAGTTCGCGCACGAGGTGCACGAACGCTACCTTGGACGCGTCCGGCACCCGGGTGAACATGGATTCCCCATAGAAGACGCGGCCCAGCGCCACCCCGTACAGACCGCCTACCAGCTCGCCGGCGATCCACGTCTCCACCGAGTGCGCATACCCCGCGGCATGCAGTGTCGTATAGGCATCGAGCATCAACGGCGTGATCCAGGTTCCGGGCTGGTCGCCTCGCGGCGCCGCGCAGCCCTCCATCACGGCGCGAAACGAAGTGTCGGCCCGAACCTCGTAGTCGCGGCGCCGCAGCCGCTTGGCCAGCGATCGGGACACCCGGAGCTCTTCCGGGAAGAGCACCATGCGCGGATTCGGACTCCACCAGAGGATTGGCTCGCCCTCGCCGAACCACGGGAAGATGCCGCGTCGGTAGGCGTCGAGCAATCGCGGCACCGATAGATCACCGCCTGCAGCGAGGAGGCCGTTGGGGTACTTCAGGGCCTTGTCGAGCGGGGGAAACGGGTCGGTGGGATGCAGCCAGGGAATCACTGGAAGGGGCGGTGTCGGCGTCGAATGGGGCGCGCCGAGTCGGTTCTCGCCAGCCGTATTGCCGGTGCAAGCCGGTCGCAAGGCCTGAATCGAGTCATTCTTGACCTGGGTCAAGATTGATCATGCCGGCGGAACGTAGTATTTTGTGCACCACAGCATGGTTTTGTTTCTGTAATTTTGACCAACCCGGCCGCCCTTACGGAGCAGGCCATCTCAACGAGAGACGAGAGAAAGTACATGAAGAAAACTCTAATCGCGAGCCTTGTCGCCGCCGGCTTGGCGTCCGCTTTCGGAGCACAGGCCGCCGACGAGAATGTAGGTCCGTGGCTGGTGCGGTTGCGCGCCGTCAACATCGATCCGCAGTCGAGCTCTTCGGCCGGCGGGGCGGCCGGAATCCCGGAAGATGCAATCAGCGTCCAGAACCGCTGGGCGCCGGAGCTGGATGTCAGCTACTTCTTCACGAAGAACATTGCCCTGGAGCTGATCCTGACCTATCCGCAGAGCCAGCCGGTTTCGCTCGACGTGCCGGGGGTCTACAGCGGTGGCATCGGCAACGTGAAGCATCTGCCACCCACGCTGCTCGTCCAGTACCACTTCAACTGGGAAGGTAATCCCTTCAAGCCCTACGTCGGCGCCGGGATCAACTTCACGTGGTTCACCGAGAGCAACCTCAGCGTACCCTTCATCGTCCCCGGCGGCCTGCCTCTCAGCGTGTCGAACACGAGCTGGGGTCCGGCGCTGCAGGTCGGTGCCGATTACAAGCTGACCGAGCATTTGTACCTCAACGTGGACTTCAAGTACATCTGGATCGACACCCAGGTGACGAGCAACAACATCGGTGCTCCGCTGGTGAACAGCAGGCTCGACATCGATCCCATGGTGTACGGCGTCGGCGTGGGTTACCGCTTCTGATTCCAGGGAAGAGTGCAGAGACAGAGAGGGCAGCGCATGGCTGCCCTTTTTGTTTCCCCGATGCCAAGAGGGTCGTATCGACGGACTCTTTGCGTTAGCATTCGGCAATGGGTATGGAAGTGGCGGCCACCGCGCAATCCATTACGGGACATGCGCCCGAGCCTTTAGATCGCGACGCCGGCTGTTTCCACTGTGGCCTGCCGGTGCCGCCGAGCGCGTCGTTCGCGGTGCGGATCGACGGTGCGTGGCGCCCGATGTGCTGCCGCGGCTGTGCGGCCGTCGCCGAAGCGATCGCGGCCCACGGGCTTGCCGGGTATTACCGGCATCGCACCGCCCCGGCGCTGCGCGGGCAGGAAGCGGTGCCCGCGTTCGTGGACGAGTTGCGGCTCTACGACGATCCCGCGGTCCAGCAGAGCTTCGTGCGTGAGACCGCTCCGCACATGCGCGAGGCGGCGCTCATCCTCGAGGGCATCACCTGTGCCGCCTGTGTGTGGCTGAACGAACAGCATCTCGGGCGCCTGCCGGGCGTGGTGTCGGTCGCGATCAACTACACGACCCGGCGCGCCTATGTCCGCTGGGACGAGCGGTACCTCAAGCTGTCCGACATTCTCAAAGCGGTGACCGACATCGGCTACGCCGCCCACCCCTTCGACACCGCGCGCTTCGACGAAGCCGCTCGACGCGAGCGCAAGAGCGCGCTGTGGCGCCTCTTCGTCGCCGGCTTCGGGATAATGCAGGTGATGATGTACGCCTATCCGGCCTACGTGGCGGATGGCGACATGACGCCGGACATCGAGAGCCTGATGCGCTGGGCGAGCCTCATCCTGACCACGCCGGTGGTGCTCTACTCGGCGGCACCGTTCTTCGCCGCGGCGTGGCGCGATCTTTCACGACGCCGGGTGGGGATGGACGTGCCGGTTGCCCTGGGAGTCGCGATCGCCTTCATCGCGAGCGTCGCGGCCACCGTGCAAGGCGGCGGCGAGGTCTACTTCGACTCGGTCACCATGTTCGTCTTCTTCCTGCTCGGCGGGCGGTTTCTCGAGATGAGCGCCCGGGTCAAGGCGGCACGTGCGGCGGAAGAACTGCTCAAGCTGATTCCGGCCTGCGCCGAGCGACTGACCGATTTCCCCCAGGGCCGCGACACCGAGCGCGTGGCCGTGACGACACTGAGACCCGGGGACTGCGTGCTGGTGAGGCCGGGCGAAGCGATCCCGGCGGATGGCGAGATTGCCGAAGGCGCGACCGAAGTGGACGATTCGCTCCTCACCGGAGAGAGCCGACCGCTTCTCAAGGTGCGCGGCGACCGGCTCACGGGCGGCGCGGTCAACGTGACGAGCCCGGTGGTGATGCGGGTGCTGCGTGTGGGACCGGATACGGTCGTCGCCGGCATTCTTCGCCTGCTCGACCGGGCGGCGAGCGGCAAGCCTGCCCTGGCGCAGATGGCAGATCGGGCGGCGCAGATTTTCGTTGTCGTGCTGCTCCTCGTCGCGGCGTGCACTGCGGTGGCCTGGGCGCTGATCGATCCCTCACGTGCGCTCTGGATCACGGTGTCGGTGCTGGTGGTGAGCTGTCCGTGCGCATTGTCGCTGGCGACACCGGCGGCGCTCACGGCCGCCACAGGGGCACTGACGCGTCTCGGCGTGGTGGTGACGCGCGGGCACGCGCTCGAAACCCTGTCCCGCGCGACGCACGTGATCTTCGACAAGACCGGCACGCTCACCCGCGGCCGCCCCGAACTCGCCGGGGTCGAGACCTGCGGCGTCTGGTCCGAGCGCGACGTGCTCCGGCTTGCCGCGGCGCTGGAGCGCGGCTCCGAGCACCCCATCGCCGCCGCCCTGACACGCGCCGCGGGGCAAGTGACGGCTGCGGGGCCGTTGGCAGCGGACGTCCGCAACCTGCCTGGCGCAGGGGTGGAAGGGACGGTGGGCGGCAGGTCGCTGAGGCTCGGCACCCCGGCCTTCGTTGGCGAACTGGCGGGTCCGCTGCCCGGGCCGTCACCGGATGGCGGGGCAACTCTGGTCGGTCTGGGCGATCGCGATGGCTGGCTGGCGCTCTTTCGGCTCACCGACACGCTGCGCCCCGGTGCCCGGGCGCTGATCGAATCGCTCGTCCGCTCGGGTCGCACGGTGGCGCTCTTGTCGGGTGATCGCACGGCGGCGGCACGCCAGGTCGCGACGAGTACCGGGATCGCCGAAGTGGTGGCGGACGTGACGCCGGCGCAGAAGCTCGAGTACGTGAAGGCGCTGCAGGCGCGCGGCGCGGTGGTGGCGATGGTCGGCGACGGAGTGAACGACGCCCCGGTGCTGGCGGGTGCGGCGGTGTCCATCGCGATGGGTGGCGGCACCACGATCGCACAGGGCGCGAGCGACATGATCCTGCTCTCGAATCGGCTCGAGCATCTCGGCACAGCCTTCGAGACCGCAGGCCGGACGCGGCGCGTCATCCGCCAGAATCTCCTCTGGGCAGCGGCCTACAACGTGATCGCGCTGCCGCTCGCCATCGCCGGCTACGTGACGCCGTGGATGGCGGGGATCGGCATGTCGGCGAGCTCGCTCCTCGTGGTGCTGAACGCCCTGCGCCTCGCGCGCCGTGAGAAAGAACGGACGCGCACGGACGTGCGTGCGTTGGTGGCGGCGAAGCGCCTGGCGCCGCGGAGCTCGTAACGATGGAGATCCTGTATCTGCTCGTGCCGCTGTCCGTGACGCTCGTCTTCGTGATCGCGGTGGTGTTCTGGTATGCGCTGAAGAGCGGACAGTTCGACGATCTGGAAGGGCCGGCCTATCGCATTCTCATGGACGACGATGCGCCGGCTTCCACGGCGGGCCGCCCGAACGGAGATTTCGATCTGGATCAAAAATAGACCTTGCCGTAGCATTCGCACCGGGCCGATTCCCGCCACTGGATGATCGCCCGGAGGACAGGAAATCTTCAGAACGCTAAGGAGACGTGGAACATGAATTCGCAGGCGAATACCTACAACTACACCGTCGTCCGGCAATTCGCCATCATGACCGTCGTGTGGGGGGCCGTCGGCATGCTGGTCGGCGTGATCGCCGCCGCTCAGCTCATCTGGCCCGATCTTACCCACGGAATTTCGTGGCTCTCCTACGGGCGGTTGCGGCCCCTGCACACGAACGCCGTCATCTTCGCCTTCGGCGGCTCGGGCCTGTTCGCGACCTCCTACTATGTCGTCCAGCGCACCTGCCACGTGCGGCTCTTCAGCGACAGGCTCGCGGCCTTCACGTTCTGGGGCTGGACGGCGGTCATCGTGCTGGCCGTGATCACGCTGCCGCTCGGGTACACGACATCGAAGGAGTATGCCGAGCTCGAATGGCCGGTGGACATCTTGATCGCACTGGTGTGGGTGGCCTACGCGATCGTGTTCTTCGGTACCATCGTGAAGCGCAAGACGCCTCACATCTACGTCGCCAACTGGTTCTTCGGCGGTTACATCCTGACCATCGCGTTGCTGCACCTCGTGAACAGCGCCGAACTGCCGGTCTCGTTCACGGGCTGGAAGTCGTATTCGGCCTACGCGGGGTCGCAGGACGCGATGGTGCAGTGGTGGTACGGCCATAACGCGGTCGGTTTCTTTCTGACCGCGGGCTTCCTCGGCATGATGTACTACTTTGTCCCGAAGCAGGCCGGCCGGCCGGTCTACTCCTACCGGCTTTCGGTGGTCCACTTCTGGGCGCTCGTTTTCACCTACATGTGGGCCGGGCCGCACCACCTGCACTACACCGCGCTGCCCGACTGGACGCAGTCGATCGGGATGGTCTTCTCGCTGATCCTGCTCGCGCCTTCCTGGGGCGGCATGATCAACGGCATCATGACCCTCTCCGGTGCCTGGTATAAGCTGCGCACGGACCCGATCCTCAAGTTCCTGATCGTGGCGCTGTCGTTCTACGGCATGTCGACGTTCGAGGGACCGATGATGTCGGTGAAGACGGTGAACGCGCTCTCGCACTACACCGAGTGGACCATCGGTCACGTGCACGCCGGTGCGCTCGGCTGGGTGGCGATGATCACGATCGGCAGCATCTACTACCTGATTCCGCGGCTCTTCGGGCGCACCGAGATGTACAGCACCGGGTTGATCACGCTGCACTTCTGGATCTCGACCATCGGCGTCGTGCTCTACATCGCGGCGATGTGGATCGCCGGCGTGACGCAGGGGCTGATGTGGCGGGCGATCAACTCCGACGGGACGCTCACCTACAGCTTCGTCGAAGCCGTGAAGGCGATGTATCCGTTCTACGGCATTCGCCTTCTGGGGGGCATGCTGTTCCTGGGCGGGATGCTGATCATGGTGTACAACGTCGTGAAGACGATAGCGGGCCACAAGGCGGTGGACGCGCCGATCCCCGCCGTTGCCGGCGCCCACGCCTGATCGAGAGGAGTCCCGCAAATGCCTCTCATCCGATTCCATGAAAAAATCGAGCGGAACGTCGGTCTCATGATCGTCCTCACCGTCATCACGGTGGCGGTGGGCGGACTGGTCGAGATCGTGCCGCTGTTCTTCCAGAAATCCCAGATCGAGCCGGTGGCAGGTCTCAAGCCCTACAACGCGCTGCAGCTGGCGGGCCGTGACGTGTACGTCCGGGAAGGGTGCTTCACCTGCCACTCGCAGATGATTCGGCCTTTCCGGGCGGAGACCGAACGCTACGGCCACTACTCCGTGGCCGGCGAATCGGTCTACGATCGGCCGTTCCAGTGGGGCAGCAAGCGCACCGGCCCCGATCTGGCGCGGGTCGGTGGGCGCTACTCCGACGATTGGCACCGGATCCACTTCAACCAGCCCCGCGACGTGGTACCGGAATCCAACATGCCGGCGTACCCATGGCTGCAGCAGACGACAATCGATGACAAGGTGATGCCGCTCAAGCTGAAGGCGCTGCGCACCCTCGGCGTACCCTACACCGACGAGGACATCGCGGGCGCCGCTGCCGCCGTCGCAGGCAAGACCGAGCTCGACGCAATCATCGCGTATCTCCAGGTGCTGGGCACCTCCCTTAAGTCCGCAAGGTAGGCGATGGAATTCAACGACATCCGGTCGGCCATGACGGTGATCATGTTCGTCCTTTTTCTCGCCATCGTCTTCTGGGCCTACAGCAGGAAGCGCAAGCGCGACTTCGACGAGGCTGCCCGGCTGCCCTTCGAGGAAGAAGAACCCATGGTTTCCGCCGAAGCTCGAAAGGTTTCGTCAAAAGAACACGGAGCGCAGGACAAATGAGCGAGTTCACGAGTGGATTCTGGAGCCCCTTCATCACCATCACCACGCTCGTGAGCGTGATCGGCTGTGGCGTCTTCTTGAGGATGCTGCGCAGCAAGAGGCGCGCACCGGGCGAACAGATCACCACCACGGGCCATGTGTGGGACGAGCTGGAGGAGTGGAACAATCCGCTGCCGATGTGGTGGAGCTACCTCTTCTACCTCACGGTGATCTTCGCTCTCGTCTATCTCGCCCTATATCCCGGTCTCGGAAGCTTTCCGGGATTGCTCGGCTGGACCTCGATCGGCCAGTACGAAAGAGAGCGGGAGGCCGCGGCCAGAGAATTCGATCCCATCTACGAGAGGTTCGCGAAGATGGACATCCCGGCGCTGGCGGCGAACGCCGAAGCGCGCGAGATGGGGCAGCGGCTGTACCTGACCTATTGCTATCAATGCCATGGATCGGACGCGCGCGGCGCCAAGGGCTTCCCGAATCTCACGGACGGCGAATGGCTCCACGGCGGATCGCCGGAGGCCATCGAAACCTCGATCCGCGATGGGCGCACAGGGATCATGCCGCCGATGATCGACGCGGTCGGCGGGGCGCAGGGCGTCAAGGCGCTGGCCAACTATGTGCGGGAGATCTCCGGCCAGAAGCCTTTCGATCCGGTGCTCGCCGCGGAGGGCAAGGAGAAGTTCGCCGTTTGCGCCGCATGCCACGGCCCGGATGGCAAAGGCAATCCGGCCATCGGGGCACCGAACCTCACCGACAACGTGTGGCTGTACGGGGGCTCGCTCGCAGCGATCTCGGAGACCATCACCCTGGGCCGCAACAACGTCATGCCGGCGTGGAAGGATCTCCTCGGGGAAGCCAAGGTGCACCTGCTCGCGGCCTATATCTACTCCCTTTCGCAGCCGAAGCAATGAGCCGATTCCCACATCGCAACCCGGCTCGGGCGGGCATCGCCGAGCTGCGGGGCAGGGGATAGAGCGTGAGCAGCCCGCTGCCCAAGGCGCCCTCGTCGAGCGCGGAGCCGAGCTCGGTGGAGACGGATCTCTACGAGGTTCGCAAGGCGATCTATCCGCGCGCGGTGCATGGCCTCTTCGCGACCTGGCGCTGGGTGCTCGTCATCGTCACCCAGCTGATCTTCTACGGTCTGCCGTGGATCCCCTGGGGCGGGCGGCAGGCGGTGCTGTTCGATCTCGGGGCGCGCCGTTTTTACCTCTTTGACCTGGTACTTTGGCCGCAGGACTTCATCTTCCTGGCCGGCCTCCTGATCGTCTCGGCGCTATCGCTTTTCCTCTTCACCGCGGTGGCGGGCCGATTGTGGTGCGGTTACGCCTGTCCGCAGACGGTGTATACCGAGATCTTCATGTGGATCGAGCACCACATCGAGGGCGATCGGGTGAAGCGGATGAAGCTCGACCGTGAGCCCTGGAGCGCGCGCAAGATCGGCATCAAGTCAGCCAAACACGGGGTCTGGATCGCGGTGGCCCTGTGGACCGGAATCACCTTTGTCGGCTATTTCACCCCGATTCGCAGCCTGGTCGGCGAGCTCGTCGCCTTCAACCTGGGGCCGTGGGAAACGTTCTGGGTACTGTTCTACGGCTTCGCCACCTATGGCAACGCCGGCTGGCTGCGCGAGCAGGTGTGCGTGTACATGTGCCCCTATGCCCGCTTCCAGGGCGTGATGTTCGACCCCGACACGCTGATCATCACCTACGATCCGGGGCGCGGCGAGCCGCGCGGGTCGCGGCCGAAGAATGTCGACTATCGCGCCAGGGGGCTCGGCGACTGCATCGACTGCCAGATCTGCGTGCAGGTCTGCCCGACCGGCATCGACATCCGCAACGGGCTGCAATACGAGTGCATCGCCTGCGGGGCGTGTATCGACGGTTGCGACCAGGTGATGGACAAGATGGGATACCCGCGCGGTCTCATACGCTACTCCACCGAAAACGCAATGCAAGGCAAGTACGCGGAGGAAAAGACCGGGCTGCGCAAGATCAGGTCGCATCTGCTGCGGCCGCGGGTGCTGGTCTACACCGGCATCCTCGCCACGGTGATCGTGGCGATGTTGGTCACGCTCGCGATGCGGGTGCCGGTCAAGCTCAACGTGCTGAAGGACCGCGCCAACCTGGTGCGGGAGACGAACGATGGCTGGATGGAGAACGTGTACCGCCTGCAGATCATGAACACCGCCGAGACGCCGCACCAGTTCGCGATGTCGGTAAGGGGTCTGCCGGGAATCCGCCTCGCGACCGACACACCGGTCGTGAGCGTGGCCGGTGCCTCGTCCATCATCGTGCCCGTGAGCGTGCAGGCAGATCCGGCCGGCGTCGCGCCCGGCTCCCATCGCATCGACTTCGAGGTGAGGGCGGTGGACGACGACCGGCTCGCCGCCAGCGCCAACTCGAACTTCTACCTGCGCGCACCATGACGAGCCTCGCCGATCGCACGCGTTCCTCCTCCCGTGCGTGGTACAGGGAGCCGTGGCCGTGGCTCCTGGCGGCCGGTCCGTTCACCGTGATCGTCGCCGGAGCCGTCACCGTCTGGCTTGCCGTGAAGAGCGACGACGGGCTGGTCGCGGACGACTACTACAAACAGGGGCTCGCGATCAACCAGGTGATCCGCCGCGACCAGGCGGCCGCGGAGCTCGGTCTGCGCGCCAGCGTGCTCTTCAATTTCGACAATCAGCGGGTGCGGGTCTATCTTCGCGGCAGTACGGAACGACCTCTGCCGAGCGCCATTCGGCTGCACGTGCTGCACCCCACCCGTGCGGGAGCCGACCAGGTCGCGGAGCTCCCGGCGAGCAGCCCCGGCGTGTACGATGGCGCGCTGTCGACGCTGCGCCGCGGTCGCTGGTTGTTGAGCCTGGAGGATACGCCGCAGACCTGGCGTCTCGTGGGCGAGATGTTCGTACCGGAGAATGCGGAGGTCGCGCTGGAGCCGCAGCCACTCTGAAGCAAATGGGAGGTGACTCCATGGGACGTCGGATGATTTGGGTGTTCTGGCCCGCGTTCATCGTGGGCGGCACCATGACCACGATTTTTTTCGCACTGGTGGACCCGGGGGATATCGGGCTCTTCGGCGAGCCCCTGGGATGGGGTCGCACCGCGGTTTACTCGGCCGGTTTCTTCCTGTTCTGGGCGTTCGCCGCCGGGTCGAGTGCGCTCACCTGTTTTCTGCAGCGATCGCCGTTCGAGATCAACCGTTGTCCGCTGCCCGCGGTCGAGCGTCCGGCCGGCTGCCCCAAGCGCGAAAACGCGGATGGCTGTTGTGACTGATCTGAGAATGCGATTGTGTTCAGTGGTCGCGGCGACTCTGCTCGTCTGCTCGACCGGCTCCACTGCGGCACCCAGCGTTTCCCGCGGCGAGGCACTGTATGCCAATCACTGCGTCGCCTGCCACACCTGCCAGGCACACACGCGCCGCGATCCGCTGGTCAAAAACATGGGCGAACTCGTACAGCAGGTCGATCGCTGGCAGGGGAACCAGAAGCTCGACTGGGACGCCGAGGAGCGTGCGGCGGTCGTCGACTACCTGAACCGCACCTTCTACAAGTTCTGACCGCGGCTCCCGTTCAGCTTCTCTGGCAGCGGTGCTGTTGGCCGATCACCGCTTTCAGGCCCGCCACGTCCTTGAACTCGATGTACTTGTTCTGGACGCTGATGAGCCCTTCTTCCTGGAACTTGGAGAAGACCCGGCTCACGGTTTCGAGCTTGAGTCCGAGGTAGCTGCCGATCTCCTCGCGCGTCATGCGCAGGTGGAAGGAGGTGCCGGAATAACCACGCGCGGCGTAGCGCTGCGACAGATTCAGGAGAAACGCCGCCAGCCGCTCTTCCGCCTTCATGCTGCCCAGCAGCAGCATGACACCGTGATCGCGCACGATCTCGCGGCTCATGATCTTGTGCAGGTGCCGCTGCAGAATCGGAACGGTGCGGGAAAACGCCTCCAGCGTGCCGAAAGGAATCTCGCAGATGTCGCTGTTCTCCAACGCCACCGCGTCGCAGGTGTGCACGTCGGTGCTGATCGCGTCCATGCCGACGAACTCGCCCATCATGTGAAAGCCCGTGACTTGCTCGCGGCCGTCGTCGTGCAGCACATAGCTCTTGAGAAAGCCGCTGCGCACCGCGAACAGCGATCGGAAGGGGGCGCCCGCGCGGTAGAGGAAATCGCCGCGCTTGACCGATCGGTGATGCTCCACCAGGCGATCGAGCTTATCGATCTCCTTGGGTTCGAGTCCGATCGGCAAGCACAACTCCAGGAGACTGCATGCCGAGCAGACGCTTTTGAGCTGCGCGATGTCGCTTTGCTTCAGGATGGTGCGGGAGGCCATGGTCGAGAGCTTTCCCGAAAGAGCGCGAACTATGGCACGTTCTTTGACCTAGATCAAACGTGCCCCCCTGGAGCACTGGCATATTAGCTCCCGTTAGGTGTCTTCATTCATTGGCAGCCAGCGCATGCTTTCTCTGGGGAACGTCGTGGTGAGCGAAGAGCGGCATCCTCGGCTGGAGGTCGATCTCGACCTGATCCGCCGTCTCGACCGCAAGGGACCCCGGTATACTTCCTACCCGACGGCGGATCGCTTCGTCGAGGCGTTCAACGCCGATGCTTATTGCATATGGGCGGGGAAGCGCAACACGGGTCCCGTCTGCCGGCCGCTGTCGATCTACGTGCACATCCCGTTCTGCAACACGGTGTGCTTCTACTGCGGCTGCAACAAGATCGTCACCAAGGACGTCACGAAGGCCGCCAAGTATCTCGATTATCTCTTTGCCGAGATGCGCACGCAAAGCGAGCTCTTCCGCGAAGAGCCGCGCGTGCAGCAGTTGCACTGGGGCGGCGGGACGCCGACCTATCTCTCGCACGAACAGATGCAAGCGCTCATGCGGCGCACCCGCGAGAGCTTCGACTTGGCACCCGACGGCGAGTACTCGATCGAGATCGACCCGCGCAAGGTCGGCGAAGAGACTGTCGCACTGCTACGGGCGCTCGGCTTCAATCGGTTGAGCCTGGGCGTGCAGGATTTCGATCCCGACGTTCAGCGTGCGGTGAACCGCATCCAGAGCGAGGAGGAGACCGAGCGCGTGCTCAGCGCGGCCCGGCGGGAGGGATTCCGCTCGGTCAGCATGGATCTCATCTATGGCTTGCCGAAACAGACCGTGATGAGCTTCAACCGCACCCTCGAGAAGGTGATCGCCCTCGCCCCCGACCGGATTGCGATCTATAACTACGCGCACCTGCCGGCACTCTTCAAGCCGCAGCGCCGCATCCGTGAAGAGGATCTGCCGCTGCCCGAGACCAAGCTGCAGATTCTCGGGCTCGCCATTCGCCGGCTCACGGACGCGGGATACATCTACATCGGGATGGATCACTTCGCGCGGCCGCAGGACGAGCTCACGATAGCGCAGATGCAGGGCCGCCTGCACCGCAACTTCCAGGGCTATTCGACCCATGCCGACTGCGATCTCGTCGCGCTCGGCGTCTCGGCCATCGGCAAGATCGGCCCCACTTACAGCCAGAATCACCGCGCGCTCGAGGACTACTATGACGCCATCGATCACGGCGAGCTGCCGATCATGCGCGGCATCGAACTGTCGGCGGACGATCTCGCGCGCCGAGCGATCATCCAGTCGCTCATGTGCCACTTCGAGCTCTCCACCGAGTCGATCGAGATCGCCTACCTGCTCGATTTCGAGAGCTACTTCCGCCAGGAGCTGGAAGACCTCAGGTTGTACGAGGCGGAGGGGCTGATCGACATCGAGCCGGGCTGGCTGGGGGTGACGCCGAAGGGCCGGCTGCTCATCCGGAACATCTGCATGGTCTTCGACCGCTATCTGCGGGCGGGCGAGGACCGGGCGCGCTATTCGAAGGTTATATAAGGCGGCTCAGGGAAAGGAATGGGGCCGCCCTCGGGCGGCCCCTACCTTTTGTGAAGCCGGATC